>JAEDIG010000061.1 GCA_016292545.1 Bacteroidaceae bacterium
GTCCCGTCGAGGATGTATTCGCCGCTCGTGGGCGTGTCAAGGCACCCCAACTGGTTGAGCAGGGTGCTCTTGCCAGAGCCGGATGTGCCCATGATGGTCACGAACTCGCCCTCGTATATCTTGAAACTCACTCCACGCAAGGCCTTTACTGTTTCGCTGCCTACGCGAAACTCCCGTTTCACGTTCTGCAGCTCTATCACGACCTTGCGTGGTGAGCTGCCCGTATTCGTGCCTGCTGTCTGCATGTGTCCTTATTTCTTTTTCTGGTTCTGGTTTCTGTTTCTGGGCTTGGGCATGAAAGGATTGCTGTTCTGCTGGGTGGTGGTTTCTTCCTCTGCCTGTGCCGTTTCAATGTCCGTTATTACCTGTGTGCCAGGTTCCAGACCGCTCACAACCTGTGTGATGGTGCCGTTGGTTACCCCTGTTTCCACGGCAATGGCCTGCAGCACATCTCCCTGCTTGGTCCACACCTTCTGCTTGGCTTCCACATCGTTGATGGACTCACCTTCGGCAAGCATGATCTCGTTGGGGGTGAACCGGAGGGCTTTGGTGGGGACAGCCAGGGCATCGCTGAGTTCCAGGGTGTAGATGGTTACGTTGGCCGTGAGCCCGGGCTTCAGCTTCAGGTCCTGGTTGGGGGCGCTGATTACGACCTCGTAGGTGACCACATTGCTCTCTGTGGTGGCTTCCTGGCGCACCTGTGTAACGCTTCCCTCAAACACGTCATCGGGGAAGGCATCCACGGTGAAGGTTACGCGCAGCCCTTCCTTCACTTCGCCTATGTCTGCTTCGTCTACATCGGCAATCACGCGCATGTCCGTGAGGTCCTGTGCAATGGTGAAGAGGGTGGGGGTGTTGAAGCTACTGGCCACTGTCTGGCCTTCTTCCACTTCCTTGCTCAGCACCACGCCGTCGATGGGGCTTGTGATGGTGGCATAGCCGAGGTTTGTTTGGGCCTTCTTCACATTCTCCTGCTGGTTGGTTAGCGTTTGCTTTGCCTTCACATAGGTGAGACGGGCCTGCTCATAGTCGTTTGTGCTGATGAGCCCCTTGTCGAACAGCGCTTGGTAGCGGTCGAAATTCGCCTGCTGGTAGTTGAGCTCGCTCTGGGCACTGTTCAGGTTGGCCTTGGCGCTGTTGAGTTCGCTAATCAGGTTGGTGCGGTCGAGTTCTGCAATCACGTCCCCGGCCTTCACCACGCTGTTGTAGTCCACATAGAGCTTGCTGACGATGCCGCTCACCTGTGTGCCCACGTCCACACTTGTTACGGGTTCGATGGTGCCGGTTGCGGTCACACTGGTGGTGATGTCCTGTTTCTGCACTTCTGTTATGTTGTATGTGACATGCGGTTTCTTTGTGCATCCACATACGGCTATGGCAATAACCGTTGTCAGAGTCATGCCAAGGATTTGGTTATGTTTCATTGTCTTGGAATTTTTTTCTTTTTTATTGGACATTGAGTATGTCAGTCCTTTTTTTATTTTCTGCCTGCTATATTGACACCTGTGGCGTTCAAAGGTTTATTTTCTCGCCCATATAAAATTTCAGCAACTGGATATTGAGGAGGGTGGTGTATTTGCTTTGCAGCATGTCCTGTTCCGCACTCAGCAGATTGTCGCGTCCCTGCATCACCTCCACCACGTTTTTCAGCCCGTTCTGGAATTGCTCGTTCAGCAGTTCATAGCTGGCCTCTTCGCTTTTCACGCGGTCTTTTGCTGCCAGATAGTTCTGCTGGTTGTTGCTGGCGTTGAGCCAATATTGTTCTATGGTGCTTGCGAGTGTGGTCTTCTGGTCCTGGAGCGACAGCTGGCTGGTGGCCTTTTGCAGCTTGGCCAGTTTCACGTTGGTGCGGTTTCTGCGGTTGTCGAAGATGGGCACGCGCACGTTCACGCCAGCACTCATGTTCAGGTTGGTTTTCATTTGCTCTCCTGCATCCTTGCTGGATGCGCTATAGTGGCTGTCGCCCATGCTGGCACTCATGCTCACCGTGGGCAGGAATCCCCTGCGGGCGATGTCGAGCGCCAGATTGGCTTGCTCGATGCCCAGCTCTGCACTCTTGATTTCCGGACGCGTGTCCAGTGCCGACTGGTAGGCATCCGATGCGCTGGGGATAAGGGTGAGCACATCCTCGTCGTCCGGTGTGATGGTGGCCACGGCAAACGGCTTGTCTATGCCCAGTTCAAGCAGGGCTTTCAGCTGGCGTTTGTAGTCGGCAATCTGTGTGTGGCTGTTCACCACATTGTATTTGGCTGTGCTCAGCTGCGACTCCAGCTGTGCCACGTCGGCCTTGGCCATCTGTCCCTGGTTCATCATTTCCACCCCCCGTTCATATTGGCTTTGGGCTGTTTCCTGTAGTTTCTCGTTCACCTTCAGCGCCTCCTGGGTGTACAGGATCTGCACATACAGTTTGGTGATGGATTCCTGGATGGTGAGTTCGCTCTGTTCTGTGGTGAGCTGGGATATCTTGTTCTGCACCTCCTGCTGTTCGATGTTCTTGCGGTTGATGCCTCCGTTCCATACGGTCCAGGATGCATTCAATCCATAGGAGCCCTGATAGGTCCACTTGTTACTGGTATTGGTCACTTGGCCGTTCTGCACGATGGCCGTGTTTTCCTCAAAGGGCCTGTAACCCACGCTCTGGCTCGTGTTGAACGACAGGCTGGGGAAGAGCGCTCCCTTGTCGCCCCACAGGTTCACTTCGCCTTCTTCCTCGCTGACGCGATTCTTCTGAATCTGGATATTGTTCTGGAGTGCATAGTTGAGACAGTCCTGCAAACTCCATTCGTTCTGTGCCGAGGCAAACAGGCCAATATTGGTGGAAAAGGCCAATAGCAATAGTTGTTTTTTCATCTTGCGTTTCTATACTTTAGTGTCAAATTCCGCTCCAAAGGTATTGCCTATTGTCGGGATTCGCAAATATTGAAGTTCTTAATTATAGAATTTTTTTCTTAATTTTCGACAGTATCAGTTTTTTTATCTATTGATAACAATTACTTGTTTGGCAAATTGGCAGAAAATCCCTAACTTTGCGTCTGTTTAATTAAATACAATAAGGAACCATGTTTTCTGGAATAGTTGAAGAAACGGCCCGAGTGGTCGGAATTGCACGAGAGAAGGATAATGTTCACTTTACGTTGACATGTTCGTTTGTGGGCGAATTGTCCATTGACCAGAGTGTGGCCCACAATGGTGTGTGCCTGACTGTTGTGGAGCTCACGGACAACACCTATACGGTTACGGCTATGCGTGAGACACTTGAATGCACCAATCTGGGGCTGCTTGAAGTGGGTGACAGCGTGAATGTGGAGCGCTCGATGCTGATGAACGGCAGGCTGGACGGGCACATTGTGCAAGGGCATGTGGACTGTACGGCCCGGTGCACCGATGTGCAGGACCAGGAAGGCAGCACGCAGTTTACATTCGAATATGACTTTGATGAGCAGATGAAACGCCGGGGCTATTTCACAGTGGACAAGGGGAGTGTCACGGTCAATGGTGTCAGCCTCACGGTTTGCCGTCCCACATCCAATACGTTTCAGGTGTGCATCATCCCCTACACGTTCGAGCATACCAATTTCAAGCAGGTGGGCGTGGGCTCTGTGGTGAACCTGGAATTTGACATCCTGGGCAAGTACATTGCCCGTTTGCAGCAATTATAGCCATTGCTACTGATATTTCGGGGAAGATATACTTCATCCCCGATAGAAGATATACTTCTCGGGCAAAGTAGGTATATCTTCTTTGAGAAATGATGATACAATGAAAGAGTTGGAGGCAGACACCTGTAAGACGTGTTTGCCTCCAACTCTATTTATTGGGAAACCCGGATAGGGTCTGGCTTAGCAGAGCTTGCGGGCACCGTCGCCGATAACCACATCGATGAGGATGGGCTCCTTGCCGTATTTTTCGGCAAACTTCTTCTTCACTACTTCCTTGAAGTGGTCGTAGAGCTCCTCGGCAATCAGGTTGATGGTGCAGCCACCGAAGCCGCCGCCCATGATGCGGGAGCCGGTAACGCCCTCTTCCTTGGCAACCTCGTTGAGGAAGTCGAGTTCTTCGCAGCTGACCTCATATTCCTTGCTCAGTCCGTAGTGGGTTTCGTACATCATCTTGCCCACCATCTCGTAGTCGTCGTGCTCCAGTGCATCGCAGACAGCCAATACGCGTTCAACTTCTCCAATCACGTAGCGTGCGCGCTTGTATTCGTCGCCGGTGATCTTGCCCTTCACCTCGTCGAGCATTTCCATTGTGGCGTCGCGAAGCGATTCCACTTCGGGATGTGTTTCCTTGATGACGGCAGCCACATGCTCGCATTGCAGACGTCGCTCGTTGTAGGGAGAGCCGGCCAGTTCGTGCTTCACACAGCTGTTCACCAGCAACAGCTTGTAGCCCTTGGGGTTCCAGGGGAAATACTGGTATTCGCCGCTACGGCAGTCGAGACGCATGAGGGAGCCGGCCTTTCCGAATACGCTGGCAAACTGGTCCATGATGCCGCAGTTGCAGCCTACATACTTGTGCTCTGTGCGCTGGCCCACACAAGCCAGTTCCATCTTCTCAATCTTGTTTTCGCCCCACAGGTCGTTGAGCGCGAAGGCGTAGGTGCTCTCCAATGCTGCAGAACTGCTCATGCCTGCTCCCAGAGGCACGTCGCCGGCAAAGGCCGTGTTGAATCCTTCCACGGGAACACCCAGCTCCATCATCTCACGGCACACGCCAAAGATATAGCGTGCCCATGTGGCGTTGGGTCCCTTGGGGTCGTCGAGCGAGAACTCTGTGTAGTCCTTCAGGTCGATGCTGTATGCACGCACGGTGCGTGTGCCATTGGGCTTGATTTCAGCAATCATGCCCTGCTGTACGGCTCCTGGGAATACAAATCCGTTGTTATAGTCGGTATGCTCACCGATGAGGTTGATTCGGCCAGGAGAAGCATAAACAAATCCTGTGCTGCCATCAAAATGCTTGATGAAGCGGCTTCTTACATCTTCAATTGTGAGTTTCATAAAATGTGTTTTTTTGTTTTGAGAGTTATATTATTGAAATATTTTGTTGGTTGTTTGTCGTCAGGCTGTTTTCTTGACGCGAGAGCCGATGAGGGCATAGAAGAGGATGTAGGCTGCACATGCGATGGGCACCCAGTAGCTGGTCAGATAGTCGCCGGTCATGTCGGCTACACCAGCCTGTACGGCCACCATCACAGCGCATCCGAACACCATGGTCATGAAGATGCCGCTGGCTGCTGCCGTGTACTTGCCCAGGCCTTCTACGGCCATGTTGAAGATGCCGCCCCACATGACGGAGCTGCACAGACCCACCAGGATAAAGGCTGCAATACCTATGGGCACTTCCACCCAGATTACTTCCAGCTTGCCCCAGTCAACACCGGGAACGTTGGTGGTGATGTCGGCAGGTGCAAACATGCCGAAGAGCAGAAGGATGATGGCTGCTGTAGACACGGTGGCTACCATCGTACGGCCGCTCACCTTGCCGCCCAGGCTTCCGCCCACAGTACGGCCGATGAACATGCACAGCCAGTAGACGGCTGCGATGAGTGTGGCCACACCTGCGGTGATGCCTACATCAGAGGTGAGGTACTTGATCATGTAGGTGGGAGTGCCCACTTCTACACCCATATAGGCGAAGATGGCCAGAGTACCGAGGGCAAAGTGGCGGTATTTGAGTGCGCCTTTGATGAGATCGAATTCTACGGGAGCCTGTTCGGGCTCTTCAATCTTGGTGAAGAACAGCACGAGGAAGGCGGCCACAAAAATGGCCAGTGCGATGAACAGGGCAGGGGTGGCATCGGTGATGGCGGTGTCTTTGGTCACCTCGCCGATGAGTGCACCCATGATGATGTATACGGCCACGCCGGCAGCAGAGTTGAAGGAACCGCCAATCTGGATGAGCTGGTTGCCGGTCTTGCCGCCGCCGCCAAGCAGGTTGAGCATAGGATTGACCACAGCGTTGAGCATACACATGCAGAAGCCGCTGATGAAGGCGCCTGCCAGATAAATCCACATGCTCTCAGCTTCACCAGAGAGCCACTCCAGCAGCAGGCCGATGATGCCTATGGTGATGGCCAGCAGGGCAGTTTTCTTGTAGCCGAACTTGACGATGAGCATACCGCTGGGTATACCCATTACCAGATAGGCGATAAAGTTGGCATAGTTGCCGATTTGAGACTGGAGTTCAGAAACTCCGAACTGATTCTGCACGATTACCGCCATGGGGGAACAAAGGTTTGTCACGAAGGCAATCATTGCGAAGAGGGCAAACATCATGATGATGGCAGCCCATTGTTTTGATTTTTGTGCCATTAGTTTTTGATGATTTTAATTTGTGAATATTTAATTGATGTTGTTTCTTACATTATATATTAAATAGCGGGAAGCATCATTCCACACCAAAGCGGTAGACGGTCTTCTGCTTGTACACTTCGCCCGGGCGCAGGATGACGCTGGGGAAATAGGGGCGGTTGGGGCTGTCGGGGAAATGCTGAGCTTCGAAGCAGAGGGCGCTTCTGCGGCCGAATGTGGCTCCGAACTGGCCTCTGTAGCCGTTGGCCCAGTTGTCGCTATAGAACTGCACGCCGGGTTCTGTGGTGTACACTTCCATGCTGCGGCCGCTCATGGGCTCTACTATCTTGGCTGCAAAGCTCAGTTCTCCGGGTTCGTGCTTGTTGAGCACAAAGCAATGGTCGTAGCCAGCACCGTTCCTGATCTGCTCGTCGTCGGCATCTATCATGTCGCCCACGGCATGTGGTATGCGGAAGTCGAAGGGTGTGCCCTCTACCTTCAGGATTTCGCCTGTGGGGATGGATGTTTCGTCGATGGGGATGTAGTGGTCGGCATTGATCTGGCAAATCACGTTGGTTGCCTCGGGTGTGGGGTTGCCGATGCCGGCAAGGGAGAAGTAGCCGTGGCTGGTCATGTTCACGACGGTCTTCTTGTTGGTGGTTCCCCGATAGTCGATGACCAGTTCGTCGTCGTCGGTGAGGGAGTACTTCACAGTCATTGTGAGCTCGCCGGGGAAGCCTTCTTCATAATAGGCCGACACATAGCGCAGCACCAGTTCCTGCCCGTTTATCTGTTCGGCATCCCACACGCGTGCGTGGAAACCTGTGGGTCCTCCATGCAGGTGGTTGGGTCCGTTGTTGATGGCCAGACTGTAGGTTTTCTGGTTCATCACGAACTGTCCTTTGCAGATACGGTTGCCGTATCGGCCGATGAGTGTGCTCAGGAACGGCTCGGGGCTGCTGATGCAATCTTGGATGTTATCGTGCCCCTGAATCACGTTTGCCATCTTGCCTTCGCGGTCGGGCACCATAATGGCCACGATGGCACCCCCGTAATTGGTGATGCTCACCTCCATTCCATGGCTGTTAATCAACGAGTAAAGGCTTGTCTTCTTGCCTTCGATTGTAGTCTCAAAATCTTCTTTCTTTAATCCAGAAATCAATTTATTGTCCATCGTATATTAGATTTTTATTGAACATTTCAATGCAAATCTAGTAATTTTATTCGATATGGACAAATGATTGGCAAAAAAAATGACAAAGAAAGTGCAAAAAGGCTTATTTCAATGTTTTTAACAAATCGGCCACCACATAGCTGCTGCCTCCTACAAAGATGAAATCCGCAGGTCCGGCATTTGTCTTGGCGGCTGCAAATGCACGGTCCACACTGGTGTAGATGTTGCCTTTGAGTCCGGCTTTGGCGGCGATGGCTGCCAGTTCGTCGGCAGGCATGGAGCGCTTCACACTGGATTGTGTGAAATAATAGGCTGCTCCCTTGGGCAGGAAGTTGACGACCGAGCGCACGTCCTTGTCGGCCACCATGCCGAAGACGATGTGCAGCCTGTCGTACGTTTGCCGGGAGATCTGTTTGACCAGATAGTCGAACCCGCCCGGGTTGTGCCCCGTGTCGCACACGATGAACGGTTCCTGCTGCAACACCTGCCAGCGTCCTTGCAGTCCCGTGAGCGTGGTCACGTGCTTGAATCCGTTTTTCACGTGGCTGGAGCCAATCTTGAACCCTATGGAGATGAGTGTCTGCAGTGCGATGAGGATGGTGGCTGTGTTCTTCACCTGGCAGAGTCCTCCCAGCCCGCCTTCGATGAAGCCCCAGTGGAGGGTCCTGTAGGTGCGTGTGCCGGAGGGGAGCTCCTCGGTCTGCTGCACCACTCCTTTTTCCTCGGCTATGGTGATGGGGCTGCCGGCTTCATGTGCCTTCTGCAGGAAGAGCTTCTTCACGTTGTAGCGGCCGTTGGTTTCGCCGATGACCACCGGCACGTCCTTCTTGATGATGCCGGCCTTTTCGCGGGCTATATCGGTGAAGCTTTTGCCCAGGAACTGTGTGTGGTCCTTGCTGATGTTGGTGATGATGCTGAGGACGGGTGTGATGATGTTGGTGCAGTCGAGCCGTCCGCCCATGCCCACCTCGATGACGGCCACGTCCACGTTCTTTTCCTGGAAATATTTGAATGCCAATGCGGTGGTCAGCTCAAAGAAACTGGGATGGAGCGGTTCGAAGAAGGCTCGCTCGTCTTCCACGAACTGCACCACACGCTCCTGGGGTATCATGACGCCGTCCACCCGGATGCGCTCCCTGAAATCCAGCAGGTGCGGGCTCGTGTAGAGCCCCACATGATAGCCGGCCGACTGCAGGACGGCGGCCAGCGTGTGGCTCACCGACCCCTTGCCGTTGGTGCCTGCCACATGGATGGTCCTGTAGGCCTTGTGGGGGTGGCCGAAATGTTCGTCCAGCGCCAGCGAATTGCCCAGTCCTTCCTTATACGCTCCAGCTCCGATGTTCTGGAACATTGGAGCTGCATTGTACAGGTATTCAATCGTTTCCTTATAGGTCATTGAACATTTTCTTGAATCGGTTGAAGAAATTGTTCCTGCTGGTGGTGCTGGGCTGCATGTTGTCGCTTCCCTTCATCTTTTCGAACATCTGCTTCTCGTCCTTGTCCAGGGTTTCGGGAATGTAGATGCCGATGTTCACGATAAGGTCGCCGATGCCGTAGCCGTAGCCTTGCACCACGGGCAGTCCCTTGCCTCTGATGCGCATCACCTTGCCGGGCTGTGTGCCCGGGTCAATCTTTATCTTCACTTTTCCGTCCAGGGTGGGGATTTCCACGCTTCCGCCCAATACGGCTGTGGGGAGGTCGAGCAGGAGGTTGTAGATGAGGTTGTTGTTGTCGCGCGTGAATTCGTCGCTCTTCTGCACCTCTATGTACACCTGTATGTCGCCGGGTATGCCGCCCCTGCGGGCTGCATGTCCCTTGCCTTCTACGTTGAGCACCATTCCGTCGGCCACACCGGCGGGAATCTTCACCTCTATCACCTCTTCGCCCATGACCACGCCTTCGCCATGGCAGTGGGTGCACTTGTCCTTGATGATGGTGCCTGTGCCGTGGCATTGCGGGCAGGGGCTCTGTGTCTGCATGCGTCCGAAGAGGGAGTTGGTCATGCGCACTACATAGCCCGTGCCGTGACAGGTGGGGCAGGTGTCCACCTGTCCGTTGGCGCTGCCCGTGCCGTTGCAATGGGTGCACGGCACGTTCTTGCGCACCTTGAACTTCTTGGTGACTCCTGTGGCCACTTCCTTGAGTGTGAGCATCACCTTCAGGCGCAGGTTCCCGCCTCGCATCTCTGCCTTGGGTGCGCCTCCGCCGAAGCCGCTGAACCCTCCGAAGCCTGCATGGTTTCCGAAGATGTCGCCGAACATGCTGAATATGTCGTCCATGTTCATGCCGGCTCCGCCTCCGAACCCTCCTGCACCGTTCAGCCCTTCGTGGCCGAACTGGTCGTAGCGCTGGCGTTTCTGGGGGTCGTGGAGCACATCGTATGCCTCGGCCGCTTCCTTGAACTTTTCTTCTGCCTCCTTGTTTCCGGGATTGCGGTCGGGGTGGTATTTGATGGCCATCTTCTTGTAGGCCTTCTTTATCTCGTCTTCCGAGGCGTTCTTGGCCACGCCCAGTACTTCATAGTAATCTCTCTTTGCCATGTTCTGATGTGTATGTTATGGATTTTAGAGGCCCACTACAACCTGCGAGTGGCGTATCACCTTCTCGTTGAGTGTGTAGCCGGTCTTGGTGCAGTCGAGCACCTTTCCCTTCAGCGAATCCTGGGGAGCCGGCAGCTGGGCGATGGCTTCGTGGAGGTCCACATTGAAGTCGGCTCCTGCGGTGTCGATGGGCTTCACTCCCTGTTTTTCCAGAATGTCCAGGAATTTCTTGAAGATGAGCTCCACGCCTTCGGCCAGTGCCTTCACGTCGTCGGCATCCTGCATGTTCTTGAGTGCGCGCTCCATGTCGTCGAGCACGGGCAGTATGGCGGTGATGATCTTTTCTCCGCCGTTGAGGATGAGCTCGGTCTTTTCCTTGAGTGTGCGCTTGCGGTAGTTGTCGAATTCTGCAATCTTCCTCAGCAGCCGGTCGTTGAGTTCTGCTATTTCCTCGCGGGCCTTTTCAAGCTGCTGCTCTGTGGTGGGTTCTTCGGGTGTGCCTTCTCCGGCTTCGGCCTGTGCGGGGGCTTCCTCTGCGGTTCCGGGCTGTGGCTGCTCGCTGCTGATGGTTTCCTGCTGTTGGCTGACGGTCTGCTGTTCTTTATCTTCTGTCGGTTTCATATTGTTTTGTTTGTTTGGTTTGTGTCCTCCGCTTGGTGCTGCCTTCTTCTTCAGGCTGTGGAGGATGTTACTGAACTTGCCGCTCACAATTTCCGTGCCAGTTTTTTTTTGTGGGGGGCGTGGTCATTCTCCGTACAGGCGTGTCTTGAGCTCCTTGATGGGGTCGCTGGAGATGTATTCGTCGTATTCCATCATCTTGTCGATGATGCCGTTGGGCGTGAGCTCGATGATGCGGTTGGCTACGGTTTCGATGAACTCGTGGTCGTGGCTGCTGAAGAGGATGTTTCCCTTGAAGAGCTTCAGGTTGTTGTTGAATGCCTGGATGCTTTCCAGGTCGAGGTGGTTGGTGGGTGTGTCCAGGATGAGGCAGTTGGCTCCCGTGAGCTGCATGCGTGCAATCATGCAGCGCATCTTTTCGCCTCCGCTGAGCACGTTCACCTTCTTGAGCACTTCTTCTCCGCTGAAGAGCATCCTGCCCAGGAACGACTTGAAATACACCTCGTTGCCCTCGCCGTACTGGCTCAGCCAGTCCACCAGGTTCTTGTCGGAATTGAAGAAACTGGTGTTGTCCAGCGGCAGGTAGGCCGTGGTGATGGTGATGCCCCAGCTGAAGGTGCCATGGTCGGGCTGGCGGTTGCCGTTGATGATTTCGAAGAGGGCGGTCATGGCCCTGGGGTCGCGGCTCAGGAACACCACCTTGTCGCCCTTCTCCACATTGAAGCTCACGTTGTCGAAGAGCACTGTGCCGTCCTCGGCTGTGGCCTTGAGGTCCTGCACCTCCAGAATCTGGTTGCCGGGCTCGCGTTCCATCTGGAAGATGATGCCTGGATACTTGCGTGTGCTGGGCCGGATTTCCTCCACATTGAGTTTCTCGAGCATCTTCTTGCGGCTGGTCGTTTGCTTGCTTTTTGCCACATTGGCAGAAAATCGGCGGATAAACTCTTCCAGTTCCTTTCTTTTCTCCTCGGCCTTGGCCTTCTGGTTCTGTGCCTGGCGCAGGGCCAGCTGGCTGCTCTGGTACCAGAAGCTGTAGTTGCCGGCAAAGAGCGTCACTTTCCCAAAGTCGATGTCCACGGTGTGGGTGCACACGCAGTCGAGGAAGTGGCGGTCGTGGCTCACCACGAGCACGGTGTGCTCGAATTCGCTCAGATACTGCTCCAGCCATTGCACGGTGTCCAGGTCGAGGTCGTTTGTGGGCTCGTCGAGCAGCAGGTTGTCGGGGTTGCCGAAGAGGGCCTTGGCCAGCATCACGCGCACTTTTTCCTTTGCGCTGAGCTCGCTCATCATGCGGTTGTGCCTGGCTTCCTTGATGCCCACGCCCGAGAGGAGTGCCGCTGCATCGCTTTCGGCCGTGTAGCCGCCCATCTCGGCAAACTTTTCTTCCAGTTCGGCCACACGGATGCCGTCCTCGTCGCTGAAATCGGGCTTGCTGTAGAGGGCATCGCGCTCCTGCATCACCTCCCACATGGTGGTGTGGCCCATCAGCACGGTGTTGAGCACGGTGCAGTGGTCATACTGGAAATGGTCCTGGCTCAATACGCTCAGACGTTCGCCCGGCCCCAGCTCCACGCTTCCCTTGGTGGGCTCCAGTTCTCCGCTGATGGCCTTCAGAAGGGTGGATTTGCCGGCACCGTTGGCACCTATCACTCCATAGATGTTGCCGTTGGTGAACTTCATGTTCACGTCTTTGTAGAGGACGCGTTTGCCAAACTGTATGGCGATGTTGGAAAGTGTTATCATAATGTCTTCTTTATGTGTGTGAGTGTGTGGTTGTATGTGTCTTGTTCGGGGATGTCAGCGGATGCGCAGGATGTCGCCTATGCGGGGCACATAGTCGGGGCCTTGCCTGTTGAGCTTGTAGAGCCTGTCTATGCGGATGCCGTAGAGCTGGGCGATGTCGTGCATGCTCTGGTTGTAGTCCACGATGTGGATGGGGTTGTCCTTGAACTGCTTGGAGGCCTCCTTCTGTTTCTTTTCCAGATAGAGGATGTCGCCCGGCTGCAGCACGTAGCCCTTGGGCAGCTCGTTGTAGCGCCTGAGCTTGCGCTGGCTCACGCCTGTGGCCTTGCTGATGGTGGCCATGTCGTCGCCGGCCTCCACCACGATGAAGTAGTTCTTGTTGTTGTGGTACACCATGTGGCGCTCGAAGAAGGCGGCCGCCTTGTCGGCGGAGCGGGGGTGACGGCTCTTGGGATGCCTGGTGTCGAACTGCGACAGGCCGAACCGCTCGATGATGCTGATGAGCGACTGGGCATAGCGGGGGTTGGTGGCATAGCCGGCTGCCTTCAGCCCGTGGGCCCATCCGCGGTAGTCGGTGATGCTGAGCTGGAAGAGACCCTGGTAGCGCTTTCCCTGCAGGAACCTGGAGTGGTCCTCGTAGCTTTCTGCCGCCGTGCGGTACTTGCGAAACTTTTCGTTGGGCGCGTCGTCGTTCCGCAGCACATAGGGGCCTTTCCATGTGCCGCCCACCTTGATGCCGAAATGGTTGTTGGCCTGGGTGGCCAGTGTGCTGCGTCCGGCATTGCTTTCCAGCAGGCCCTGGGCCAGGGTGATGCTGGCGGGGATGCAGTATCTGTGCATCTGGTCGATGGCCATGTCCTTGTATCGGTCAATGTATGTCCAATAGGCCTGGTTGGTGGTCTGTGCCAGCAGGTTGAGTGCAAACAGGAACGGGATGATTATGGCTGAAAACCTGACTTTTGACATGATTTCTATGTGAATTGTGGTGCAAAATTAGGCAATTTTATTTACTTACACAAATTATTCGGTGCCGATTTGCCGCAAACCTGCTCATTTGGCCGGCTGTTCCTTGCCGCGGTTGATGATGAAGATGCCCAGGGCGGACAGCAGTCCGGCCCACACGTATTTCCAGTAGAAGGGCTCCTGGAGCACCATGCATGAGCTCACGGCTCCGATTACGGGTATCAGGGAGTTGAAGATGGCCACGCGCCCCACGGGGTTGCAGGTGAGCAGCTTGTTGTAGAGGGCGAAGCCTGTGGTGGAGATGCACACGAGCATGGCCAGGATGAGGAGTCCGCGGGGGGTGACGCACGGGAGCGTGCCGCCCCATGCCAGCCCGGGAAGGATGAGGAGTGCGCCCCCTACGGCCAGTGAAAGGCCTGTGCCCACAAACACGTCGATGCGCCGTCCCAGGCCGCGTGTCATGAGTCCTGCCATGGCCGAGCACAGGGCGTTGAGCACGATCATGCCGTCGCCGGCCAGGGTGAACCCTCCGCCGGAGGCCTGTCCGGCCCCCAGCGACACGATGCCTGCGAATCCGATGGCGCAGCCTGCTATCTTGCGCAGGGTGAGCCGGTCGCTCCGGAAACACATGCATGCCATGAGCACCACCAGGAACACGCTCATGGAATTGAGGATGGCGGCCCGTGCTCCGTCGCTGTGGGAGAGCCCGAAGTAGAAGAAGGCGTAGTGGAGGGTGGTGTTAAGGAGGGAGAACAGCACCAGGAACCCTGTGCCCGACTGTCCGCCTTTCCATCGGAAGGGGCGGCCTGTGGCGCGTGCGATGGCCAGGATGATCAGGCCCGATATGCAGAAGCGTATGCCTGCAAACAGCATCTTGCTGCCCGTCATGGAGGGTGTGATGCCATAGGCCTGGAATCCCAGCTTGATGAGCGGATAGGCAAAGCCCCACAGCACGGCCGCCGTGAGGGCGAAGGCCGCCACCCACAGCGGCCTCTGGAACACGCTCCCGGGCGTGCTTTCGTTCTGTGCGGTCATGTATAATATATAATATATATATGTATATATGGGGGGAGGGGGGTCAGCTCTTTTTCCGGGCGGGGTCGCAGCTCAGGCCCACTCCCAGCTTCTTGAATATCTTGTGGTCTATCTCGCTCAGCATCACGGTGCTGTGCATCTGGCACCCTTTC
>JAEDIG010000190.1 GCA_016292545.1 Bacteroidaceae bacterium
ATTGCGACAATGCCAATTCGGAGGGCCACTATCAGCAGATGCTCTATATCATCTTCTCCTTGCTGGGACGCTATGTGGATGTGGAAGTCCGCACCCCCACAGGCCGCGTGGACATGGTGATGCGCACGCAGAAGGCCCTCTATCTTTTCGAGTTGAAGCTCAACAAGAATGCCCAGACGGCCATGAACCAGATAGACCTGAAGGACTACGCCTCCAAGTTTTCGCTCACAGGCCTCCCCGTCATCAAAGTTGGCATCAATTTCGACTCTGAACGACGCACCATCAGCGACTGGCAGATAGAGAACGCCTGAAGGAAGAAGCTGTAAGCACTACGTTTTGGTCAGTTCATCACCAAGGGATGAAAGCAGTTTTTTTGTCCTGTTCCATGTGGTTTGTCTGGGGGCATTCATTAGATTGGATATATGCGTATTGTCCATCCCAATCTTCAACAGATATGCCGTTCTGAGAATCGAGTCATCGATGCGCTTCAGTTTCTTATGCAGCATTGCAGCAGAGTCCGGATTCTCATTGTCTACTACAGCCATCAATCTGTTCCAGTCTTCTGGCGTGGGATATTGCTTTCCGTATGACAACGCTTCAAAATCTACCCCAGTTCGGGATAAGTTTTGACATTGGTAATAATAAAAGAGCGCGTTCAGATAGTTATGGGGTAGATGCTTCGCATCCATCAACCCAAGAACCTTCCTGCAAATCTCCATTTTATCTGCATCATCAATCATGGCATAATACATCATTAGTTCGGCTGTGATGTCGGGGTGCCATGCCCAGCCGTTGTTATCCGACAGCATATTGAAGGCTTCATCCATATAGTCTTTGGCCAGTAAAGGATTGTGCGCATCCATTACCGAACTTGCCACATCCATCAGCAGCACCGGGTTGTGCCCGCCCATCTGGTTGGCAATGCTCAGACCCCTTTTTGCCATTTCAAGGGCTTCCTCTGGCAGCATCACCAGTTTATAGATAAGCGACAGTTGTGAGCAGGCATTCTGGATAAGCCGAAGGTTTTTTCGATTGGCCTCCACGGTGTCGGAGCATGCCACCCTGCGGAAATAATCCATGGCCTGTGGATAGTCCTTCACGTCCCTGCACACGCTGGCCAGGTAATAGTATGCCTCCAGTTTCTCCTCTTGTGAGCCGTTCTTTTCAAAATACTCCACCACCCCCATGGCCTCATCGCTGGAGGTATGCGTGATATAGGCCTTGTCGCGCAGCCGGATTCCCAGCAGTTTATATCTGTTGGTCAGGTGCTCATCGTGCAGTTCCTCCACAGAGCGCTCCATCTGCTCCAGTCGCTGCAAGGCCTCTGCAGCAGCCGTGTCACCCTGTTCCTCAATATCGGCCAACGCATCAAAAAGCGCCATTCCACCGCTGTTACACGACAGCATGCACCCGATACTCCACAACAAAAACAAAAATCTCCGTTGAATTATGTATTTCATCGTCGTTTTTTGCATTAATCAGACACAAAGGTACAATTATTTATAATACAGACGGCCCTTTCCACAGATTTTTTTTGCAGGAAAAACTTCGTATATGTCCCAAGCTGTCCATTTTTACAAGAAATATCGGTACACTGGACAGGTTGGGACAAGATTTTCTTTGCATCCTACCCATTTTTACAGAACTTTGCAGCGAAATTTAAAAACATACGAGATGAATACAAAAGCAAAAAATACATGTAATACCCCAAACCGAATAAACATGGCATCATTAATGACTCATGGATTACTGAGAGAATAAAAGCGATGCCGTTTTGGCGCATCCGCCGAGCAGTTTTCCCAACAAAGCTTGTCGGGTGCGCCCGTAATGCGCATACGCTGCAAGAGAATGTCACCCAGTAGCAGGCAGAAGATATGATGAGCGAAATTGATTTGAGCGGCATAATAAAGCCAGTACAAGAAATTCCAGACGAGGGAAAGACCTTGCTCCCCCATCTGGAACAATGCGTGCAGTCAGTGAGCAGCCTGTTGAATGGCTACTGCTATATTCTTGACTATGGAAGGTGCCGCATACTGCCTTCAGCTGGCCATAGTTCCTTTATGGACACCATTTTTGGAGTGAAGGGGATGCGTATCAACAAGGATACCCTGAGTCGCGCAATCGACAAGAAGGAACTGGAGAGAATCAGACACTGTATCAGAAGTAAGAATGCCTTTATGGCCACTCTTCCGATGGAAATGCGCATGGAATTGGTCTTTCACATGGATATATGTGTGAAATCAGCGGGTGGGTTCAGCCAGACACTGCATCTCAGATGTCAGCCATTGTCGTTGAACAGGAACGGGACACCATGGCTGGAAGTGCATACTCTTTCTTTTTCGCCGCGTAGAGACAGCGGCAGGCTGATTCTTTCATGCAAGAAGGAGAATTCCTGCTATGTCTACGACGCGGAAACGGAGCTGTGGTGCGAGAAAGAGAGGCCGCGTTTCAGCATACAGGAAAGGCAGGTACTTTCGCTCATTTCACAAGGAAGGAGTGAACTGGAAATATCCGATTTCCTTTGCCGTTCTGTCGTCTGCATCAAGAAAGCGAAGAAGACCATCTTTGAGAAACTGAATGTAAAGAGCTCAATAGAAGCCATACAAATGGCGCAAAACCTTTCCATCATATAGATTTCCCTGCAGACAGGCTTGCAACGGGTAATAAGCGCATTCAACCATTGCTTTCGCAAAGCTATTTCTATGAACGATGAGGATGTCTTAGAGGAGTAGAATATAATACTGCCTAATGGCAGTCATCTTCATTGCCGATAAGATTAATAACCTTTCGGGGGTAAGATTATTAATCTTGCGG
>JAEDIG010000002.1 GCA_016292545.1 Bacteroidaceae bacterium
CTTTCAGAACAAACAATCACTGCTGATACACAAATCATTTGAACTTGCGAAAGTTTGAATACTACTTACTTTTCAAAGCAGATATACTTCATCTGCGATAGAAGATATACTTCTCGGGCAAAGTAAGTATATCTTCTCTGAAAAGGGGTGTTTTAGATTAGAGACCTTAGCATAGAGTTTAGAGAGAAAAATCCGTATAACATCTGTCTGACATCTGCGGATGAACGACTGTGTCGTATATAAGCCTGCTTGCGTAACACTCTACATTCTACATTCTGTATATTTCTGATAATAAGGTGTTCAAGAACGAATGATGTAGGGTGTAGAGTTCCAGCGACATTCCCTGCCAATTCTCTGCGAGAGGTTGAGAACGTGGGTCACTTCGGTGTTCTTGAGTCCTTTTCGGGCAAATGAGAATCCCCCGCTTCTGTCTTGACGGCAGAGGCGGGGGATTCTGCTGAATCCGCAGGGAGGGGGGATTACTTCACGCGGTAGCGTACCTCCTTGGTGCGGTATTTCTTCACGGTGTACTTGTCCTTCACATCCCTCAAGCCTGTGGCTGTGATGATAGACACACGGTTCTTGTCGTTCTCGGCAAAGGGCTGCACGGTGTCACCGAAGTATTCGGCCGTGATGATGCTCTTGTCCACGCCAGCATCCACCAGTGCCTTCACGGCCTTCTCGCTGCGCTGCTGCGAGTAGCCCATGTTGATTTTGGGATTACCCGTCTGCACGTCGGCATACGACTTGATGCTCACCTTGCACTCGCGGTGGTTCTTCAGGAACTGGCCGATGGCGTTGAGCTGTGCGTCGGGGTCGTTGAAGTCGCTTTCGCGAATCTTGTAGAACACGTTCCAGGTGATGGTGCCGTCTTCCACACGGGGAGTGAGCGCAACGTCGTCATACCAGATGGTGTCGATGCGGGTGGCCCATTCTTCCTTCAGGTCCTTCTTCTTGTAGCCGAACTTTACGGCCAGACCCACCTGGGCGTTGATCTGCCAGTCGTCCTTGCCGTTGGTCTTGCTGTTGTAGCGGTCGCCCAAGCTGTTGGCATTCACTTCCAGATTGAGGCTCAGGTTCTTGTGGAGGTTCCAGTCGACCATGGCCCCCACGCGTGCGTTGTGGAAGAGCTTGTCCTTCTCGTATGCCTTGGGCATGTATGCCTTGCTGGCGTATGCGTCGTCGTTGTCCCACGAGTAGTTGAGGCCGATACCGCCGATGAGGTAGAGGTTCACGGGATAGTAGTCCTTGCGGCCGAACAGGGTCACCAGGTTCAGCATCAGGTCGAGGTCGGAGGTCAGGTATTTGTAGTCATACTTGAAGTCCTGTGCGGCATCCCTGTATCCGCCCTTGTTCTGCCATCCGTTGAAGTGGAGGCGTGCGCCCACTACGGGTGTGAAGAACGCACCGAAGCTGAGGCTCGTGGTGGGAGTAATCAGCTTCATGTTGTCATAGTTGGTGAATGTGGTTTGTGCACCACCCTGTATGCCCAGGAACATGTGGGGGTAGGGCTTGTAGTCCAAACCGTCGTCTGTAGTCACTGTCTGTGCACCTGCGGTGGCAGACACGCCCATTGCCATGGCGGCAATTGCGAGTGTTTTCTTGATGTGAATCATATTTGTTTCATTTTTTTAAAGAAAATTTATCTTGTGGCAAAAATAGGGCATTTTCCTTGAATGACCAAAAGTTTTTGTAGTTTTTCTTCATTTTGATGGATATTTATGCCTTTTTGTCGTGTCTACTTTGCTTTTCGGGCCCTTTCTTCGGGTTTTTGCCTCGTCTTCTCTATGCTCCTGCCCGGACCATTCCCTTCATGGCGGAGCGGCGGCGGGGTTTGTGTGTGTTTTGTGGGTGCAAAGGTAGCAATCTTTCCTTTTCCCGGCCACACTTTTGGGGAATATGGCATCTTTTTGGGGGTAGAAATAAATAAATGCGGGTGTGTTTGCCGTTGTTTCGTTGATTTTTGTTAACTTTGTAGGCAATTATAGGCATTATATGGCCATGACAGATGAAAAAAATATTCCAAATGATATGAACGACATTGTAATCTCCGCCGTCGCCACGAAAAAGGAGCTCAGGGCATTCGTGCGCTTCAACTATGAGCTCTACAAGGATTGCCCCTATGCGGTGCCCGATCTGCTGGAAGACACGATGGACACCTTTAACCCCAAGAAGAACCCTGCCTTCAGGTTCTGCGAGGCGGCCTTCTTCCTGGCACGCCGGGACGGGAGGATTGTGGGCCGGGTGGCCGCCATCATCAACCGCCGCGCCAACGAGACGTGGAACACGCGCAACGTGAGGTTCGGATGGATTGACTTCATCGACGACATCAACGTGAGCCGCCTGCTGCTCCAGGCGGTGGAAGACTGGGGACGCCAGCGGGGCATGGACAAGATGGTGGGTCCCATGGGATTCACCGACATGGACCTGGAGGGAATGCTCACCGACGGATTCGACCAGCTGAGCACCATGAACAGCATATACAACTACCCCTACTATAACGACCACATGCGCCAGTTGGGCATGGAGAAGGAAGTGGGATGGGTAGAGCGCAAGGTGTTTGTGCCCCGCCAGGGCGAAGGCCACGAGGCCAACCAGGAGAAGTATTTCAAGATTGCCGAACTGGTGAAGCGCCGCTATGGCTTCCGTGTGCACCGCTTCCGCAGCAAGAAGGAAATCCGCGAGGGCGGCTACATCCAGAAGGTGCTCGACGTGGTGAACCGCTCCTATGCCAACCTGTATGGCTACAGCCGCATGGACGAGGAGCAGATGGAGGCCTATGCCAGGCAGTATCTGCCCTATCTGGACAAGCGCTACCTGAGCGTGGTGGAGAACGCCGAGGGCGAGGTGATAGGCATGGGCGTGTGCATCACCAGCCTGAGCCGTGCCATCCAGAAGGCAAAGGCCAAACTGTTCCCCTTCGGGTGGTTCCATCTGGCCAAGGCATTGTGGCTGGACCGCCATCCCCGGGTGCTCGACATGCTGCTGGTGGGCGTGCTGCCCGAGTATCAGGACAAGGGCGCCAATGCACTCATCTTTGCCGAACTGATTCCCGAGGGAGCCAAGGACGGCTATGAGTGGGCCGAAACCCACCACCAGCTGGAGGACAACGACAAGAGCCAGACGCAGTGGAAGAATCTGGACTGCATCGTCCACAAGCGCCGCTGCGCCTACCAGCGTCCCATCCCTGCCCCAAAAGAATGAACAACCAACAAACCAACCCTAAAAAGTACTGTATCACACGAAAATGGAAGAGAATATTTCTGGCACCGGCATGCAGCCCCAGGCCGACTATGTGGAGGACAACATCCGGCATCTGTCCGACATGGAGCACGTGCGCACCCGTCCGGGCATGTACATCGGACGCCTGGGCGACGGGTCGCAGGCAGAGGACGGCGTGTATGTGCTGCTGAAGGAGGTGGTGGACAACAGCATCGACGAGTTCAAGATGAATGCGGGCAAGCGGATTGAAATCCGCCTCGTGGAGGGGCTGAACGTGTCGGTGCGCGACTATGGCCGCGGCATCCCACAGGGCAAGCTGCTCGAAGCCGTGAGCATGCTCAACACGGGTGCCAAGTATGACAGCAAGGCATTCAAGAAGAGCGTGGGCCTCAATGGCGTGGGTCTGAAGGCCGTGAATGCGCTCAGTTCCCATTTTGAGGTGAAGAGCTTCCGCGAGGGGCAGGTGAGGCACCTGGTGTTTGAAAAGGGTGTGCTCATGGCCGACACCACCGGAGCCTCGGACGAGGAGAACGGCACCTATGTGTTCTTTGAACCCGACAACACGCTCTTCAAGCACTACAGCTTCCGCCAGGAGTTCATCGAGACGATGCTCCGCAACTACACCTATCTCAACACCGGCCTCACCATTCTCTTCAACGGCCGCCGCATCCTCAGCCGCAACGGATTGAGCGACCTGCTGGCCGACCGCATGACGGGCGATGCGCTCTACGACATCATCCACCTGCAGGGCGAGGACATAGAGATCGCCTTCACGCATTGCAACCAGAACGGAGAGGAATACTACTCTTTCGTGAACGGACAGCACACCACCCTGGGAGGCACCCACCAGGCGGCCTTCAAGAAATACATCGCCGAGGTGATCAAGGAGTTCAGCGGCAAGAACTATGAATATGTGGACATCCGCAACGGCATCGTGGCCGCCATCAGCATCAACATTCAGGAACCCATGTTCGAGAGCCAGACAAAGATAAAGCTGGGCTCGCAGACGATTGCCCCCGAGGGCGGCATCAGCATCGACAAGTTCATCGGCGACTTCGTGAAGGAACAGGTGGACAACTACCTGCACAAGAACCCTGCCGTGGCCGAGGTGATCCTGAAGAAGGTGGGGGAGAACGAAAAGGAACGCAAGGAAATGGCCGGGCTGGCCAAGGTGGCGCGCGAGCGCAACAAGAAGGCCAACCTGCACAACCGCAAGCTGCGCGACTGCAAGGTGCACCTGAGCGACACCCGGGGCCAGCAGCAGGAGGAGAGCTGCATCTTCATCACGGAGGGCGACTCGGCCAGTGGAAGCATCACCAAGAGCCGCAATGTGAACACACAGGCGGTGTTCAGCCTTCGCGGAAAGCCGCTCAACTGCTATGGCATGACCAAGAAGGTGTGCTACGAGAACGAGGAGTTCAACCTGCTCCAGGCGGCCCTGAACATTGAGGACGGCCTCGACGGGCTGCGCTACAACAAGGTGATCATCGCCACCGATGCCGATGTGGACGGCATGCACATCAGGCTGCTGATGGTCACCTTCTTCCTCCAGTTCTTCCCCGAACTGGTGAAGAAGGGCCACGTGTACATCCTGCAGACACCCCTGTTCCGTGTGCGCGGACGCAAGTCCAAGATAGGGAAGGCCCGGATGAAGATGCTGCAGGCGGTGATGGACGACAGCGAACACAAGGAAAACCGGCAGCTGAGCATGACGCAGGACTTCGTCACCCAGTACTGCTATTCCGACGAGGAGCGCCGTCAGGCCATCAGCGACCTGGGACCCGACCCCGAAATCACACGCTTCAAAGGCTTGGGAGAAATCAGCGCGGAGGAGTTCCGCTTCTTCATAGGCCCCGACATACGGCTGGAGCAGGTGACGCTGAACAAGAGCGACCAGGTGGCGCAGCTGCTGGAGTACTATATGGGCAAGAACACGGGCGAGCGCCAGGACTTCATCATCAACAACCTGGTGGTGGAGGAAGACCGCCCGGAGGACATGGAGGAAGGCCTGGAGCCCAGAGAGAAGGAGGGCGCGGAATGAATGCAGCCGCCAGCCGGTGCCGCAGGGCCGTGTTCCCCGGCTCGTTCGACCCCTTCACCCAGGGGCATGCCAACCTGGTGGAGCGCGGCCTGGAGCTGTTCGACGAACTGGTGATAGCCGTGGGCTACAACATCAGCAAGCCGGGATGGATTCCCGTGGACGAGCGTGTGCGTGCCCTGCGCGCGCTCTATGCCGGATGCAGCCGTGTGGAGGTGGTGAAGCACGACGGGCTCACCATCGAGCTGGCGCAGAAGCTGGGCGCGCGCCACATCCTGCGCGGTGTGCGCACGGTGCAGGACTATGAGTATGAGTTGCAGATGGCCGATGTCAACCGCAGGCTTTCGGGCGTGGACACCGTGCTGCTGCCCGCCCTGCCGCAGCTGGCAAGCCTGAGCAGCAGTGTGGTGCGCGAGCTGGCCCATTTCGGGCGGCAATGGCAGGACCTGCTGCCCCAAGGGCTCCGCTATACCATAATATAAATAAAAGAAAAAAACATAACAACAGAGAAAAGAAAATGACAATGCGAGCAATACTATCAACCGTGCTGGTTTCCGTGGTTTGCATGGCGGCACAGGCTCAGTTTTTCAACTTGCCGGCACAGCGCGGGCAGCGTCAGGAGCAGCAGCGCTCCGAAAACAATCCCATGGAAAGGGAAGTGCAGAAACTGGTGTTTGCCACGGCCATGATAAGCCGGTTCTATGTGGACACGGTCGACGTGCACAAGCAGGTGGAGGACGCCATTGGCGGCATGCTTTCCAAGCTGGACCCCCATTCGGCCTATTCCACCCCCAAGGAAACCAAACAGCTCAACGAACCGCTCTCGGGCAGCTTCGAGGGCATCGGAGTGCAGTTCAACATGCTTGAGGACACGCTGCTCGTAATCCAGCCGGTGCCCAAGGGCCCCAGCGAAAAGGTGGGCATTCTGGCCGGCGACCGCATAGTGGCTGTAGGCGACACCGCCATCGCGGGCGTGAAGATGAGCCGCGAGGAAATCATGAACCGCCTGAGGGGACCCAAGAACACCATCGCCCACCTGAGCGTGGTGCGGCGGGGCATAAAGGACACCCTCACCTTCGATGTGAAGCGCGACAAGATACCCGTCAACTCCGTGGATGCCGCCTACATGGTGACACCCACCATCGGGCTGGTGCGCTTCAACAACTTTGCACAGACCACCCACCAGGAAATCGTGGATGCCATCAAGAAACTGCAGGCCCAGGGCATGAAGAACCTCATCATCGACCTGCAGCAGAACGGCGGCGGCTATCTGCAGGCGGCGGCCGAGATAGCCAGCGAGTTCCTGCCCAAGAACGACCTCATCGTGTACACCCGCGGACGCATGGTGCCCGACCAGGAGTTCCGCAGCACGGGAGGCGGGCTGTTCACCGAGGGCAAGGTGGCCGTGCTGGTGGACGAGTACAGCGCCTCGGCAGCCGAAATCCTCTCGGGTGCCATACAGGACCAGGACCGCGGCGTGGTGGTGGGCCGGCGCACGTTCGGCAAGGGACTGGTGCAGCGCCCCATCGACCTCCCCGACGGCAGCATGATACGCCTCACCGTGGCCAGATACTATACGCCCAGCGGGCGTTGCATCCAGAAACCCTATGAGAAGGGCGACAGGATGAGCTATGCCCGCGACGTGATCAACCGCTACAACAAGGGCGAACTCACCAATGCCGACAGCATCCATTTCCCCGACTCGCTCCGCTTCCAGACGCTGCGCGAGGGACGCACGGTGTATGGCGGTGGCGGCATCATGCCCGACTATTTCGTGCCGCTCGACACCACCAAGTACACCAAGTGCTATCGCGAGCTTTCGGCCCGCAGCCACATCATCAACACTAATCTCCGCTACATGGACAAGAACCGCAAGAAACTGCTCAAGGCCTATCCCGACTTTGAGAAGTTCCGCCGCGAATACGAGGTGCCCGAGACGGTCATCAACGAAATCTTTGCTCTGGGAGAGAAGGACAAGATTAAGCCCGCCGACGAGGCCGATCGCGAGAAGACGGCCGGCAACATCAGCCGCATCGTGAAGGCCCTGGTGGCACGCGACCTGTGGGACATGAGCGAGTATTTTGCCATCATCTATCAGGACGACGAGATGGTGCTCAAGGCTGTGGAACTCTTAAGCGAGGAAAAGCAATGATTACGTACAACACGGAAAACGTGGGGATGCCCCCCATCAAGCGCCGCCTCACCTCGCAATGGGTGAAGCAGGTGGCGCAGTCGTATGGCCGCAGGGTGGGCGAGATTGCCTATGTGTTTGTGGACGACGAGGAAATCCTGCGTGTGAACAGGCAATACCTGCAGCACGACTATTACACCGACATCATCACGTTTGACTACTGCGAGGGCGACACCATCAGCGGCGACCTGTTCATAAGCCTCGACACGGTGCGCTCCAATGCCGAAGAGCTGGGCGTCGCCTATGACCAGGAACTGCGGCGGGTCATCATCCACGGCATTCTCCACCTGTGCGGCATAGGCGACAAGGCACCGGGCGAGCGCGAGATAATGGAGGCCGCCGAGAACAAAGCATTGGAATCATGGAAGAAAATTTCGACATAAGAAAGCAATCCGCACAGAAGGAAAAGGAGTATGAGAACGCCCTGCGGCCGCTCCGCTTTGGCGACTTCGCGGGGCAGAAGAAGGTGGTGGACAATCTGGCCATCTTTGTGGAGGCCGCCAAGTACAGGGGCGAACCGCTCGACCACACGCTGCTCCATGGCCCTCCCGGACTGGGAAAGACCACCCTTTCCTGCATCATCGCCAACGAGCTGGGCGTGGGCTTCAAGATAACCAGCGGCCCTGTGCTAGACAAACCGGGCGACCTGGCCGGCATCCTCACCAGCCTTGAACCCCACGACGTGCTCTTCATCGACGAAATCCACCGCCTGTCGCCTGTGGTGGAGGAATATCTCTACAGCGCGATGGAGGACTACCGCATTGACATCATGATAGACAAGGGTCCCAGCGCGCGAAGCATACAGATTGACCTGAATCCCTTCACACTCGTGGGGGCAACCACCCGCAGCGGCTTGCTCACGGCTCCCCTGCGTGCCCGCTTCGGCATCAACCTGCATCTGGAGTATTACGACACCGACACCCTGCAGCACATCATCACCCGCTCGGCCGGCATCCTGGGGCTACCCATCGAGGACGAGGCCGCCAAGGAGATTGCAGGGCGCAGCCGCGGCACGCCACGAATAGCCAATGCCCTGTTGCGCCGTGTGCGCGATTTCGCCCAGGTGAGGGGCAACGGACAAATCAATCTGTCCATTGCCCGCTTTGCCCTAGAGGCACTCAACATCGACCGCTATGGCCTCGACGAGATAGACAACAAGATACTGCTCACCATCATCGACAAGTTCAAGGGAGGCCCTGTGGGCATCAACACGATAGCCACAGCCATCGGGGAGGACGGCGGCACCATAGAGGAGGTGTATGAGCCGTTCCTCATCAAGGAAGGCTTCATCAAACGCACCCCACGTGGGCGCGAAGTGACGGAATTGGCCTATGAGCATCTGGGGCGTGCCCATGTGCCCAGCTACGGACCCTTGTTCGACAATGTCTGACCAAAAAGCAACATACGGTTATGGTACTGAATTATATTTGGATTGCATTCTTCCTCATCGCCTTTGTGGTGGCGTCCGTCCGGCTGGCGATGGGCGACACGGAGGTTTTTCCGGCCATTGTGGGCAGCACGTTCGACTCGGCGCGCACGGCCTTCGATATCTCGCTGGGCCTCACGGGGGTGCTGAGCCTCTGGATGGGCATCATGAAGATAGGGGAGCAGGGGGGCATTGTGGGGTGTCTGGCGCGATGGCTGAGCCCGCTCATGGTGCGTCTGTTTCCCGAGATTCCTGCGGGTCATCCCGTATTCGGGCACATCTTCATGAACTTCAGCGCCAATATGCTGGGGCTCGACAATGCCGCCACTCCGCTGGGCCTCAAGGCCATGGAGGGCCTGCAGCAGCTCAATCGCAAGAAGGACACCGCCACCAATGCCATGATCATGTTCCTGGTGCTCAACACCAGCGGCCTCACGCTGATTCCTGTGGGTGTGATGGTGTACAGGGCACAGATGGGTGCCGCACAGCCCACCGATGTGTTCATCCCCATCCTGATTGCCACCACCGTGGCCACATTGGCCGGCATGGTCATCACCAGCCTTTTCCAGCGCATCCGCCTGTTCAACCGTGTGATTATGGGCACGATGGTGGGGCTGTGTCTGCTGGTGAGCGGAGTGGTGTGGCTGGGCACGCAGGTGGACCGCGAAACCCTGAACCTGTGGAGCACGGTGGTTGCCAATGTCATCCTGTTCTCCATCATCACGGCCTTCATTCTGGCCGGTGTACGGCGCAGGATCAATGTGTACGAGGCGTTTGTGGAGGGTGCCAAGGGAGGCTTCGACACGGCCGTCCGCATCATCCCCTATCTGGTGGCCATATTGGTGTCGATCGGGGTGTTCCGTGCCAGCGGAGCCATGGATTACATCCTGGGCATGGCAGGGAAGGCCGTGGAATGGATGGGCGGCAATGCCGATTACGTGGCGGCCCTGCCCACGGCGCTGATGAAGCCTCTCAGCGGAAGCGGGGCAAGGGGCATGATGGTGGATGCCATGCAGGCCTATGGAGCCGATTCGTTTGTGGGACGTTTGTCGTGCATCTTCCAGGGTGCCACCGACACTACATTCTATATCCTGGCGGTGTACTTCGGTAGCGTGGGCGTGCGCCACACACGCCATGCCGTCAGCGCAGGGCTGCTCACCGACCTGTGTGGGGTGGTGGCGGCCATTGTGGTGGCCACGCTGTTCTTCGGCGGTGCATAATGCTGGTTTCATAAAAGAACACATACAGATAAAATATGGGAAAGATGAAGTCCTTGGCCAGGGATACGGCCATCTACGGGTTGTCCAGCATCGTGGGCAGGTTTCTCAACTATTGCCTCATGCCGCTCTACACCCATGTCATCAGCGCCTCGCAGGGCGGCTATGGTGTGGTCACCAATCTCTATGCCTACACGGCACTGGTGCTGGTGGTTCTCACCTTTGGCATGGAAACCACCTTCTTCCGTTTTGCCAACAAGGGCGACGACAACCCTTCCACGGTGTTCACCACCGCCTTCTCCCTGGTCACCGCCCTGGCTGTGGCCTTCCTTCTTGGCGTGTGGTGGTGGGCCGATGGGATTGCAGGCCTGCTGGGGTATTCCGGCCATGTGTCCTACATCCTGATGATGGCCATGGTGGTGGCCCTGGATGCCATTCAGGCCATTCCCTTCTGCCTGCTCCGCTATCAGGGTCGTGCCGTCCGCTTTGCATGCCTGAAGATGCTGTTCATCGTCCTCAACATCGCCCTCAACCTCTATTTCTTCCTCTGGATGGGGGTGACGGACGTGTGGTATGTGTTCATGCTCAATCTCGTGTGCACGGGCATCATCAGCTTCTTCTTTGTCCCCGACCTGCTGCGCATCCGCTGGCATTTCAGCTTTCCCCTGCTGCGGCGTATGCTGGGCTATTCTTGGCCCATCCTCATCCTGGGCATTGCCGGCATCCTCAACCAGGCGGTCGACAAGATGATTTTCCCGCTGGTCTATCCCGACCAGACGGAGGGCATCCGCCAGCTGGGCATCTATGGTGCCTGCGTAAAGGTGGCCATGATCATGGCCATGATAACCCAGGCCTTCCGCTATGCCTATGAGCCGTTCGTATTTGCCCGCAGCCGTGATGCCGACCAGCGCCAGACCTATGCGCTGGGCATGAAGTATTTCATCATCTTCACCCTTCTGGCTTTCCTGTGCGTGATGGGCGGCATACCTTTGCTCAAGCATCTCATCGGTGCCGACTACCGCGAGGGGTTGGGAGTGGTGCCCATTGTCATGGCTGCCGAGATAATGATGGGTGTCTATTTCAACCTCAGCTTCTGGTACAAGCTCATCGACAAGACCATCTTCGGTGCCGTCTTCTCTTTGGTGGGCTGCGCTGTGCTCATTGCCGTCAATGTGCTGTTCATCCCGCGCTATGGCTACATGGCGTGTGCTTGGGGCGGCTTCCTTGGCTACGCCACGGCCATGGTGCTCAGCTATGTGGTGGGGCAGCACTACAATCCCATCCGCTATCCCCTGGGCAGTATTGCCGTGTATGTGCTGCTCACGGCCTTCCTCTATGGCCTTATGACGCTTGTGCCCCGCCATTGGCCCGATGGGGCCCGCCTGGCTGTGAATGCCGTGCTCGTGGCGGCATACGTGGGTCATGTGGTGTGGCACGATTTCCCTCTCTCCAGCTTGCCTGGTGTGGGTCGTTACTTCAGAAAAAAAACGTAAAGGGATGTTCCCTGTACTAACTCTATATTTTAACATCATTCAAAATGGAAACAGTAAACAAAAAAAAATCTGAGGCTGCTGGTGCTGCAAAGGGTGCTGGCGGCATGAGCCGCCGCCAGTTCCTGGGGGCAGCCGCCACAGGATTGGCCGGTTTTATGATTCTGCCCAGTTTCACGATTGATGGCGTGCGCATAGCACCCTCCGACCGTGTGGTACTCGGCTTTGTGGGAGTAGGGCAGCAGGGCTGTAGCGACTTCCGCTCCTTCAGCAGTTGTCCGGGCGTGCAGGTGGCTGCCTGCTGCGATGTGGACAGCATCAAGCGCGAGCGCTTCCGCCGCTATGTCACTGGCTGGCAGAAGGAAAAGGGCATGCCCCAGCGTTGCGACATGTATGAGGAGTACGAACGTATGCTCGAACGCAAGGACATTGATGCCATCGAGATCGCCACCCCCGACCACTGGCATGCCTTGGTAGCCATCCATTCGCTGCAGGCGGGGAAGGACGTGTATCTGCAGAAACCGCTTGCCTACACCATCACCGAAGGTCTGGCCGTGCAGCGTGCCGTGCGTGCCAACGGACGCATCCTGCAGATGGGAAGCCAGCAGCGAAGCAGTGCCGAGTTCCAGCAGGCCATCGCCCTCGTGCGCAGTGGCGCATTGGGCGACATCAAGGAAATCCATGCGCGTGTGGGCGATCCTCCAAAACCCCTCGACCTGCCTGAGATGCCCGTGCCCGAGAACCTCAACTTCAATCTCTGGATGGGCCCGCTCAACGACCCCAAGATTCATTACCATCCCGACCTGTGTCCGCCCGTATCGCTCGATCCTGAGAAGAACGAGCAGCTTTGGGGCGCATGGCGCTGGTATCAGGAGACGGGCAACGGTTATCCCGCCGACTGGGGCGCCCACATGTATGACATCGCACAGGCTGCCATCGGCATGGACGGCCTTGGCCCTGTAGAATTCATCCCTAAGGGCTACAACGGAGCCGAGTGGGCAACCATGAAGTATGCCAACGGCATCATCATGCAGGAGCGTCCCTATCGCGACGACACCGACTCGCAGGGCATCAAGTTCATCGGTGACAAGGAATGGCTGCGTGTGGCGCGCGGTTACATCGAGTGCTCCAACAAGAAGCTGCTCGAAAAGAAGCAGGAAACCATCGAGAAGGGCCAGTATGAGGTGAGCTCGCCCCATATGCAGAACTTCATCGATGCCATCCGTGAGCACAAGGATCCCATCGCTCCCGTGGAATATGGATGCAGCACCAACACCCTCTGCTGTATCTTCAACATCGCCCGCGAGCTGGGTCGTCCTGTACGCTGGAATCCTGCCACACTCAACTTCGAGGGCGACAAGGAGGCAGCTGCCCACCGTCTCTACTATTACGACTACCGCCGTCCCTACACGCTTCCTTATCTGGAGAAGCGCTGCTAGGCACCTGTCGGGTTGACTCATCCTATGGGAACAAGCATCTCCTGCTGCCAATGGCTGCAAAGGGGTGTTTGTTCCCATGCTTTTTTCTTGTCTCTGGTATACTATAGTATAAAAAATGGGGAACTGATGAAATTTCCCCTCCCCCCTTGTATGTACTGGAAAAAAAACGTAATTTTGCGGGCGAAAAGGCACAAAACGCGCCATCAACGACTGTAAACAAGAAAATGACATGAACAGACTTATCCTTATGGCCATTGCCGTACTGTTGGGCATGGCAGATGTGAATGCACAGAAAACGGTGGAATGGGAACATCCCGCCACAGCTTATGGCACCGACTACGGCGACGGCTACTTTAACCTGGCCATCGATGTGGAAAAGGTGGAACTTGGCGCGACGGAAACCAACCTGCATATTGTATTCCACCGGCGGCCGGACGATGGCGGCAGCTTCACAATCGCCGGCAGTTCCTACCTTGTGGCCGATGGGAAACGCTATTCCATCGTATCGGCCGACGGCATGGAACTCGACAAGTCCACCATGACCAACCAGGACGGGAAAAAGGAAGTGGTGCTCCATTTCCAGCCGCTTCCCCAGGACGTCCGAAGCCTGGACTTCATGGAGGGTGAAGGGAAGGGGGCTTTCCAGATAAAGGGCATCATGCCTGTGGAGGAACGATGGAAACAGCTGCTCCCTTCCTATTGGGCCGACGAGAAGACCGGCAACTGGGAGATTGCTTTTCTGGAGGACTGTGCCATCTACGACTGCAGGTTCTGGGAATACAAGCAATGCCGCATCAATGCCAAGACCGGCGAGGCAGACATCATCATGAGCAACGGCGAGGAGGAACTCCAGGTGAAGGTGGGAAAGGACAAGAAGGGACGGCGCAGCATCCGAATCGGGCAGCAGCAGAGGGCGTACACCATGATTACCAGCCGCTTTATGCCTGACTACCCTGTGGCTGACAACCGCACCGCCTTCGCAGACAACGGCTACAAGATGGACACGGTGACCGTGGCGGGATGGATAAAGGACATGCCCCAGCGCTACCGTAGCGAGAAAACTTTCCAGTTCTCCTGCTATGACCTGTTTACAGGAGCGTATGTCCCGGTCTATGCCGACCTGGACGAGGACGGACGTTTTCTGGTAAAGATTCCTGTTGTCAACAGCACGGAGTTCACCTGCGACTGGAGTCGGTGCTTCATCCGCACCATGTTTGAGCCCGGGAAAACATATTTCCTGCTGTACGACTTTAAGGAAGGACGCCGCTATTTCATGGGCGACGACTGCCGCCTGCAGAATGAGTTGTTCAGATTCCCGCTTAGCTGGAACTGCATGCGGATGGAAAAGGGCGGCGACATGGACAAGTACATCGCAGATGTGGACAAACTGCTGAAGGAGGAAGAGGCACGCATAGACGCACTCTCCAAGGAGCATCCCAGCCTCTCTGCGCGCTTCTGCAAATACAGCAAGGAAAACGCTCTGTGGCAGCAGGCGCGGGAGTTCGGTCAGTCGCGTTTTTCATGTCCTGAATTCCGCCTTACCGACAATGGCCGCAAATTTGCCCATGATGCGTTCTGGACGAAACTGGATGTCCCCCTGACGCTCCATCGCGAGATAACGGGATTTCTGGTGGATTACCTCGGTGATTGCTTGAAGGGGGACCGGAAGCAATTTATCTGGAATACGCTGGAACACATGGAAGAATATGCCGAAAACGAGGAGCAATTGGCATTCATCAGATACTGGAAGGCGTGTGTGGAAGAGACGCAGGCAATCCGCGAAGCGGCAGCTTCGGAGGCAGAGAAAAAACGGATAGACGATGAGTGGGCACGCAAGCATGCTGAGGACCTCAAGAAGAAGGATTCCATCGTCACAGGCGAAAAAACGGTCAGGTTGATGTATGACCACGCTGCCATCAACGACATGATTGACAGCCGCCACAAGCTGGATTCCATGAAGGCCAGCCCTATCGTCCGGGACTTCTATCTCACGCGCACAATCTGCGGTATGATGGACTACAACGCCAGAATGTTTGGCCAGGCGGTGATGGACACCCTCAAAGCCCTGGTGGACCTTCCCGTCTGCATCGCGTGTGTAGAGGAAATGAACAACCACTACATTGCCCTGGCAAACCGTGAGTTTGACAAGCTCTCGCTCAAGTCCTCGCAGCATCTTCAGGGCGTTACCGAGGGTGAGGAGCTGCTGAAGAAACTGCTGGAGCCCTTCAAGGGGAAAATTGTGCTGCTGGATGTGTGGGGAACCTGGTGCTCTCCCTGCCGCCAGGCGCTAAGCCATTCGCAAGACGAATACGACCGCCTGGAGAAATATGACATAGCCTATGTCTATCTGGCCAACAACAGCCCTCAGGATGCATGGGAAAACGTGATCAAGGAATACAATGTGTCGGGCAAGAATGTGGCCCACTACAATCTGCCCAAGGAGCAGCAGGCGGCCATTGAGCGCTATCTAAAAGTGACGGCTTACCCCACCTACAAGCTTTTCGACCGCGAGGGCCACATGCTGGAGCTGAATGTGAATGCACAAAATCTGGAAAGCCTGGAGGCAGTGATCAAACAGTTGTCCGGCCAATGACCGCATGGCGATAACGCCCTGCGGGGGCAAAAGAAGGACTACCGATACATGTTTCTTTTGCCCCTCCAGAGCGACTTGTTTTGTTGTGCCTTCAGGGCGCAGAATACCTGATCTTCTCTTTGAACAGTTACAAACTGCGGGCAGTCATTGAATTTTATTTTCATTGAAACGGCGTTGTAACATCGTTGCCGTAATTTTGCAGCGGATTTCAATGTAAACTGATATGACAAGAAGATTATTCATGTTGTGGATTGTTGCGACGACCGTGATTGCAGAGACGGCCGCTGCCACACTGATAAAGGGTAGGGTAAAGGATTCGGTTTCGGGAGAGGACATCACCGGCGCGGTGGTGAAGGTGAAGGAAAACCCTCAGTTGGGGGCAGTGTCGGGGCTGGACGGCACATTCCGGCTGGACGTGGAGAACGAGGAGTGTACGCTCGTGTGCACGTGTATGGGCTTCAAACCAGTGGAGCATTTGCTGCACAAGGATGAGCGGGAGGTGGTTTTTGTGATGGAAGACATGAGCGTCACCTTGAATACTGTGGCCGTGGAAGCGCACAATAGCGGCCGTAGCGAGGCCGGTGCGCGCAAACTGGAGATGGAATCAATGTGTGTGCTTAACGTGATGAGCGCCAGGGCAATGGAGTTGTCGTCCGACGTGACTGTGGCCAATGCCGTAAGGCGGATGTCGGGTGTCACGGTGGAGCGGAACAGCAGCGGGGAAGGACAGTATGCCATTCTTCGCGGCATGGACAAACGGTATAACTACACGCTGGTGAACGGCGTGAAGATACCCAGCCCTGACAACAAGAACCGCTTTGTCCCCCTCGACATGTTTCCTTCGGAAATGCTCGATAGGTTGGAGGTGAGCAAGTCGCTCACAGCCGACATGGAAGGCGATGGCATCGGCGGGGCGGTGAATCTGGTGATGAAGGATGCTCCCACCTCGCGCCAGTTCACGGCCACGTTGTCTACAGGCTATAATGCCATGTATCTGGGGCGCGACTTCCAGTCCTTCCGTCATGGGAGCATTGCACGGCAGTCGCCTTTTGAAGCCATGGGAAGGCCCGATGACTATGCCGTGACGGCCGACGACTTCACGCGCGACAACCTGCATGTGTCGGCCCATACGCCCATGCCTGATGTCAACGCTGGCCTCTCGTATGGCGACCGTTTCTTCGGCAACCGCCTGGGTGTGATGCTGGCAGGGACACTGCTCCACACCATCCGCGGCAAGGAGAGCAAACTCTACTATCAGCCGGGAACCGCACATGATGGCACGGAAATCCGCGACTATTCGACGGAACAGGCGCGCATGGGCGCCCACCTGAAACTGGACTACAGATTGAAGCCCGGGCACAAGCTGGAGTGGTATAGCGGCTATATGGACATGCGCGAGAACGAGGTGCGCGACAGCCATGACGATGCCACATGGACCATGCGTATGCGCCACTCCCGCCAGTATATTGTCACATCCACCCTGAAAGGACTGCACGACCTGCTCCCCGACGACGGCCTCCGCCTTGAATGGCAGGCCGTGGCCTCCAAAGCCTATTGCACGGTCCCCGACAATGCACAAATCTATATGCGCGGCACGCATGTGATGACTTCTGGTGCCGCCCTTCGCAGATGGCAGCACAATTCCGACCGCGACCTGGCCGCCTACGTGTCATTGGCCCGCCTGTGGCATTGCGGGGAAGAGACGGACGTGAAGGCACAGCTGGGCGCAATGTACCGCGACAAGCAGCGCAGCAGTTTCTTCAATGAATTCACGTTCGACTCCTCTACGGGCGCGTCCGACCCTCAGGACTATGGGGAGGACTGGACCAATTTCGACCAGATAGGGCTCACGCCCCGCACGTATGGCAATATCGGTGATCCGCTCAACTATGATGCAGCCGAAAGGATTGGCGCCGCCTACGCGATGGGCAAGATGACACGTGGCGCATGGGACCTTACGGCAGGCATCCGCATGGAGCACACGCGGCAGAGTTATGTGCTGGTGTATCCGCGCGATGTGGACCCCGAGGGCTGCCAGACCTATCCCGACTTCCTGCCCAGCGTGCAGCTCCGCTATAAGCTGCATCCCCAGGGAAACCTCCATCTGACCTACAACCGTTCGGTGAACCGTCCCAGCTTCTTTGAGATTGTTCCCTACAGCATCATCAATGAGGACTACAAGGAGAAGGGAAACCCGGCCCTGGAGCACACGGTGGCCGACAACCTGGACTTGCGCTATGAATGGTTTCCCGGCAATTCGGAGCAGTTGATGGTGGGCCTGTTCTACAAGCACCTGAAGGACCCCATCGAGTACGGGCTGCTGAACGAGGGACAGGACACCTACTACAAACCCATGAACTTCGGCAATGCCACCAATATGGGCGTGGAGGTGGATTTCTCGAAAAACATACATTGGCTGGGCATAAAGGCCAACTACACGTATACCCATTCGCGCATCACCACCGACAAACGCCTTATGAACGGTGCCGAGGTGACGATGCGCAGCCAGACACGCCCCCTCTTCGGGCAGGCTGCCCATGTGGCAAACCTTGCCTTGCTGGCCAAGGACGTGCGGCATGGATGGGAAGGCCAGGTTGCCTTCAACTATACGGGCAAGCGTCTGAGCGACATATCCAACTGGTATGACGATGACATCTGGGAGAAGGGCTTTGTGCAGCTGGATGCATCGCTGGAAAAGCATTACCAGTGTGGCGTGGAACTTTTTGCCAAGGCATCCAACCTGCTCAACACCCCTCTGGTGCGCTATATCCAGAAAGGGCCCCACACGGCCAATGTGGAGAGCCTGCGCGACAATGGCTGTGTGGTGGAGCGCCGTGAGCGTCATGGCCAGACCCTCACCGTGGGAGTGCGTTATAAATTGTGATACATATAATAATATTCATATTACTAATGAAACGAACGACAATGAAAAAAAATGTATGGATGGCTGCTGCATTGGCCACAGTGCTGATGGCAGCATGTAGCGATGACAACGAGAACAACAATCCTGTTCTGCCGGAACCAGGCGACGGCGACCAGGTGGAAGTGACAACCGTGAGTGGCGATGTGTCGGGTGTGTGGAAGAAGAACAGCATCGTCCAGGTGGACGGCCATCTCCGTGTGCCTGCAGGAAGCTCGCTCACGATTGAGGAGGGCGTGCAGGTGATTTTCACGGACAAGGGCGTGGGCGTGAACCATGTGCCTGTGGAGTTTACTGTAGACGGCAACCTTTATCTGAGGGGAACAGAGGCAAATCCGGTGCTCCTTTCGGTGGCAGAAGAAAAGCGTACGGCGGCCAATGCTTTTGCCGGCCTGTGGGGTGGCATTGTGGCCACTTCCAGCTGTGAGGAACTGCTCATCGACCATGCCGTCATAGAATATACGGGCGGTCAGGTGGTTGAGGGCTCTCCTGCTGCCACCGCCGAAATCTATACGGCCGGCGACGATGCCTATCCGCAGGTGACCACATGCAACCTGAACGGCCGCTATGTGATCACCCACAGCATCCTGCGCAACGGATGGTCGGATGCGGTGTACATGATGGGCGGCAAGGCCATCATTGCAGAGAACATTTTTGTGGCCAATGGCTTTGACGGGGCAGAGGCTGTCAACGTGAAGGCCGGATGTCAGGCCGATGTGGCAGGCAATATCATGTTCAGCCCCAACACCAACGGACTGAAACTGTCCAGCTCGGGCCAGAGCGAGGAGCGCGGCCAGGCTAAGGTGCAGGCCTATAACAATACCATCATCAATGCCGGATGGCGACGCGACGGAGAGAAGGGCGGTTGCGTGTATGCCGAGAAGAACGTGCTGGCCAATGTGTTCAACAATCTGATGGTGAACTGCAAGTTCCGTGCACAGACACCCAACTACAAGAACCCCAACAATCCCGAGGAAGGCTATGACAACACTTCGGTCATCGACTATAACTACTATGCTTCGGGCAGCCAGCGCAGCGACATCGTGTTTGCCGATGCCAGTGGTGTGGCTTATGCCTGGGAGGGCTACAACTATGCCCACAAGAACTATCAGAAGGGTGTGGTGGATGCCCACAGTGTGATTGCCACGGAGCAGGACGGCAAGGACCCGCTGTTCGAGAACTTCAGCATCCATGCAGTGCCCCTCACTTCCTACAGCTATGATGAGGCCTGGGACTTCCATCTGAAGCAGAACTCGCCTGCACTCACGGGTGCCAACAGCGGCAGCGAGGCTTCTCTGAAACCCTATTTCGCAGGTGGCCTTTCGGTGGGCGGCACCACCTATACCTCGCCTGCAGTGGCTGCCCGCTATGGTGCCCTGGGCACGAAGTAAGGACACTCATACATAAAGAAAGAAAGGATGAAAAGGATTCAATTGATATTGTTGGGGTGCCTGATGCTCACGGCGTGTGCGCAGCAGATCGACTATTCCCCCTATCAGGACAAGCTCAACATCTATCTGGTGAACGACATGGGGCGCAACGGCTATTACGACCAGAAGCCCCTGGCCGAGCTGATGGGGCAGATGGCCGGGGAGGTGGATCCGGAGTGTGTGGCGGCTTTGGGCGATGTGCACCATTTCTATGGAGTGGCGTCGGTGTCCGACCCGCTTTGGCTCACCAATTATGAGCATATCTACAGCCATCCCGACCTGATGCTTCCGTGGTATCCCATGCTGGGCAACCACGAGTACCGTGGCAACACGCAGGCTGTGCTCGATTATGCGGGTGTGAGCCGCCGTTGGATGATGCCTGCCCGCTACTACACCCGGGTGTTTGATGAGGACGGTTTCAGCCTGCGCCTTGTGTGGCTCGACACCACGCCCCTCATCTCCAAATACCGCTCCGATGAAAAATATACCGATGCAGGCATGCAGGATGATGTGTACCAACTGGCTTGGGCCGACTCGGTGCTCAGCGTGGCCCATGAGGACTGGGTGGTGGTGATGGGCCATCATCCCGTCTATGCCCACACCTATAAGGAGGAATCCGAACGGCTGGACCTGCAGCAAAGGCTGGACCCCATCCTGCGCAGGCATCGTGTAGACATGTACGTGTGTGGACATATTCACAATTTCCAGCACTTGAGGGTGAAGGGCAGCGATGTGGACTATGTGGTGAATTCTGCGGCTTCCCTGTCGCGCGAGCCGGAGGCGGTGGAGGGCACCGTGTTCTGTAGTGCAGAGCCGGGCTTCTCCATCCTGTCGGCCGACAGCCGGACGCTCACCCTCCGCATGATAGACAAGCATGGCAGGGTCCTCCACGCTGTAGAGCGGAGGCGCTAGCGGAGCACCCTGGGTATTAACGTCTGCCCCACAACGGTCATGTGTGTGTGCATTTGGCGTAGATGCCCAGGGCGTTCCTTCCCTTTTTTCTTCCCCCTGGACAGGGGAGGCTCCGGCTGGTTCACTGCTTCAGGTACTGGCTGAAGAACTTCCATATTTCTTCGCCTGTGTCCATGTCGGCTTGGAAGGTGTTGTGGCCGGCACCGATCACCTCGTAGAGCCACACATCGTTGTGCGTCCGGGGATTGGTGAAATAGTGGCGCACCACCAGGTGTCCGTTCTGGTCGAACGACTTGCCTTTGACCGTGTCGGTGGGCAGGGGCGTGCATCCGTTCTTTTCCACGATGTGGCCCACTGCGTCGGGCACACTCATGTAGCGCCCCCAGCCATATCGGTTCTCCAGGTCGCCTGTCCATTCCGAGGTACGGTCCTCAGTGCCGTGAATCTCCATGAAGGGGATGGGGCGCGTTTTCTCCCTTTCCTCATACATCCATACCAGTGTGAGTCCTGCCACGGAGGCCAGTGCACGGAACGTGTGCTGCTTCTTGTAGCTGAGCAGGTAGCACATCTCGCCGCCGTTCGACATGCCCGTGAGGAAGGTGTTTGCCTTGCTCAGCCGGTATTTCTTCTGCACATACCTGGCCATCTTCACCATGGTTTTCACATCGTCGAGCTCCCAACCTTCCTGGCTAGGGTAGCCCACATTCCAGCCGCGCCGTCCTTTGCTGTCCTTGAGCCCCTGGGGCACACACACGGCAAAACCGTGTCTGATGGCGGCATCGTTCATCCAGGTTTCCACGGGAGCCTCGCTTCCGTAGCCGTGCAGGGCCATCACAAGCGGTGCATCGTCGGGCAGGTTGTGGGGCAGAAACATCTTGAAATGACGCATGTTTCCGTTTATCACGAGCGAGTCCTCCACTACCGTTTGGGCGCGAAGCCCCTCAGCGGGCACGCCCAGCAGGGCCACGCAGGCCAGCAGGGTCATTCTGTAGATTCTTTTCATCGTTTTTGTAATTTTTTTGGTTCAATGCCATATCTTCGGCATGAAGATGTGTGCAAAGTTACATAAAAAAATCCGTTTCCCGATATTGTTATCAGAGAAAAACAGGATTTTGGGCTGTCTGTTTGGCGGGCTCGGCTATTATTTGTATTTTTGTATTCAAATTATAAAAAAAAGAACCATAATATGCTTAAAACGATTGTTTGCTTCTGCGCAGTACTGATGTTTTCCCTTTCTGCCCGGGCAGGGGGATTTGTGCATGCGTCCGGGAAAAAGGTGATGGACGTGAACGGGCAGGAACTCATCCTGCGCGGACATGCTCCCGGAGGATGGATGATTCAGGAACCCTACATGATGGAGATTTCTGCCAACTCGCAGCATGAAATACGGGCCAAGATACAGTCCCTTCTGGGCGAGGAAAATACGGCCGCATTCTATCGGAAATGGCTTGCAAACGGCTTCCGGAAGGAAGACGTCAGGCTGCTTGCGGAAATGGGATTCAACAGCATCCGCCTGCCGATGCACTACAATCTGTTCACACTGCCCATCGAGGAGGAACCCGAGAGGGGCGCAAACACATGGCTGGAAACGGGCTTCCGGATGGTGGACGATGTGCTGTCGTGGTGCAAGGAATATGGCATTTACCTTATCCTGGACATGCACGGAGCACCGGGCGGACAGGGCAAGGACACGAACATCTCGGACTACGACCCCGCCAAGCTTTCGTTGTGGGAGAGTGCCGACAACCAGGACAAGCTGGTGGCGCTGTGGGTGAAGCTGGCAGAAAGGTATGCCAACGAGCCCTGCATTGCCGCCTACGACCTCATCAACGAGCCCAACTGGGCCTTCGACGGCGACAACGCCAATGGCTGCGCCGACTGCCAGAACGCGCCGCTGTGGGAACTCTATAAACGCCTGATAAAGGCCATCCGTGAGGTGGACAAGAACCACATGCTGATATTGGAAGGCAACTGCTGGTGCAACAACTACAACGGCCTGCCGTCCGTGAAGCTGTGGGACAACAACCTCTGCCTGCAGTTCCACAAGTATTGGAGCATGAACACACAGGCCGCCATCCAGTTCATATTGGACCTGCGCAATTCAAAGAATGTGCCCGTGTGGTGTGGCGAATCGGGCGAAAACTCCAACCATTGGTATGCAGATGCCGTGCGGCTGCTCGAGGCGAACGGCATAGGATGGTCCTGGTGGACATGGAAGAAGGTGGGGGCAGTGAACGGAATGACCACCGTGAAGGCTCCTGCCGGATATGAGACACTGAAGGATTACTGGAAAAACGGAGGCACAAAACCTACACGCGACTATGCCACACAGGTGATGAACGATCTGGCCGATGCCTACCTGCTGGAAAACTGCACCGTGAACAAGGCTGTTGCCGATGCCCTGCTGCGCCAGCCGCATTCCGCCGAACTGAAGCCTTTTGCCGAAAACAAGGTGCCGGGCTACATCTATGCAGCCAACTACGACATGGGGCAGAACGGTGTGGCCTATCTCGATCTGGACGGACATGAGGACACCCGTCCGGGAGGCAAGTCGGTGGCATGGAACCAGGGATGGAGCTATCGTGCGGATGGCGTGGACATAGAGGGCTGCAGGGATGTTAACACCAACGGCTACAGTGTGGGATGGACCACGGCCGGGGAATGGATGAAATACACCATCAATGTGGCCGAAACGGCTGCCTATACGCTGATTGTCCGCTATGCCGGCACCAACGCCAAGACTATCCTGCGCCTGGAGGTGGACGGTGCGGCCATCGCTCCTGACATGGAGTTGAAGTCAACCGGCGGGTGGGCCACCTGGAGGTCGGCGCTGGCCAGCAATGTGGTGCTGCCCGAGGGGACGCATGTGCTGAAGGTGCTCACCGTTTCCGGAGGAGCCAACCTGAACTACTTTTCCTTCCTCTCTCCCAAGCCGGCCGACGGGGTGGAGTTCAAGGCCCTTTCGGCCATCACTTCGGCCGACGGAAGGAGCATCCGCCTCTCTGTGAACAAGGAGCTGGCCGACGGCGGAATGGCTCCGGAGGGATTCGATGTGGTGAGCAGCGGTGTGCCCGTGGCAGTTGAACGTGTGGGCAGGAGTGCCGCATCGGCCAGATGTGTGGAGATTGCGCTCGGGTCGAAGGTCTATCTCGACAACAGCGTGACGCTCAGCTACAATGGCACCTCGGTGACGGATGTCGGCGGCAATCCGCTTGGTGCCTTTTCCGGCATGGCGGTCGCGAATGTGGCCGAGCGGAGATTCGCTATCCCGGGAAAAATCAATGTGGAGGACTACATATCGCAGCACGGCCTTTCTTTTGAAAGCTGTTCGGACACGGGGGGAGGCGCCACGAACCTGGGCTATACGGACCCCGGCGACTACATCGACTTCAATGTGAACATCACCCAGGCCGGAACCTACACCCTCGACTACCGCATCGCGTCGCTCTACGGCGGCGGACGGTTTGAGCTTCAGCTGTTTGATGAGGCCGGAAACAAGACGACTGTGGGCTCCTACACTGTGGGTGCCACCGGGGGCTGGCAGACCTGGAAGACGCAGCGGTCCACAGCCCGGCTGCCTAAGGGGACTTATCTCCTGCGCATCTACATCGCGCAAAAGGAGTTCAACATGAACTGGTTCAGCCTGAGCAACCCCACTGCAGTCATCGACCTGCAGTCCCCAACGCTGAATGCCTATCCCAATCCATGCCATGAAACACTCTATGTAGACACGCAGGACATGAAGGGAACCGCCACCATCGGCCTCTTCAATATGGCGGGCGCAGAGGTCCTTTCCCAGAAGCATACGCTTGGCAATGTCATAGCCATCAATGTGTCCCGCCTCCCGCTGGGAATGTACTTCTTGTCCTTGAAGACAGGACTGGACACTTTCACCCGGAAGATTGTCCTGAACTAGCTTGTCGGCTCTGCCCGGGAGCGCATGGGCCCGTTTCTTCTCGCCCTTCCCGTGCGTGGCGTTGTGCTTGGTGGTTGTCATTTTGATTGCCATGGTCCTGTGTGTGTGTTCTTTCTTTCTCGCGGTGCTTTCCGGATTACCCCCATTTTTTTCGCCTTCCCCTTTTTTCAGTCACGCCATCACCCCCTCCCTCCTCCGTCAGCGATTCCCCCGATTCAAATAACTGTTTATCTGTTTATCTGTTTGCGCCCCCCAAATGAGAACAGATTACAGTTAAACAGATAAACAGAAATGTTGAGGACATGGAATGCGTAGACCCTGGCTGGACATCATCCATCGAATGCCTGCGTTCCATTGGCTGCAATCTGCCGCTGCTTATGGCAGTCGGAAAACGTGACCACGTAACATATTTTTAGTGTTGGCCTGTAGGGGGAAAACTATCAGCCCGGGGCATTGCCCTGGATGTCAACATCCATCCTTCGCAATGGTTGTGTGTGGGGGGGCCTCCCCTTCATTTCACCGCCCAGCAGATGCCACGCTTCATGATTTCGAAGACTTCGGGAATCTGGAAATCGGCGGCCACGTGGCCTACAGAAGAGTAGAACACACGGCCGTTGCCGTACTTCTTTTTCCACACCACGGGCATTTCCACGCCCTCCAGCCAGGCGGCCTGCTCACCGCTCATGCGGGTGGTGGCCAGCACATGGATGCTGGGGTCTACGTGCATGTAGTAGAGTTCCGACTTTACGTGGAACCGCTTGATTCCCTTCATCAGGGGGTCTTTCTTGTCCTTCACCTCCACGTCGTAGTCGATGGAGCCGCCCGGGTGGGCCACAAACTGGCCACCCACCATGAACTGGTAGCCGGTGCTGTTGCGGAACGAGTCGCCCAGTCCGCCATGCCATCCGGCCAGCCCCACTCCGCGTGCGACGGCCTCCAGCAGGGCGTTCTCCTCGTCGGGCTGCAGGGTGCCCATCGTCCACGTCTGGATGATGAGGTCCGCCCGCCCCATGATGTCCTTGTTCTTGTACACCGCAAGGCTGTCCGAGAGGATTACATTTGCCCCCTCTTCCTGCAGCCAGGGCACGAACAGGTCCTTGCAGCCCACGGGGTCGTGGCCTTCCCATCCTCCGTATACGAACAAAATGGTTTTACCCTGCAGGGAGCCTGCGCCCTGCATTTTCACTGTGGCCAGTAGCAGCAGTGTGATGATGAATAAGATGCGTTTCATGTGTGTGTGGTGTGATGTTTGTGTTTGGTGTGTGTGAAAAATGGGGTGGTTCAGGATTGCAGGAACGCCTGCGCGGTGCGCTCCAGCTCCTCATACCATTCCTGACCGAAGCGCCGGATGAGCGGTTCGCGCAGGAACTTGTAGACGGGCAGCTGCAGCTTTTCGCCCAGCGCCACGGCTTCCTTGCACACCGTCCAGCGGTGGTAGTTGAGCCCTGTGAGGCTGCCCAGCTGTTTCTCGCGGATGGGGTAGAGGTAGCAGCTCATGGGCTTGGGCCAGCTGGTACGGCCTTCGCGGAAAGCGCATTCTAGCGCGCACAGGCAACAGCCCTTCACCGTGGTGTGGCGGGCGGGCAGCGGCAGGTCGCGATAGCAGGTGAACACGCAGTCCTTGCCCTTGACGATGCTCGTCACCAGGTCGCCCTCCTCGTCGGTGTAGGCCACTCCGTGGCGGTCAATCTCTGCCTGGGCCGCACTGCTCAGCATTGGCCACACGGCATCCAGTGCGTTCTCTATATGGGCCACCTCGTCGAGCGTGACGGGTGCGCCCGCATCGCCCTCGATGCAGCATTTCCCCCGGCATGACGAGAGGTCGCAGCAGAAGTGCTGGGTGATGATGTCGCTGTGGATGAGCACATCGCCCACCATGATGATGTTACCAAAGGATGGGTTGCTGGCCATGTTGGATGAGATAGTCGTTGCACAATGTGAAATGATGGTTGCCAAAGAAGCCGCGGTAGCTGCTCAGTGGGCTGGGGTGGGGGCTGGTGAGCACCAGATGGCGGCTGCGGTCCACCAGATTGCCCTTGCGTATGGCGTAGGCGCCCCATAGCAGGAACACCAAGTGCTCGCGTTCGCGGTTGAGGGCGGCTATCACAGCGTCGGTGAACTGCTCCCAGCCTTTTCCCTGGTGGCTTCCGGGCTGGTGGGCACGCACGGTGAGCAGCGAGTTGAGCAGCAGCACCCCTTGCCGGGCCCATCGTGTGAGGTCGCCGCTGGCAGGAATGGGGGTTCCCGTCTCGCTCTGGATTTCCTTGAAGATGTTCTGGAGCGAAGGCGGCTGCGCCACTCCCTCGCGCACCGAGAAGCACAGCCCGTGAGCCTGCCCCACGTCGTGGTAGGGGTCTTGCCCCAGGATGACCACCTTCACGGCCTCGAAGGGTGTGGTGTTGAAGGCATTGAAGATGAGCTGTCCTGGCGGGAAGCATTCGTGCTCCGCATATTCGGCCCTCACAAACTCCGCCAGCTGGCGGAAGTAGGGGGCGCTGAACTGGGAAGAGAGCCGGGTTTTCCAGCTCTCTTCAATCTTTACGTCCATCGGTCGGTGTCCACTGGTCAGTTGTTGCCGTCCGTTATCAGGTTCTTGCCTGTCATCTCGGCGGGCTGCTCCAGTCCCATGATGTGGAGGATGCTGGGAGCCACGTCGGCCAGCACGCCGTTGGTCACCTTGGCGTTCTTGTTGGCCGTGATGTAGATGAAGGGAACGGGGTTGAGCGAGTGGGCGGTGTTGGGCGTGCCGTCGGGGTTGATGGCGTTGTCGGCATTGCCGTGGTCGGCAATGATGATGGCCTCATAGTCGTGTGCCTTGGCGGTTTCCACCACTTCCTTCACACACTCGTCCACTGCGGCCACGGCCTTCTCGATGGCTTCGTAGATGCCGGTGTGGCCCACCATGTCGCCGTTGGCGAAGTTCACCACGATGAAGTCGTATTCCTCCTTCTGCAGGGCGTCCACCAGCTTGTTCTTCACCTCGTAGGCGCTCATTTCAGGCTTCAGGTCATAGGTGGCCACCTTGGGGCTTGCCACCAGGATGCGGTCTTCGCCTTCGTAGGGGGTTTCGCGTCCGCCGTTGAAGAAGAAGGTCACGTGGGCATACTTCTCCGTTTCGGCTGTGTGGAGCTGCTTCAGGCCCTTGTTGCTCAGGTATTCGCCCAGCGTGTTGCCCACGTTCTCCTTGGGGAAGAGGATGTGCACGCCCTTGAAGCTGGCGTCATAGGGGGTCATGCAGTAGTATTGCAGGCCGGGGATGGTGTGCATTCCCTGTTCGGGCATGTCCTGCTGTGTGAGCACGATGGTGAGCTCCTTGGCGCGGTCGTTGCGGTAGTTGAAGAAGATGACCACGTCGCCTTCCTTGATGGTGCCGTCCACGGTGCTGTTGCAGATGGGCTTGATGAACTCATCGGTCACGCCCTCGTCGTAGCTCTCCTGCATGGCGCCGGTCAGGTCGTCGGTCTGCTTGCCCTCGCCGCCCACGAGCAGGTCGTAGGCCGTCTTCACGCGTTCCCAGCGCTTGTCGCGGTCCATGGCATAGAAGCGGCCCACGATGTGTGCGATGGCTGCACCGGGCACCTGGGCACACTTGGCCTCCACCTGTTCGATGAAGCCCTTTCCGCTTCTGGGGTCGGTGTCGCGGCCGTCCATGAAGCAGTGTACAAAGGTGTGCTTGATGCCGTATTTGCCGCTGATATCAATCAGCGCGAACAGATGCTCCAGGCTGCTGTGTACGCCGCCGTTGCTGGTGAGGCCCATCAGGTGGACGTTCTTGCCGTTGGCGCAGGCGTATTCAAAGGCCGACACCACCTCGGGGTTCTTGAGGATGCTGCCGTCGGCACAGGCGCGGTTGATTTTCACCAGGTCCTGATAGACGATGCGTCCGGCTCCGATGTTCAGGTGGCCCACTTCAGAGTTACCCATCTGTCCGTCGGGCAGACCCACGTTCTCTCCGCTGGCCAGCAGCTGGCTGCAGGGATAGTTCTCACTGAGGCTGTCCATGTAGGGGGTGGGTGTGTTGAAGATCACGTCGCCCTTGCCATGGTTGCCGATTCCCCATCCGTCCAGGATGATTAAAATAGCTTTCTTTCCCATATCTATTAGTTTTTGAAATTGAACGCTTTTGGTGTTGTTTGCATTTTGCGCTTGCAAAATTACAAACTTTCTCTGGCATGGCGAAGAAAAAAATGGATTTATTTTCTCCGGCCGGGCAACAAAAAACGGCCTTTTTGATTGTCGTTTCAAGTCTTTTTCGTACCTTTGCCCTGAATTCATGAAAAAAACTAACAAAAGAAACCAAAAATCTACATTATGATGCGAAATTCAACCCTTCTGGCAATCTTCCTCGGCCTGGCCCTCCTGGCAGGCTGCAAAGAGGAGATAGACACCTCCTCCCGCTATGTGTTCAAGGAGGAAACCATCTCCGGCTATCTGGAGAAACATGAGCAATACAGCGAATACTTCACCCTTCTGGGGCAGGTGAAGGTGAGCGACAGGTCGGCAACCACGCTCCAGCAATTGCTCTCTGCCCGAGGCAACTACACCTGCTTCGCTCCCACCAACGACGCCATCCATGCCTACCTGCAGGGCCTGGACTCTGTGGGGCTCATCGACAGCCCGTCGTGGGACGGCTTCCGCGACAGCCTCTCGCTCGACTCCATCCGCAAGGTGATTGTCTACAACAGCATCATCGACGGCGGCGACGACATGTACTACGAAACCAACAGCTTCCCTGCCACCCAGGGAGCTGAAATCACACTGCCCAACCTCTACGACCGCAAGCTGGTGGTGCACTACGGCGTGAGCAACCCCGACAGCATCACCGTCAACGATGCCCTCATCGACTACAAGAACCGCGACATTCCGGCCATCAACGGTGTCATCCATGCCATGACCTCCGTGGTGGCTCCGAGCAACAACACGCTGGGCTATCTGCTCACCTCCATCCTGGAGCGCAAGGAGGAGGGCCATTATGTGGCTGCCATGCTCGCCAAGACCGTGGGTCTGGTGGACACGCTCTCGCAGTGGCGCGACGATGTGTATGAAAACCTTTATCAGGAGAACAAGATTTCCGACCTTCAGGTGCCCGACGGCAACAACACGAGCAGCTATTACAAGGGCTATGCGCCCCAGCACCGCTACTACGGCTACACCTATTTTGCCGAGACCGACGACTTCTGGCAGCGCGAGCTGGGCAAGAGTCCCTTCGACATCACCCCTGCCGACGTGACGGCCTACCTGCAGCAGCAGGGCGTTTATCCCGATGCCAAGGCCAACACCGACTATGCCGACCCCGACAACCTGCTCAACCGCTTTGTCACCTACCACATCCTGCCCCTCAAGCTGGCCACCGACCGCCTGGTAATCCACTACAACGAGAAGGGCTACAGCCTCGACACCAAGAGCCCCACCGTGGCCATGACCGAATACTTCACCACCATGGGCAAGCGCCGCCTGATGAAGATTTTCGAGAGCGCAGAGTCGCAGGGCATCTACATCAACCGCTTCCCCAACCTCAACAACGGACGCCATGGCAACTACCGCGAGCTGAGCTGCGACCCCGACAAGGAGGGCATCCGCATCGGGCAGCCCAATCTGGAGGGCGAGCACAATGTGCGCAACGGCATCATCTACCCCATCGAGAAGCTCCTGGTCTACGACGAGGAAACCCGCAGCAACATGGCCAAGGGCCGCGTGAGATGGGACGTGTCGGCCATGTTCCCCGAACTCACCAACAACGACATACGCATGTCGGAACTCACCGACGAACGCCACAAGAACGTGGCCATTCCCGTGGACAGCGAATACAAGTATTTCGACGATGCCTCCATCGAGGACGACACATGGTTCTTCTACTGGACCGGACGCGGCAACGGATGGCACAACTATCTGGGCGACGAGTTCAACGTGCAGGGCATGAGCGAGCTCACCCTGCGTATGCCGCCCGTGCCCACCCGCGGCACCTATGAATTGCGCTTTGCCGTGCAGAGCGGCGGCGCGCGAGGTATGGTGCAGTTCTACTGGGGCACCGACCCCAACCGTCTGGCCGCCAAGGGCATTCCCCTGGACATCCGACTGGGTGCCGTGTGGCGCAACACCACGGCCGGCAGCTTTCCAAGCGGACTGGGCTGGGAAAAGGACACCGATGACGACGACTACAATGCCGAGGTGGACAAGAAGCTGCGCAACAACGGTTTCATGAAGGGCTCCGCCCTCTACATAGCAGGCTCTCCCGGCGGTTCGCTCACGGCACGTGAGGACGAAATCTCCACCCGCCGCATCATCATCCGCGAGACGCTCGATCCTGATGAGGTCTACTATCTCCGTTTCAAGACGGTGCTCGATGACCCCACCCGCCAGTTCTATATGGACTATCTGGAATACTGCTGCAAGGAGGTCTACGACAACCCCGAAACGCCCGAGGACATCTGGTAGCCTCCTCTCCTGTGCGCATGTTACATTATTAATATAAGAGAGAATGAAGAAAACGCTTAAACTGCATGTATGGATGCTGGTCGCGGCCGCCATGTGGACCGTGGAGGCCAGCGCCGACGACTACACCGTGGCCTCACCCGACAGTTCGCTGGTGGCAACCGTCCGTCTGGCCGACGGCAAACTCAGATATTCGGTGGAAAAGGACGGCAAACTGCTGGTCAGCGAGTCGCCTCTGGGCCTCACCACCAGCCAGGGGAACTTTACGGACGGACTGGAACTGGTGTCGCACAACGTGGCCGGGCTGGACGAAACCTACACCCTGCCCGTGGGCAAGAAGTCCACGCTGCGCAACCATTTCAACCAGCTCACGGTGACGGTGAAGAACGCGGAGGCAGGCTGGAACATGTCGGTGCTCATGCGCGTCTACGACGATGGTTTCGCCTATCGCTATGTGCTGCCCAAGAAGGGGAGCATCGAGCAGGTGAGGGTGACCGGCGACGTGGGGCGTGTGCGTGTCAGCGGCTTCACCTATTGCCTGGCCTCCCGCTTCAACAACAAGAACGACTACTGTGCCCCCAACTATGCCTATGAGAGCAACTATGGGCGCTACACCTGGGCCGACCTCTATGGCGCCGGCAAGGACAGCCGCATGAACACGCCCGCCCTCGTGAATGCGGGCGGCACCTTTATGCTCCTCAGCGAAGCCGCCAATGTGACAGGCACCTGCACGGCACTGCTCAGGGCCGAAGTCACCCGGGGCGAGTTCTCCTTTGCCAGCACGGGCGACACCAAGGACTATCTGGAGGACAAGGAGCAGAGCCTGCTGGTGAGCCTGCCCATGAAATCGCCCTGGAAGATGTGCATTGTGGGCACGCTGGCGCAGGTGTTCGAGTCGGTGATGACCGAGAACCTGTGCGACAAGACCTCGCTCACCAACCTCAGCTGGATTCGTCCAGGCGTGGCCTCCTGGGACTGGGGCGGAGTGGAAGGCGGTAGCTATTCGCCCCTCACACGCGTGGAGGCCGACTACCGCTATGTAGATTTGGCCGTGGAGATGGGCTGGCCCTACATCCTGCTGGATGCAGGCGTGGGCTTGGCCGACACGAAAAAGGTGGTCGACTATGCCCGTGAGCGCGGTGTGGAGGTGCTCTATTGGCAGACGGCCAAGCTCTCCGACAGCCAGGACTTTTCTTCGGCCAACATCACCAAGACACTCGATGCCTGGAAGCAGGCAGGCATACGGGGCGTGAAGATAGACTTCTGGGAAGACGACTCCCGCTCCACCATGGAGCGCATGGAGAAGGTGCTGGTGGAATGCGGAAAACGCCAGATGCTGGTCAACTTCCATGGCAGCACCCGTCCCTGCGGACTGCGGCGCACCTATCCCCACCTGATGACGCAGGAAGGCATCATGGGCGGCGAGCAGAACTTCTGGAACAACCGCTTCATGACGGCTGTCCATCACGTCAACCTCTTTTTCACCCGCAATGTGGTGGGAGCCGCCGACTACACGCCCGGCGACCTGGCCAACCGCAAGGGCATTCTGCTGAACAAGACCTCTGTGGGCCACCGCATGGCCCTGCTCACGGCCTTCGAGTCGGGCATACAGCACATTGCCGAACAGCCCGAGCACCTGCAGTACTTTGTGGGGCGCGACATCATGAAACGCCTGCCCACGGCCTGGGACGACACCAAGCTGGTGGAAGGCAGCGTGGGGGCATTCGCCACCATCGCACGCCGCCATGGCCAGGACTGGTGGATTGCCGGCGTGAGCGTGGATTCGCGCTACAGCACCGTGCCGCTCACCTTCCTGGAGCCGGGCAAGACCTATACGGCCTACATCTACAAGGACGGCAACTGCCGTTCCCATCTGGTGTTCGAGAAACGCGAGGTAACCAGCGAAACGTCGCTCCGCCTCAAGGTGGCCGAGGAGGGAGGCTATCTGATACAGGTGTCTCCGCAGGACAATCTGGATGTGCCTGCCGAGGTCACCTATGAGGCTGAGGCTTCGGGCAACACCCTTTCGCCGAGTGTCACCGTGGCCAACGAGGGCACCACCACCTACGCCTCCGGCGGCAAGAAGGTGGGCAACCTGGGCATGGGACGCCTGCTCACCTTCAACGGCATTGAGGCCACGCAGGGCGCAGGCGACTATGTGGTGACCGTCTACTATTCCACTGCCGACGACCGCAAGGCGGAGCTGCTCTGCAACGGCTCCTCGCTGGGCACTGTCACGTTCAGCGGCAACGGCTCCACCTACTCCGCTTCCGGCATGGGGTGGCACCATCAGGTGGTCAGCCTCCATGCAGGTTCCGACAACACCTTCACCATCAAGTCGCCTTCCGGCGGATGGTCGCCCGACATAGACCGCATCACTGTGGCTCCTCTCCACACCGGAGGTACGGGCGTGGAGGTCGTCCCTTCTGCAGGGGCCATGCTCCCTGCGGATGCGCCCTGGTACAGGCCCGACGGCACGGCTGTGGCAGCCTCCAGTGCCGACAGCGGCCTTTTTCTGGTGCCCTCCCCCAAGGGAGGGTACGTGAAGAAACTCATTAGATAACAACCAAATTCATTCATCAATAAACAATTTATTCATCCAAAAAACCAACAGAATCATGAAGAAGTTTTACTTTCTTGTCATGTTCGTGCTGAGCAGCCTCACGCTCTCGGCACAGGAAGAAGGAGGTTTCGACATTTCGCTCTACGATTACCTCCTTCCGGGCACGGAACTGATTACCGATGCCTGGCAATTGAGTAGTAATGCCAGTGATGAGCAGGAAGGTCTGCACATCGAGTACCTGATTGATGGCGACATCAACACCTTCTGGCACTCCGACTGGCACGGCAAGGTGCCCAATCCGCACTACATCACTGTGGAGCTGGCCGAGCCCACCGAGGGCTATGTGGCCGTGGTTACAGGCCGCCGCACCAGCAGCACCACCTGCCAGTACACTAACCTGATTATCAAGACGAGCACCGACGGTGTGAACTACACCGAGGGCGACCTCTACGACATGCCCTACCATGGCGTGGGCGAGTATGTGGTGACTCCTTCCTTCTACCTTCCCGAGGGAACCAAGTATGTCCGCATCCAGTTCTACGACAACAACACCCAGGGTCACAGCGGGGCCGTGTTCCACATGGCTGAGTTGCAAATCTATCGTGTGGACGGTGCGTATGCCAACGAGAGGGCCATCGAGCAGCTGCTGCTCGACTATGATGCCTATCTCACCGACCCCGAGAACACTCATTTCAACATGGGCGAGGGCTTCGGGCAGTACAACAACTACGAGGCCGAGAAACTCTTCCTCGAAGGCTTGCAGAAGGCCATGGATGTGCTGGAGGCCGGAACAGCCGGCTCCATGACCATCGACGAGGTGCAGGCCATCGTGAACCAGGTGAAGGACAACTATGCAGCCGTGCTGGCCTCTGAGGTGCTCTTCAGCCTCACCGACGGCTACTACCGTCTGGTGGCCAACCTGGAGTACCGTGTGGAAACCGAGACGGGCGATGTGGACATCAACGGTGACCCCGTGGTGAAGACCGAACCCGTGACCAAGGCACTCTATGGCGCATTGGACGACAAGCTCTACTGGGGCACGAAGAACGACAAGGACTGCCGTTTTCTGTGGCGCCTCAACCAGAAGGAAGGCGGCGTGCAGATGATCAACGTGGCCCTGGGCGAACAGCTTGCCAACTATGACAGCTTCAGTGCCGACGCAGACACCCTGATGGGCTTCGACTATGCCGGCACGGAGAACGGCCACGACGTGGTGTACATCCGCTTTGCCAGCGCAGCCCGCGACCTGGCTGGCACCACCAGCGTCTACATCCATCAGCTGGGCCACAAGCAGGGCTTGGGCGAAGGCAGCCTCACCTGTGCATGGCAGGCCACCTGGAACAAGGACAATGGCGACAAGGGCACTTCCGAGTGGTATCTGGAACCCGTGAGTGAGGAGGAGGCACAGGAGCTGATCGCTTCCTTCGAACTGGTGAAGAACCACGACCTGATGGTGATGGACTATGAGCAGAAGGTGGCCGAGGCAGAAGCTGCCATCGAAACCGCCCAGGACCTCAACGATGCTTACAAGATTGTTGACGACCAGCCCTATTTCACCGCTGCCGACCAGTTCACCTCGCTGTGGGCTGAGGGAAGCGAGGGCTCCGTAGATGCCTTGTTCGATACGGATGCCGGCACATTCTGGCACAGCAACTGGTCCGATGCCAGCAAGAGCGCAGACAACAAACCCCACATCCATTCTTTTGAACTCACCTTCGACGAGGGTATTTCCGGCTGGGTGAAGATGTACATGCAGCGCCGCAACAACGGTGCCGACCACCCCACCGTGTTCAGTGTCTATGGCACCAACAACGACGACCTGCTGGCCGACCCCAATGATACGGGTTGGGATCTCGTGTGCAGCGCTGTGAAGACTCCCTGGTGGAGTGGACAGGCCGATGTATATTCCCAGGCCTTCAACATTGCGCAGTCCTACAAGCACCTGCGCTTCTATCTGGAAGATGCAGCCGGTAGCTCAGGCATGCGTGGCTTCTTCCACATGGCTGCCCTGCAGCTCTATCCTGCCGTGAAGACCCGCGACACCCAGTTCGACAAGATGGGCGAAGTGGCTACCACACTGGCAGCCCTGGTGGCAGAGTCGAAGACCTTCGACCATGCCGACCTCACTGTCGACCAGTATCAGGCCTTTGTGGCTGCCCTGGACGCCTTCCTGGGCATGATGGCCGACCCCGCCGTGCTGCGCAATGCCATCAGCAACAACCAGAAGGCAGCCGACATCATGGTTGAGGGCACACAGCCCGGCTACTGGAGCGACATGAGCGCCAAGCAGGGACTGCAGGATGCCATCGACAAGGCCAATGCCTATCTGGACGGTGGCGTATACGTGAAGGAGGAACTGGAGGCCTTGGCCGCAGAGGTGGCTGCTGCAGCTGCCAACGTGAAGAAGAGCGCCAACCCCATCCGCACCGACAAGTGGTACCGCATCCACTTCACCACTGCCGAGGACTATGAAACCTATGGATGGAGCACAACTCAGTGTGGTCCGGCTGTAGAGGGCGGCCCCAGCCTGATTGGCAAGTATATGGCTCCCGGCGTGTGGGTTGAAGGCGGAGAAGGCAGCGAAGGCCGCATCGACTATCTGACCCAGGATGTAGTAACCGAGGGCACCCAACTGTATGTCTATGATGCCGATGTGCTCGACCTGGATGACCCCAATAACCAGTATAGCTTCGTGGCCCTGTCCGACAGCACATTCGCCATCCGTCATCGTGCCACAGGCCTCTATCTGCAGCGCAACCGCGTGAACAACTTCCGGTCCGTGGCCCTGAGCACCACACCTGTGGAGACTGAGCCCAATGTGCTCGGCTATGGCCAGTTCTCGTTCCGCCTGCAGGACCTCGATGGGCAGAGCTGGCAATATAACTACCTCAACTTCTGGCGCGATCATCAGCTGCTCCAGACATGGACGGGTGAGAGTGCTGGCGGCAACTGCTCGTTCTGCATCGAGGAGGCCGGCGACATTCTGGGCGACGAGGATGCACCCGTATATCAGAAGACGGTGGTTCCCGCACAGTACTATGGCTTCTGCCTCCCCACCAGCGTGAGAGTGGATGGCGGTGCGCTCTACACCCTGGCCGGTACGTTTGCCGATGAGGAGGGCACACAGTTCGTTGCGCTCAGCCAGGTGGAGGAAGTTGAAGCCGGTGTGCCCTTCGTATACGTAATCAGCGAGGGCGGCGACTACAATGCCGAAGCCACCACCACCGATGCCTTCTATCTGGGCAATGAGGTGGTGCGCGAACCTGGTGAACTGAACGGCATGAAGGGAGCCTACTACCTCACCTTCATCACCACCGACCATGTGGTATTTGCCGAGAACAAAGCCAAGGTGCTCAGCAGCACCAATGCCTATGTGGAGCCCAACCAGGGCTACATCGTCTACGGAGCCAACCCCATCGAGGAGGACAGCGAGTATGACGTGGCTGTAGCCATCGACGGCAAGGTGGCCGACGGCATCCAGAGCACGCTCGCCGAAATCGGCAAGGGCGGCAACGTGTACACCATCGGCGGCCAGCTGGTGGGCAAGGTCGCTTCGCTGAAGGATGTGAAGAGTCTGGGCCGTGGCACCTACATTGTAAACGGTGTAAAGGTGCTTGTTCGCTAATGCGGGCGAAGGCTTTATAAACGGAAACAAGGAGAGGGCGTGCCTGTGACGACATGCCCTCTTTCAGTAGTTATATAGTATTCATAAAAAACCAAAAAAAGCAACAATGAGAAAACTGTTATCATCTGTATTGATGTGTCTGGTGGCAGTGGCGGCATGGGCGCTGCCCAGGGCGGAGTATCCGCGTCCCCAGTTTGAACGCCAGGACTGGGTGAACCTGAATGGTGAATGGAGCTACACGTTCGACTTCGTTGGCTCCGGAATGGAAAAGAAACTCCACGAGAGCCGTGGTTTCGACGGTCGGATTACCGTGCCTTTCTGCCCCGAGAGCAAGCTCTCCGGCGTGGAGTACACCGATTTTATCAACAACATCTGGTACCAGCGTCAGATTCAGATGCCTTCCGAATGGACCGGACGCAATGTGATGCTCAACTTCGGTGCCGTGTACTACAATGCCGCTGTCTATGTGGACGGCCATCTGGCAGGCCGCCATTTTGGCGGAAGCACTTCCTTTGCCATCGATGTCACGCGCTTTGTGGCCGACGGCAAACCCCACTCGCTGGTGGTGCATGCCTACAGCGACACCCGTACGGGCAAGCAGCCTGCCGGCAAGCAGAACATGCGCAAGGACCAGTTTGAATGTATGTACACACGCTGCACGGGCATCTGGCAGACCGTGTGGATGGAGCCCGTAGACGCTTCTGCCCTCATGCGTGCCCAGGTGACCACCGACATCGACCAGAAGCAGGTGGTGGTGCATCCTACGTTCTATCGCGAGAGTGCCGCCACGCTCACCGTCACGCTCAAGGACGGCAAGAAGGTGGTGGCCACCAGGACCGTGGGCGCACAGAACAGCAGCACCGTGGTGCTTCCTGTCAAGAGTCCCAAGCTGTGGAGCCCCGAGAGCCCCTTCCTCTACGACCTGACGTATGAGGTGAAGGATGCCCAGGGCCGTGTCATCGACCAGGTGACTTCCTACGTGGGCATGCGCAAGGTACATGTGGAGGGCAACAGGGTGTTCCTCAACAACGAGCCGTTCTATCAGCGCCTGGTGCTCGACCAGGGCTATTACCCCGACGGCATCTGGACGGCTCCCTCCGATGAGGCACTCCGCCATGACATCGAACTGTCCATGCAGGCAGGCTTCAATGGCGCACGCCTCCACCAGAAGGTCTTTGAGGAACGCTTCCACTACTGGGCCGACAAGCTGGGCTACATCACATGGGGCGAGGCTCCCTCATGGGGCATGGACGCCAACGACCCCGAGGTGGCCCGCAACTTCATCAGCGAATGGAGCGAGGAAATCGTGCGTGACAGAAACCATCCTTCCATCGTCACCTGGACACCCATGAACGAGGAATGGTGGCCCGACAGGGTGCAGTTCCCCCGCTTTGTGAGCGACGTGTACGACCTCACCAAGATGCTCGACCCCACACGCCCTGTGTGTGACGTGAGCGGTGGCGTACACATCAAGACAGACATCTGGACCACCCACAACTATGAGCAGGACCCCAAGAAGCTCAAGGACATCATCTACAACGGCGAACGCTGGTTCCAGACACCCAACGAATACCCGGGGCTGGCACGCAGGAACACGGGCTTCAACCGTGAGCAGGACAACGAGGTGTTCGACTTCCCCACCTACACCGAAGCCACAAAGCCCTATCTTCTGGATGAGTTCGGCGGCATCAAGTGGGTGAAGGGCCAGGACCAGGCCACAGGCAACACGGGCGCATCGTGGGGCTATGGCGAACCTCCTCATTCCCTGGAGGAATTCTACACACGCCTCGAAGGCCAGGTGGACGCCCTCATGGAAATCTCCGACAATGTGTGGGGCTACTGCTACACCCAGCTGACCGATGTGGAACAGGAGCAGAACGGCATTTATTTCTACGACCGCAGTTCCAAGTTCGACATGAAGCGCATTCATGCCATCTTCAGCAAACGTCCGCAGAGCAGCAGACAGTAAAAAATATAACCCCCTTCGAAGCCAGGCTCCGAAGGGGGAATCTTTGTCAGTTACTCATTCATTTTTAAAAGGATTCAGGCTTTGTTGGCTCGGCGTGAAATACCAGAGTTGAAGTAGTCCTGAACTACATACAATGTCACTACGGACATGATAATCATAGTTAATGCTGTCATAATTTTCTCCTTTCTTTTCGTTAAACAATCTTTTACCTTACTGACTAATGCCCTGTGGACTATCCACGCTTGGATAAGGGCTCTTTTTGTGTTATCCTTTTGTTCTTATGACGCTGCAAAGGTACAACCATCTGCTGTGATTTGGCAAGTTTTTCTGCCGGAAATCACTGCTTGGGGCTGGTTTTATTGACAAATATCAAGAAAACGAAGTCTGTACCCCCTCATTTTTTTTTGTAAGAATGTGCCTCGAAAATTTGATAATCTCACCCTAAATCCCTACCTTTGTCTTACAATAAGACCTTAAAAGCCGTTTTTATGCAAATGAACAATACAATTAAGACCTTGCTGGTGGCAGGTTTTGCGATGCTGACCTTGCCCACCGTTGCACAAAAGCACCATGAGTTTGCCAATTACAAGCGTTATGCCGAGAGCAATCTTTCGCTGGGAAAACCTGCCAAGGGCGAAAAGCGTGTAGTCCTCTTTGGCAATTCCATCACGGATGCGTGGCCGGCAGCGCGTCCGGAATTCTTCAGGGACAACAACCTGATTGGGCGTGGCATCAGCGGCCAGACGAGCTATCAGTTCCTACTGCGTTTCCGCGAGGATGTAATCAATCTAGGTGCCCGCATCGTGGTCATCAACTATGGCACCAACGACATCGCTGAAAACACGGGCCCCTACAACGAGGACATCACCTTCGGCAACGTGAAGTCGATGGTGGACATTGCGCGGGCCAACAAGGTGAAGGTGATTCTGGCCTCCTGCCTGCCTGCGGGAGGTTTCGGGTGGCGGCCTTCCATCAAGGACTCCATGGCCAAGATCCGCAGTCTGAATGCACGCGTGCAGGCCTATGCCAAGGCCGAGAAGATTCCCTATGTGGACTATTTCAGTGCCATGGTGTCGGCCGACGGAACGGAACTCCGCCCCGATTATGCCAAGGACAAGCCGGGCGTGCATCCCAATGCACAGGGCTATGAGGTGATGGAGCGTCTGCTTCTTCCCGTCATCCAGAAACTGCGCTGACACATCTACTCCAAAAAACCTCTAAAATCTCGCGCGCGTATAATTAATAATGGTTAAGCCCCTTGCCAGAGTAGGGAAAAAGGCCTAACTTAGCGCCGCGAACAGAACAATGGTGTAACTAAAAACTTTGCCGCTGATATGGAGAACAATCATAATTACTGCCTGATTCTGGCCGGCGGAAACGGAAGCCGCCTGTGGCCGGTGAGTAGAACCACACGTCCCAAGCAGTTCATGGACCTGCTGGGAACAGGACGGACGATGCTACAGCAGACCTTCGACCGCGTGTCGCGTTTCATTCGTCCCGACCATATCTTTGTGTCCACCCATGTGGAATACCTGCCCCTAGTGTATGAACAGCTGCCCATGGTGGACGATTTGCACATCCTGGAGGAACCCGTGCGCAGGGGCACATTGGCCTCCACGGCCTGGGGTACTGTGGTGATAGCCAAGGAAGACCCCGAGGCAAGGGTGCTTGTGACGCCTGCCGACCAGTTGATTGTAGACGAAACGGCCTTTGCCGAGGACATGCTCAATGCCCTCCGTTTCGTGGGCCGGCACGACATGCTGATGACCATTGGCGTGCGTCCCACCCGCCCCGACACGGGCTATGGCTACATTCAGCTGGACCAGCCCATGGACGGAGGTCGCGACATGTATCGTGTGACCTCCTTCACCGAGAAACCGTCCATCGAGTTTGCCCGCATCTTTATGGAAGAGGGCGATTTCCTCTGGAACACGGGTCTGCTGTGTTTCAGTGTGAGAGTGATGCTGGACAATCTGTACATGCTTGTGCCCGAATACCAGTTGGAGATTCCCCGCATGATGGCCGAGGCTGAGTGCGGTGACCCCAAGCTGGTGCCCGAGTTCTTTAGCTCGCTGCCCAATCTGAACGTGGACGTGAGCATTCTGGAGCGGAGCGACAACGTGTGTGTGCTGGCCGGACATTTCGGCTGGGCCGATGTGGGTACATGGCAGGGACTCTATCGCGATGCGCCTGCCGACGAGAATGGCAATGTGCTGCTCAACACCAAGGCCTACCTCTATGAATGTGCCAACAACATCATCCGTCTGCCCTCTGGGCGCACAGCTGTGATAAAGGGGCTCAACGACTATGTGGTGGCCGAGGAAGGCGAGATACTGATGATTACGCCCCGAAGCGATGCAGCCGCTATGCGGCGGATGCACACCGACACCAAGTTTGGATAAGGAGATAGCCCCCCTAATAAACAAGAGAATCCGATGGCGTTCTGTTGCTGCCATCGGATTCTCTTGTTTTCAGGGGCTGTGCTAGAACTGTGCCCTGATGGAGGCGGCAATGGCCTCGAACTCTTCGGGCGTGAGCTTCAGGTGGGGGTTGTTGAAGCGAATGTCGTCCTCGGTTTGCATGGGCACAAGGTGGATGTGGGCGTGAGGCACTTCCAGGCCGATTACGCACTGTCCCACCTTCTGGCAGGGAATGGCTTTCCGGATGGCCAGTGCCACCTTCTTGGCAAACACCTGCATGCCGGCGAGCTCCTCGTCGTCGAGGTCGAAGATGTAGTCCACCTCATGTTTGGGCACTACCAGCGTGTGTCCCTTCTGCAGGGGGCTGATGTCGAGGAAGGCAAAGTACCTGTCGTCTTCCGCAATCTTGTAGCAGGGAATGTCGCCTGCAATGATTTTGCTGAATATTGTCATGACGGTATGTGTATGTGTGATGGAAAACAGTTTTATTCTTCGTATGAGATGCTCAGCACCTCCAGCTGGATGGTTCCCTGGGGCACCTTTATCTCGGCCACATCGCCCACCTTCTTGCCCAGCAGGCCTTGTGCAATGGGTGTGCCCACCGAAATCTTGCCCTCGCGCAGGTTGGCTTCCGACTCGCTCACGATGCGGTATTTCATCTTCATGTTGTTCTTCACGTTCTTGAGCTCCACGGTGCACAGGATTTGCACGGATTCGGTGTCCATGTGGGTGGTGTCGATGATTTTGGCGTCGCGGATGGTTTGTTTGAGCAGGGCAATCTTTGTTTCCAGTTTCCCCTGCCACTCCTTGGCGGCATCGTATTCCGCGTTCTCACTCAGGTCGCCCTTGTCGCGTGCCTCAGCAATGGCTGCACTTGCAGCGGGGCGGTCCACATTTTCCATGTGTTGCAGTTCGGCTACCAGTTTGTCGTAGCCCTTTTGTGTCATGTATGCCATAACTTTTTTTATTATAATAGGTTATATTTTTAATCGGTTTTGATGAGATACGAAAAATAAAAGAATCCCGGCTTTTTGGCCGGAACCCTTCATATTATCCGTTTCTTTTCTGGATTTCCGATGCAAAGATAGAGATTAAACTCCAAATGCCCAAACTTTTCGGCCTTTTTTTCTGAAAATGTGGAAAAAAGGCGGTCAAAGGAGTGCTTCAATGGCCTTGTCGAGGTCGGCGATGTGCTCTTGCCGTGCCTGCAGGTCGCAGTTGCGGTCGATGAGGAAGTAGTAGGGCACAGCACCCACTTGATAGAGCTTCAGGATGTCGCTGTCGGCACCCTCCTGACAGAACACACTCACCCATGGAAGCATCTCTGTGCGCTGGGCCCAGAAGTTGTGGTTGTTGTCCACGCTCACCTGGTAAATCTCAAAGCCGCGGTCGTGGTATTTGTTGTACAGCTCGCGCAGGAGCAGGGTGCGCTCGTGCATGCCATCGAGCGAAAAGGCCGTGAAGTCGAGCAGAACCACCTTCCCCTTCAGGTCGCTTAGCGAGCGCATCTCACCCTTGATGTCGGGCAGGGTGATGTCGATGATGCCCAGTTCGCGCACCTTCTCATGGTCCAGGTCGAGCACAATCTGGCGGGGTTTGCTTTGGTTCTTGCGTGCCTGCTGCACGATGTTGCATAGATTTTCCGTGCGGGGGCAGTCGGGGTAGCGCTCGTTCCATGCGTTGGCTATGGCGCGGAACCATGCCAGGTCGTTCTTGTCCTGCATGGGGTCAAACACACGCACGTTGCCCAGCATCTGGAAGCAGGCAAAGTAGCTGCTCGGTGCATCGTAGCGGTTGCGCATGTAGTTGGCCTTCACCGACTGCTTGTATTGCGCCACCAGCGTGTCCACGATTTCCTGTCGCTCCTGCATGGTGATGCTCCTGTCGAGGGCAGTCTTGGTGACCTGCCGTTCCAGTTCGGCCATGTGAAGACACAGGAGGCGGATGGTGTCGCAGTTGCCGCTGCCTTCCACCTTGTAGCCAAACGAGAGGTTGGCAAGTGGAGCCTCTATGCGGATGCGTTCGGCGCTGTCCACCGACAGGTTGATGCCCTGTGCGCCGATGCGCAGGCGATAGAATTCGGGATTGGAGGGAGCGGCGGCTGCCACTTCAAACTTTCCGTCGGTGCCTATGCAGGCCGAGTCCACAACCACGATGCCGTCACCCAGTGTGACGTGTTCCAGATAGAGCATGGTGTCGGAGGGGACACCCGTTATCTGTCCTTCGATATGGAACCGCCGTTCGCGGGTGCAACCGGCCAGCATACTGAGCACGGCTGTCAGGAGAAGAAGTCTTTTCATACTGCTATGTGTTCATTTTCGTGCAAATTTACGATTTTTTCCATGAAAACCCTCTCTGTAGTAATAAAAAAATATAAAAAAGGCCGTTTCTTTCTTAATAATAAGGTATAAAGAGGAGAAAAGTGGAATTATTTTTGTACCTTTGTGCGATTTTTTGACGCAATATATTTTATATCAACGAGATGAATGTAATTACAAAGACTGTCGAACTGCCTGATGGAAGAACCATCAGCATTGAGACTGGAAAGCTGGCCAAGCAGGCCGACGGTGCCGTGATGCTCCGTATGAACAACACGATGCTGCTGGCTACTGTGTGTGCCGCTAAGGATGCCGTACCTGGTACTGATTTTATGCCGCTGCAGGTGGAATACCGCGAGAAGTATGCTGCAGCCGGCCGATTCCCTGGAGGATTTACCAAGCGTGAGGGAAAGGCAAGTGACAATGAGATTCTCACATGCCGTCTGGTGGACCGTGCCCTGCGTCCCCTTTTCCCCGACAACTACCACGCTGAGGTGTATGTCAACGTGATTCTGTTTTCTGCCGACGGCGAGGATATGCCCGATGCATTGGCAGGTTTTGCTGCTTCGGCAGCCCTGGCAGTGAGCGATATTCCCTTCGGCGGTCCTATATCTGAGGTGCGTGTGGCCCGTATCGACGGACAGTTTGTCATCAACCCTACCTTCACTCAGCTTGAGAAGGCCGACATGGACTTGATGGTGGGTGCCACCGAGGAGAACATCATGATGGTGGAAGGTGAGATGAAGGAAGTGAGCGAGCAGGACTTGCTGGCAGCTCTGAAAGCTGCACATGAGGCAATCAAACCCATGTGCCGCCTTCAGAAGCAGTTGTCCCAGGAACTGGGCAAGGATGTGAAGCGCGAGTACTGCCATGAGGTGAACGACGAAGACCTGCGCAAGCAGACACACGACGAGTGCTACCAGCCTGCCTACGATGTGACGAAGCAGGCACTGGAGAAGCACGAGCGTGCCGAGGCTTTTGAAAAGGTGCGTGAGGACTTCAAGGCACGCTATGCAGAGGCTCATCCCGAACTCACTCCCGAGGAGCTGGAAGAGAAGAACGGCCTCATCGACCGCTACTATCACGACGTGGAGCGCGATGCCATGCGCCGCTGCATCCTTGATGAAGGCATTCGTCTGGATGGCCGCAAGACCACCGATATCCGCCCCATCTGGTGTGAGGTGAATCCGCTGCCCGGCCCCCACGGATCGGCACTGTTCACCCGTGGCGAGACCCAGTCGCTGAGCACCACCACCCTTGGCAACAAGATGGACGAGAAGATGGTGGACGACGTGCTGGAGAAGGGCTACATGCGTTTCCTGCTCCACTACAACTTCCCTCCCTTCTCTACGGGTGAGGCAAAGGCACAGCGTGGCGTAGGCCGCCGCGAGATCGGTCATGGCCATCTGGCATGGCGTGGCCTGAAGGGCCAGCTTCCTGCCGACTACCCCTACACAGTGCGTGTGGTGAGCGACATTCTGGAGAGCAACGGATCCAGCTCAATGGCCACTGTATGTGCCGGCTGTCTGAGCCTGATGGATGCCGGTGTGCCCCTGAAGAACCCCGTGAGCGGCATTGCCATGGGTCTTATCAAGAATCCCGGAGAGGACAAGTATGCCATCCTGAGCGACATCCTTGGCGACGAGGACCACTTGGGCGACATGGACTTCAAGACCACGGGCACACCCAACGGACTCACCGCTACACAGATGGACATCAAGTGTGACGGTTTGAGCTACGAAATTTTGGAGAAGGCGCTCATGCAGGCCAAGGCCGGGCGCGAGCACATCTTGGGCGAGATGATGAAGACCCTGTCTGCTCCTCGCCCCGAGCTGAAACCTCATGTGCCTCGCATCGAGCAGATTATCATCCCCAAGGAGTTCATCGGTGCAGTGATTGGCCCCGGTGGAAAGATTATCCAGGGCATGCAGGAGGACACAGGTGCCACCATCACCATCGACGAGGAAGACGGTGTGGGCAAGGTGCAGGTGTCTGGTGCCAACAAGAGCATCATCGATGCTGCTCTTGCCAAGATCCGTGCCATTGTGGCTGTGCCTGAGGTAGGCGAGGTGTACGACGGAACTGTCCGTTCCGTGATGCCCTATGGCTGCTTCGTAGAGTTCATGCCTGGCAAGGACGGTCTGCTCCACATCAGCGAAATCGACTGGAAGCGCCTGGAAACCGTGGAGGAAGCAGGTATCAAGGAAGGCGACAAGATTAAGGTGAAGTTGCTCGACATTGATCCCAAGACGGGCAAGTTCAAGCTCTCCCATCGTGTGCTCATCGAGAAGCCTGAAGGATATGTGGAGCGTGAGCGCCGTCCGCGTTCTGAGCGTCGCGAGCGTCGTCCGCGTCCCGAGCAAAACAACGAGTGACATATAACATAGCATAGATTTTTTTAAAAGAATGAGAGGGGGCATGTCGTGAGACACGCCCCCTCTACCTAATATATCCGTAGCATCAGTCCGCCAGCTGGGCAATGGCGTGCCTCACCCGCTCAGCGGAAGTCACGGGCGTGTGCGACACGTCCAGGTCGTTGTCCGATGCCAACGGGCTGGATGCAGCCATCCTGCTGGCTACGCGCTCTCGCAGGGAGAAATGATATGCGCGGATGCCGGTGGCCTCATAGAGTTGTCGGATGTTGTCCTCACACACACCGCTTCCGGCCATGATGGTGATGCGCCTGCGGGCAGCCTGCTCCATGGCAGCCAGTGTGGGGATGCCGTCTGCGGCTTTCGGGCATTGGCCTGAAGAAAGGATGCGGTCGAAGCCCAGGGTGATAATCTGTTCCATAGCAGCCATCGGGTCGCTGGTGTGGTCGAAGGCACGGTGGAAGGTGGCAGACATAGGTCTGGCCAGTGCCAGCAGGCGGCGGCACTGCTCCATGTCCACGTTGCCCTGTTCCGTGAGGCAGCCGAAGACCACTCCGTCCACTCCCAACTCCTTGCATATCCGTATGTCTTCCTCCATACGCTCCAGTTCCAGAGGCGAATACAGGAAATCACCCCCGCGAGGCCGGATGATGACGTGAAGGCGTGTGGTGGTGAGCAGCTTTCGTGCCGTCTTTATCTCTCCATACGAGGGTGTGGTGCCGCCTTCAGGTATGCCCGCACACAGTTCCACCCTGTCGGCCCCGCCTTCCTGTGCCGTCAGACAACTTTCTACGCCGTTGGCGCATACTTCAAACTCAAAGTCTTCTCTTTTCATTGTGTCCTTTTATTGATTTTCTTGCAAAAGTATGGAAAAGAATCGAGAAATGGCTCTTCCCTCCTGAATTTATTATTTGCAGAAGCGGATATTCTTCGGCATGGCACCAAAAAAGGTGCTGTTTGCTTTGCGTGATTGCCTGATTTTTCCTAACTTTGTGGCGTAAATCATATTTCCCGAAAGCAGAAAATGAGAAAATTGTTGATTGCAATGTTATGGACCGCAATGGTGCCAGGGATGGACGCTCTGGGCATGCTTCATGCAGTGGAGAGGGTTCGGGTGGAGGATGTAGTGCAGTCTGCCGACGGCGAGGTGGAGGAAGCCGTAGACTTTCTTTACCGTTATATGCCGTTGGCCGACAAGACGGATTACCCGCGTAGCTTCTTTGAGGAGAATGTGCGCACGAGCCTTGAGGCGCGGCGCGATATGCCATGGGGTATGGCAGTGCCCGACTTGCTTTTCCGCCATTTCGTGCTGCCTGTCAGGGTGAACAACGAGAACCTCGACCGTTTGCGCATGGTTTTCTATAAGGAACTCAAGGAGCGCGTGAAGGGTATGCGCATGTATGATGCCATTCTGGAGGTCAACCACTGGTGTCATGAGCATGTCACCTACCAGCCATCCGATGGCCGCACGTCGGCTCCTCTTTCCACCCTTCGTTCGGCCTACGGGCGATGTGGCGAGGAAAGCACGTTCACGGTGGCAGCCTTGCGTGCCGTGGGCATTCCTGCCCGACAGGTGTATACACCCCGTTGGGCACACACCGATGACAATCATGCCTGGGTGGAGGCGTGGGCCGACGGGCAATGGTATTTCCTGGGTGCCTGTGAGCCGGAGGCTGTGCTCAATCTGGCCTGGTTCAATGCGCCCGCTTCGCGGGCCATGCTGATGCACACCAAGGCCTTTGGCGACTACAATGGCCCCGAGGAGGTGATGCTGCGCACAACCAACTACACCGAAATCAATCTGATAGACAACTACGGTTCGTCGGCACGCATCGACTTTGATGTGGTGGATGAGGCGGGCCGTCCTGTTGACGGTGCACGTGTGGACTTCAAAATCTACAACTATGCCGAGTTCTGCACGGTGGTGACAAAATACACGGGAAAGGACGGGCAGACCTTCCTCACGGCTGGCAAGGGCGACATGATGGTGTGGGCCTCCTGCAAGGGACGCTATGGCTTTGCCTACGCTTCCTTTGGCAAGGACAGCAGGGTGAAGGTGTGCCTGGATCGTAGCGTGGGCGGTACGGTTCTGCCGGATCGGGCTGATGAGGCTGTATTTTATCGCGATTCATTCAATATCGTGCCTCCGCCCGAACATGCCAATACCCCAGAGGTGACCGACGAGCAGCGTGCGCTCAACAGTCGGCGTCTGGCCTACGAGGACTCGGTGCGTACAGCCTATCTGGCCACATTCTTCACGCCTGCCACAGCCGTCAAGGCCTTGGCGGCACATGGCCTGCCCGAGGGCGATGACCGTTTGTCTGACTTCTTGGTGAAGGCCAGGGGGAATCATGCGGTGATATTAGATTTCATGGTGCGCCATTCCGACAATCTGCCGCGTGTGAGGACGTTGCTTGCCTCGCTTAGCGACAAGGACTTGCGCGACATGCCGATGGAGATTCTGGAAGACCATTTCAATGCATCGAGCAGCCAGTTGTGTCCGCGTGTGGAGAACGAAATGATTATCCATCCCTTCAAGCAGTTCTTCGAAACGGCTTTCAGCCAGAAACAGGCCGATAAGTTCCGCCAGAATCCCATGCGTCTGGTGGCCTGGATAAAGAAGCATATCCGCATCAACCCCGACAAGAAGGCATTGCAGATAGCCCAGACCCCGATAGGCGTGTGGAATGCACGTGTCACCGACGAGCGGTCACGCAAGATATTCTTTGTGGATGTGGCGCGCAGTCTGGGCATAGAGGCACGGGTGGATGCCGTCACCAAGAAAACGCAATACAAGAAGGGTGCCGGATGGGTGGATGTAGACTTTGAGAAAACCGTGGAGAAAACCGCTGCCAAGGGCGTGCTCCGGTTGGCATACGAGGGCAATGGAATGGTGGACGACCCCAAGTATTACAGCCATTTCACCCTCACCCGCATCAACGAAGACGGATCCACTTCCTTGCTGGAATATCCGGAGGAAGGCACCACCTGGGCAGGCACGTTCAAGAATGGTGTTACGCTCGATGAAGGCGACTATGCTCTGGTGTCTGGCACCCGTCTGGCGGGGGGTGGTGTGCTCTCCGAGATGCAGCTGTTCCATGTGTCGGCCAGTGCGCCTGCCTGCCTTACACTTCATTTGCGCACCTCGCAGACCGATCTGAGCGTGATAGGCAACTTTGATTCGGAGTCTAAGTTCAGTCTTCTCGATGGCAAGGAGGTGAGCCTCCTCTCCCAAACGGGGCGTGGATATTTTATTGTAGGCCTGATAGGAGTGGGGCAGGAACCCACCAACCATGCCTTGCGCGACATTGCCAAGGTGGCGGACACCTTCACAAAGTGGGGCCGCCCGATGGTGCTGCTGTTCGAGGATGCCGATGCTGCCGCCAAGCTTCAGGGTGATGAGTTCAAGGGCTTGCCCGAGGGTGTCATCTTCGGCATAGACAGTCAGGGTGTCATCCGCAAGCAGATAGTGGCCAACATGAAACTTTCCAATGAGCGGCTGCTGCCCGTGTTCTTTGTGGCCGACACCTTCAACCGGGTGGTCTTCGCATCCCAAGGCTACACCATCGGACTGGGCGAACAGCTCCAGACCGTCATCCGCAAGCTGGAGAACCCCATGTAATAATGAACCAAACACAATAATAAACTCAATGAAAAGAAGAAAACTGACAACCTTTTGTGCATGTTGCGTGAGCCTTCTGGCCCAGGCGATTGAAAATCCTGTAGATTATGTAAGCACACTTGTGGGCACACATTCCACTCCTGCCCTGTCTACGGGCAACACCTATCCTGCCATTGCCACTCCCTGGGGCATGAACTTCTGGACTCCCCAGACGGGGAAAATGGGCGACGGATGGTGCTATACGTATGATGCGGAGAAGATTCGCGGATTCAAGCAGACCCATCAGCCCAGCCCCTGGATGAACGACTATGGCATGTTCTCCATCATGCCCATGTGCGGCGCTGCCGAGTTCGATCAGGACAAACGCGCCAGCTGGTTCTCCCACAAGGCCGAAACGGCCACTCCTTATTATTATAAGGTATACCTGGCCGACTATGACATCGTCACCGAGGTGGCCCCCACCAGCCGTGCCGCCATTTTCCGTTTCACGTTTCCGGAGAATGAACACAGCTATGTGGTGGTGGATGCCTACGACCGTGGCTCATATGTAAAGGTTTTGCCCCAGCAGCAGCGCATCGAGGGCTACACCACACGCAACAGCGGAGGTGTGCCCGAAGGCTTCCGCAACTATTTCGTGGTGGAGTTCGACAAGCCTTTCAGCTATACGTCTGTGGTCAAGGACGGCCAGCTGGACCCGCAGACCCTGCAGGCAGAGTGTAACCATGCCGGTGGCATCATAGGCTTTGCCACCCGCCGGGGCGAGCAGGTTTGCGCCCGTGTGGCTTCATCGTTCATCAGCATCGAGCAGGCACAGCGCAATCTGCAGGAACTCTCTGGCCGGTCGCTAGAGCAGGTGGCTGGTGCAGCCCGTGAGGAATGGAACAGGGTGCTGAGCCGGATAGACATACAGGACCAGTCGGACCCCAACCGCCTGCGCACCTTCTACAGTTGCCTCTATCGTTCCCTGCTCTTCCCCCGCAGTTTCTTCGAGAAGGATGCCAGCGGACAGATTGTCCACTATAGCCCCTACAACGGTCAGGTATTGCCCGGCTACATGTTTGCCGACACGGGTTTCTGGGACACCTTCCGTGCCCTTTTCCCATTGGTGAACCTTGTTTATCCCGAAATGGCGGCCAAGATGCAGGAGGGATGGGTGAATGCCTACAAGGAGAGTGGCTTCCTGCCCGAATGGAGTTCGCCCGGCCATCGCGACTGCATGGTGGGCAACAATTCGGCCAGTGTGGTGGCCGACGCTTATCTCAAGGGCATCCGTGGCTACGACATCGAGACCCTGTGGGAGGCGGTGGTGCACGGAGCCAATGCCGAACTGGACCGTTCGGCCAGCGGACGCCGCCAGTGGGAGGCATACAACCAGCTGGGATATGTGCCCTACGACAAGATTCGCGAGAGCGCAGCACGCACCCTGGAATATGCCTTCGACGACTGGAGCATCTATCAGCTGGGCAAGGCATTGGGCAAGCCCGAGCGCGAGATTGAGGTGTTTGCCCGCCATGCCATGAACTATCGCAACCTCTTTGACCCGTCGCATAATCTTATGCGAGGCCGATTGGAGAACGGAGAATGGGCTCCCGACTTCAATCCTTTCAAGTGGGGCGATGCCTTCACCGAGGGTAACAGCTGGCACTATACATGGGGCGTTTTCCACGACCCACAGGGACTCATCGACCTGATGGGAGGCAATGCCGTGTTCAATGCCATGCTCGACAGCGTTTTCTCCCTGCCTCCCATCTTCGACGACAGCTATTATGGCGGCACCATCCATGAAATACGCGAGATGCAGATTATGAACATGGGCAACTATGCCCATGGCAACCAGCCCATCCAGCACATGATTTACCTCTATGGCTACAGCGGCCAGCCCTGGAAAACCCAGTACTGGCTGCGCGAGACGATGAACCGCATGTACAATGCCAACCCCGACGGTTATTGTGGCGACGAGGACAATGGGCAGACCAGTGCCTGGTATGTGTTCACGGCTCTGGGTTTCTATCCCGTGTGTCCGGGTTCCAACCAGTATGTGATGGGTGCCCCTTATTTCAAGCAGGCCACACTCCATCTGCCCGGCGGCAAGGATGTGGTGGTGAATGCGCCTGCATGCAGCGACGAGAACCGCTATGTGCAGCGTCTCACGTTGGACGGGCAGGAATACGATTGCAACTATGTCACTCACGACCAGCTGCTCAAGGGCATGCGCATGGACTACACCATGTCCTCGCAGCCCAACACCTCCCGTGGCATAGCCCCCGAGTCGGCACCCTATTCGTTCAGTAAGGAGTACAAGCTGCCGTCTGTTAAGGGCAGGAAAAAGCGCAAGTAGCGCATATCCGTCCTCCTCTTTTGTCCCGATGGAAAGCCGTTAACTTACGGCTCCCCAAGCCGCTAGTTAAGCACTTGGGAAGTCGTAAGTTAATGGCTCGACTAGTCGCTAATTGTCCACTCTCAAAGCCGTATTTGGCTCCTTGGATAAGTTTTTGGCCAATTATTTTGCAATGTCGCTAAATAGCCTTACTTTTGTTGTCTGAAACAAGAAAAGCATCGCTGTTATGGAAGGAAAAACTGCAAAAGAAGAGGTAAAACGCATTCCCTATGGGATGATGAACTTCGTGGCTGTCCGCGAGGATAACTATTACTATGTGGACAAGACACGGTTCATAGAGAAGGTGGAGAACGCCAACAGGTTCTTCTTCTTCATCCGGCCGCGCCGTTTCGGCAAGAGCCTTACCATGTCCATGCTGCGTCATTACTATGACATCAACCAGAAGGATAAGTTCGAGCGTCTCTACGGCGACCTGTACATAGGCCAGCACCCTACGCCCAACCATAACAAGTATCTTGTCATCTACCTTAATTTTGCAGTCATCAATGCTGATTTGGGGAATTATCGCAGTGCGATGGACTCCATTTGCAATACGGAGTTCAACTACTTCTGTGATGTGTACAAACAGTATCTTCCCGAGGGCATCAAGGAGGAAATGAACAAAAAAAATGGATGCGTAGAGCAACTGGACTACTTGTACAGAGAGGCCCGCAAGACAGGTGCCAGAATCTATCTCTTCATCGACGAGTATGACCACTTCACCAACCACATCCTCTCCGATGCGGCACGGCTCACCGAGTATAAGCAGGAGACACATGGGACAGGCTACCTGCGCACCTTCTTCGACACCATCAAGGCAGGCACCGATTCGAGCATTGAACGCGTTTACGTTACGGGCGTAAGCCCTGTCACACTGGACGACCTCACCAGCGGTTTCAACATCGGCTCTAATTATTCACTCGCCTACGGCTTCAATGAGATGGTGGGCTTCACGGAGCAGGAAGTACGCCAGATGCTCACATACTACAGTCAGCACCATGAGTTCCACCACACCATCGATGAACTCATCGAAATCATGAAGCCCTACTACGACAACTACTGTTTTGCCGAAGAAGCTTACGGAGAAACTACGATGTACAACTCCAATATGGTGCTCTATTTCCTGTTCCAGTACATCGACAACCGTTGCAGGATTCCCAAGGACATGCTTGACACCAACATCCGCGTGGACTACAACAAGCTGCGTATGCTCATCCGCAAGGACAAGGAGTTTGCCCACGATGCCTCTGTCATCCAAACCCTCGTGTCCAAAGGATTCGTGACGGGCGAACTGAAGAAAGGTTTCCCCGCAGAGCAGATTGCCAGAGACGACAATTTCATCAGTCTGCTCTACTACTTCGGCATGGTGACTATCGGAGGCACCTACAGGGGAGGCACCCGCTTCGTTATCCCCAACGAAGTGGTGCGTGAACAAATCTACACCTACCTTCTCGACAACTATCACGACAACCATTTGGAGACCGACACCTACCGCCTATCCCAACTGGAGGAGAACATGGCCTATGATGGTGACTTCAAGCCTTTCTTCCAGTGCATTGCCGACAGCATCCACACCTTCGCCTCGCAGCGCGACCGCCAGAAGGGTGAGGCCTTTGTGCATGGCTACACGCTGGCCCTCACCAGCCAGTGCCGTTTCTACCGCCCCATTTCCGAACTGGACAATCAGGGCGGCTATGCCGACATCTTCCTGCGTC
>JAEDIG010000062.1 GCA_016292545.1 Bacteroidaceae bacterium
GGCGTACTTGGTCGGATGCAGCTCGAGGAAGGCCTGGCCGAAGCAGGCGGAGAAAGTCGGCGTGGGCTCGGTGATGCCGCGCTCGGTGCCGGCCAGCTTAGCGGTGAAGCCGGAGAGGAAGTAGTACTGCGCCTGTTCGGGCGTGAGGATGGAAACGGGCGGGAGCACGCCGAACGCGTCAGCGGACAGGAAGATGACGTTCTTGGCAGCCGGCGCAGCGGAAATCGGGCGCACGATGTTGTTGATGTGCTGGATCGGGTAGGAAACGCGGGTGTTCTCGGTCACGCTCTTGTCAGCGAAGTCGATGGTGCCGTCGGCAGCCACGGTGACGTTCTCCAGCAGGGCGTTGCGCTTGATGGCACCATAGATGTCGGGCTCGTTCTCCTTGCTCAGGTTGATAACCTTGGCATAGCAGCCGCCTTCGAAGTTGAACACACCGTTGTCGTCCCATCCGTGCTCGTCGTCACCAATCAGACGACGCTTGGGATCGGTAGACAATGTGGTCTTGCCGGTACCGGAGAGGCCGAAGAAGATGGCTGTGTTCTCGCCGTTCATGTCGCAGTTTGCAGAGCAGTGCATGGAGGCGATGCCCTTGAGGGGCAGGTAGTAGTTCATCATAGAGAACATACCCTTCTTCATCTCACCGCCATACCATGTGTTGATGATTACCTGCTCGCGGCTGGTAACGTTGAAGGCAACACAGGTTTCGCTGTTCAGGCCGAGTTCCTTGTAGTTCTCAACCTTGGCCTTGCTGGCGTTGTAGATAACGAAATTGGGTTCGAAGTTCTCCAGTTCCTCGGCTGTGGGGCGGATGAACATGTTGGTAACGAAGTGTGCCTGCCATGCCACCTCCACGATGAAGCGGACAGCCATGCGGGTGTCCTTGTTGGCACCGCAGAATGCGTCAACCACATACAGGTTCTTGTTGCAGAGTTCCTTAACGGCCAGTTCCTTAACGGTAGCCCAAACCTCCTCGCTCATGGGGTGGTTGTCGTTCTTGTATTCCTCGGAAGTCCACCACACAGTGTCCTTGGAGTTCTCGTCCATGACGATGTACTTGTCCTTGGGAGAACGGCCAGTGAAGATACCTGTCATTACATTCACGGCATTGAGCTCGGTGTTCTGACCTACCTCGTAGCCTTCGAGACCAGCCTTGGTCTCCTCCTCAAACAGTCTCTCATAAGAGGGATTGTGGGCAATCACAGTTGCACCTGTGATTCCGTACTTTGTCAAATCTAATGTTGCCATTTTTCAGAATTATTAATATGGTTATTATATAATTTATTGTCTGTTATGCCTGATTCTTTACCGAACCGATGACAAAGGTACAGCTTTCTTTTGAACTGCGGAAAGGAAAAATGAATTTTTATGCCCAAGCGAAATGGTTTTTATGTTTTTTTGCACAAATTGCGAAGCGGAGTTGTCAATTACATTTCTATCTATGGGTCATTTTCATAAAATAAGCCCTCAACAACAAAATTCTATCAGCAAAACACCGACAATACAAAAAAAATGGCTACCTTTGCACGCAAATTACGAGGAGCCCCTGTAGTTCAATGGATAGAACTACGGTTTCCTAAACCGTCAATCCGGGTTCGATTCCCGGCGGGGGTACCTGCCTGATGCCGACATTGCGGCGCAATCCCTCTTTCACATTTCCACACCACACATATACACACACTGACGTGTCTACCACAGAAACCCATCCGTTTGAGCCCTTCCTGCCTGCCCATGCCCGACTGCTGATGCTGGGTACCTTTCCGCCGTCGGAGAAGCGATGGTGCATGCCCTTCTACTACCCCAATTTCACCAACGACATGTGGCGCATCTTCGGCATCTGCTTTTTCGGGGACAAGGAACATTTCATCGTGGCCGGAGAAAAGCGTTTCCACCAGACACGCATCATGGAGTTTCTCACCGACAAAGGGATTGCCATGTATGACACGGCCGTAAGAGTGAGACGCACCAAGAACACGGCCTCCGACAAGGACCTGGAAGTGGTGGAGCCCACCGATGTGGGGGCAATGCTCTGCCAGCTGGAGCATTGTGTGGCTGTAGTGACGGCAGGCCAGCTGGCCACGGACATCTTCTGCAGCCACTTTGGCATCGTGGGGCCCAAAGTGGGCTGCTATGTGGAATTTGTCCTCCCCGCCACCAAACGGACGGTTCGCCTCTACCGTATGCCCAGTTCCTCGCGTGCCTATCCCATGCCCACCGAGCAGAAAGCCTCCTTCTACAGGGAAGTGTTTGCCTTCTGCTGCGGCCTTCAGCCTGCCGTGGAGAAAAGTCCGTCGGCCACCCCTCTGGGGATATAGTTCTCGCGGCTCATGCAGCACAGCCGGGCAAAGCGCATGGCCGTATGCAATATCTGCCGCCACACATCCTCCCCCGCATCCACCAGTTCATCGGCTGTCATCGACAGACGTGCCACTGCACAGGCAACACCCGCATTGAAGCTGTCGCCTGCACCCACAGTGCTCACCACCTCATCCAACGGCGGAACCGCCACCTGCAAGACCTGACGGGGCGTGCAAAGCGTGATGGGACCATCGCCCGCCGTACACACGAAAAGAGGACAATGAGGGGCTATGTGGGTATGGTACACCTCCTCGGGATTGCCCGTACCCCACACCACACGGCAATCCTCGTCGCTGGCCCTCACGATGGTGCTCCGGCGGATGTTCTCCATCAGGGTGCCACGCAACTGTGGGAGCTGATGCTGATGGGCAGGACGGAAATTGAGGTCGTAATAGACTGTGGCCCCTGCTGCCGATGCCTCGCGAAGCACGGCATCCACCAGTGGGCGCACCTCTGGCTGACAGGCATAAAAAGAGCCGAACAGCAATGTGTCGCCACGATGGAACGACGGCAGCGGCTCCAGCTGCAGCCGTTCCACCTGCGGCTTGTAGAACGAGTAGGAGGCATTGCCCTGACTGTCGAGAAAGGCCAGGCTGATGGCACTTTTTGGCTCCGAGGCTGTGAAATAGTGGGTGTCCACTCCATTGTCCTGCAGGAACCGGATGGTGTGGGTGCCCACCTGGTCATGGCCCGTGAAGCCCACAAAGGCACATGGGAGGCTGGCCCGTCCCACACTGACAATACTGTTGAAGCTGCTGCCTCCTGCCACAGCCGCCACTGGCTGCCCGTCCTTGAAAAGGATGTCGAGAATGCTCTCTCCCATCCCGATGATTCTGTTTGTCATGACTGCTTGATTGAATGATTCTCCGGATTTTCACGGATAAAAGCCCGTATGCGTTCCAGATGGGCAAGTCCGGCCTTGCGCCCCTGGTCATACACGTGATGCATCTTGCGGGCATCCTGCTCCAGCCGCCCGATGGCAATGGTGGAGGCGGGACAGATGACCAACGCCCGCCCGGCAGCCTGCTCGCGGGCCAGATAGTCCAGCTCGCGGTTATACATCTCATGCCTAACGTTCATGGCTTTCAGAATGGCCGGATAGCGGGGTATGGCCATCCGCAACAGCGGCATCAGGCGTGTGCGTCGTTTGCGGAAGCCCATAGGCTGCGTGAGGATGACCACACAGCGGTCGTAGCCCAACGACTGGAAATACTGCAAGGGGATGGAATCGGAAATGCCTCCATCGAGCAGCCGTTGCCCGCCAATGCACACCGGACGGGCTGCCACAGGCATACTGGCACTGGCACGCAGCCAGTCGAGCGACTCCCGGCCAGGCTCTACCAGATGCTTATACACCGCCCTGCCATTGTCCACATCGGTACACACCAGATGGAAATCCATGGGGTTGCGGCTCCAGGCATCCCAGTCGAAAAGGTCGAGCTGGTCGGGCAGCGTGTGGTAGCTGAACTCGGCGCTCACCCAGTCGCCCGTAGACAGCCAGCTGCGCCACCCCATATAACGAGGGTCATGGATGAAACGCAGGTTGTAGCGCAAGGCCCGCCCCACCTGGCGCGACTTGAAGTTGCAGCCAAAAGTGGCACCCGCCGACACGCCTATCATGCCGTCGAAGCGTACATCGTTTTCCATCAACACATCCAGTATGCCCGCTGTGAACAGCGCCCGCATGCCTCCACCTTCCAATACCAATCCATTCATTGCCTTATCCCATAAAGAAGCCAGCCCCCAGGAGCCCGGAAAGGACACACGAAGGCCGGCTACATGTCACAATCAGTTTTTTGTCAACGCCTTGATGCTGTCCACCTCTTCCTGGGAGAAGGGAGTGCCATCCTGACGATAGATGTCGTGGAACCACAATGGGGGTTCCTGCAGGTCGGGGAGCGGCTCGTCCCATGCAAAGATGGTATTGGTTTTCCCGGCCACAAAGCCCCAATTGATAGCCACCACCTTGTTGGCCTTGAGCAAGGGCATGATGGTCTGGAAGAAGCTCTTGTTGCGGCGTGCCATGTACTCGGTGCATATCAGCGGACGGTTCATCATGGTCAGATACTTGATGCACTGGGCATGGTCGTCCACATCGTTGTAATTGTGGTAGGAGATTACATCGGAATGCTCCAGCTGGAAGGCATTCAGGGGTGCAAAATCGTCGGTCCACCGCCAGATGCCGCTGGTGAGAGGCTGTGAGGGATTCACCTCGCGTGCCCATCCGAACACACGCTTCAGCAGGGGAAGGGTGGACAGGTCATGATCGCTGTTGCCGGGTTCGTTCCAGAGGTCCCACAAGAGGATGCGGTCATCGTCCTTGAAGGTGGTGAGCACATCCTTCACGTAGGCTTCCATCTTGGGATACAGGCTGACCGTGTCCTCACGCAAGGAGGCAGAGGGGTCGCGCACCCATCCCGAATTGTGCACACCAGGCTTGGGAGCAGGCTGTTTGCCATAGGCCGACTCCGCGTTCCAGCAGTCATCAAAGAAAACGAAGAGCGGACGAATGCCATGGCTCTGGCAGACGGTCAGGAAATCGTCCATGCGCTGTTTCATCCCCTCGGGATCGTTTTCATAAACCACACTACTCAAATACACCCTCAGGGTCTTGAACCCCAAATCCTCGGCCCACGCCAGTTCCTTGTCAATCTGGTCGTGGTTATAGGTGTCGCCACTCCACATCTCGATTTGGTTGATGGCGTCCGCATTGATGTAGTCGGCACCTGCCATCCATGGCAACTGAGCATACCATTCATTGGCCTTCTCCTCACTCCAGCGCTGGGCTGTGGCTTGTGTATCCTGCCTGCACTGGCATGCGCCCATAAGCATGGCAAGTGAAGCCGCAGCACACAATAATAGTTTCTTTGCTTTCATACTTTACATATTAAAATAATATAGGGTTCATGTGGTCTCACCATGCAAAGTTATCATTATTTCCGTAGAATATCCCTCCCGAAAGACGTTTTTTTGCGTTTTCTCTCCGCAAATTGAAGAAATTCTTGTAATTTTGCACACAAAACGACCATATTTTGGACAAACAACACACATTGGCAGACATGAAAAAACTTTTATTGGCAGCCATTGCGCTTTGCACCATCCTGCAAGGCCAAGCTCAGGAACTGCCCGTACCATCCGACGAGATGCAGAAAGTGAGAAACGAATTCCAGGACCGCAAGTTCGGCATTTTCCTCCACTGGGGTATCTACTCCATGCTGGGCGACGGCGAATGGGTGATGTTCAACAAGCGGCTCAACCGACAGGAATATGCCCATCTGGCCGGAGGCTTCTGCCCCTCATGGTTCAGTGCCAGGGAATGGGCCCTGATCTTCAAGGAGGCCGGTGCACAGTACGTGACCTTCACCACCCGCCATCACGACGGATTCTCGATGTGGGACACGGGGGCCAGCGACTACAACATCGTGAAGGCCACCCCCTTCGGGCGCGATGTGGTGAAGGAACTGTCGCAGGCCCTTGCCATGGAAGGCATCAAGCCACACTTCTACTACAGCCACATGGACTGGTATCGCGAGGACTACCCTCTGGGAGGCACCAGCAAACATCTGCCCCATCCCGACAGCACCACCAACTGGGCGCAATACAAGGCTTTCATGAACCAGCAGCTCACCGAACTGCTCACCAACTATGGTCCTGTGGGTGCCATTTGGTTTGATGGCATGTGGGACCATCCCGCAGGCTCGGGATTCGATTGGGAACTGAAGGAACAATACGAACTGATACACAAACTGCAGCCCAAGTGCATGATTGGCAACAACCACCACGGAAAGGTGGTGGAGGGTGAGGATTTCCAGCTCTTTGAGCAGGATCTGCCCGGCGAGAACACGGCTGGCTTCTCGGCAGGACAGGCCGTGAGCCAGCAGCTGCCGCTGGAGTCGTGCCAGACCATGAACAACACCTGGGGCTACAGCATCACGGACAAGGCATACAAGAGCTCCGATGAAATCATCCGCCGGCTGGTTAGGGCTGCCGGGATGAACTCCAATTTCCTGCTCAACATCGGTCCCCGTCCGGACGGCCAGCTGCCCGACGAGGCCGTGAAGATACTCCAGGACATAGGCCACTTCATGCGCACCTATGGCAAGAGCATCTACAGCACACGTGGCGGCATCATTCCCCCGCAACCCTGGGGCGTGACCACCCAAAAGGGCAAGACGCTCTATATCCACATCCTTAATTCAGAGGAAGACGGGCGCATCCACAACAACGGACTCGAAGTGGTAGACGGAAAACCTTCCATCCTGTTGCCCAAGGGCAGATATAACATCTCTGAAGTGAGCCTCTTCACCACAGGCACACGTCTGGCCATGCGCAACGAGCCGGACGGCACACGCATCATCCTGCCCAAACGGCCCACCACAGACATCGTGGACTACCTGCTGGAGGCCAAGCTCAACTGATGTATTCAGCCACAATGGAACAGGCATTCTACACCGACATCCTTCCGTGCGGCATGCGCCTTGTGTGTGCGCCCGGACGTTCCGACGTGGTCTACTGCGGAGTGGCCGTCGATGCCGGCACTCGCGATGAAGGCATGCGGGAAAACGGCATTGCCCATTACACCGAGCATCTCAGCTTCAAGGGCACCTTGGGGCGCAACGCATGGCACATCATCAACCGCATGGAATCGGTGGGCGGCGAGCTCAATGCCTTCACGGGCAAGGAGGAAACGGTCTATTACTGCACCTGCATGAAAGAGCATTTCGCACGTGCAGTGGATGTGCTCATGGACATTGTTTTCCGGAGCACCTATCCAGAGAAGGAGATGGAGAAGGAGGTGGAGGTGGTGGCCAATGAAATCGAAAGCTACAACGACTCGCCCAGTGAACTCATCTATGACGAGTTTGAGAACATGCTTTTCCAGGGTCACCCCCTTGGAAGGAGCATTCTGGGCGATGCCGACCAGCTGCGCCGCCTCACCACTGCCGACATTCTCCGCTTCACTCATCGGCTCTACACCCCCTCGCGCGCTGTGCTGTTCGTGTATGGTCCCATCCCCCCGGCCCGCGTCAAGGCCATAGCTGGCAAATATGGTCCCACCGATGCCTGCATCCAGTCGGTCGCTCCACGCACCCCACTGCCGCCATACAGTCCGCAAACCGCCACACGCACGCTCGACACACATCAGGCGCATGTGATGATTGGCACACGCGCCTTTGCGGCACAGCATCCTTTCCACATGGCGCTGTGTCTGCTCAGCAACATGCTGGGAGGCTCCGGCATGAACAGCAGGCTCAACCAGTCATTGCGCGAACGCCACGGCCTGGTATACACGGTAGAAAGCAATCTCACCGCCTACACCGACACTGGCGTATGGGCCGTATATTTCGGATGCGACCCCTCGCAGGCCGACCGATGCATATCGCTGGTGCAGAAGGAACTCGACAAACTGCTGCGTGCGCCACTCTCCCCCGCCACCCTCCAGGCAGCCAAACGGCAGTTCAAAGGGCAGCTGGGACTGAGCTGCGACAATTTCGAGAACGTAGCCATCGGCATGGGGAAACGCTTCCTCCACTACCACAACACGCTGTCGCGCCAGCAACTGTGCGACAAGATAGACGCGCTCACGCCCGACATGCTATGGCAGGTGGCATGCCAAGTGTTCCAGCCCGACCTGCTTTCGGTGCTGAAATACGTGTAGCCATCAGCGGCTCTCACCGCAACACGAAGGTGTGGGTCACAGTCTCAGAGTCGCCACCATAGAAATCCACACTTACGCCCGCCGGTGAGACATTGAGCTTGTACACACCCGCCGCAGGCGAAACCGAGTATTGCCGGAGCCCGTCGCGATACTCGTCGAAAAGCGCCATCAGTTCCTTGTAGTTGGCCTCAGAAGCCATATTCTTCCTGCACTTCTCGCCATACGCTTCTGCTCCCTGCGACACGATGGTGTAGTTCCGCATATCTTCACGCGTCCACACACTGTTCATGGTCATCTGCGTGATGCGTCCCCCGTCGCCATACCAATCAAAGAACTCCGTCTTGTGGGTGTGGCCGCAGAGCACCACCACGTCCCGCTGTGCAAAAAGCCGGCGGAAATGCCGCCGTGCCTCGGTTTCCTTCTTGTTTCCGGAACCATGGAAGAACCATCGCGGGAAACCGCCATCATAGGGAACAATGGGGCTGTGCACAACCACAAAGGTGTATCTGGCTCCCTGGGTGTCCCTGAGCAAGCGTTCCAGCTCGGCATCATCCGGGCGGTTGAAATCAACAAACAGGAATGCATCCTTTCCGATGGTGAAGCCGAAAGTCGTCTTGTAGATGTTCCGTCCCAGTTCCTTCGACATTCGCCCAGGCATGTATTCGTGGTATACGGCCTCGGCCTTCGTGCCGCGAACGTCGTGATTTCCCGTCACCGTAACAAAAGGCAAGTCGCCCAGCTGGTGCTTGAAATAGTTGATTGTATCATCGAGGAAGCGGCGATGGACAGAAGGGTTGCCACAGTCGCCCTGAATCAGGTCGCCCATCTGGAACACCATCTGCGTGTCGGGGGTGATGAGGTCGTGGGCGCGCTTCACAAGACGCGGGCACAGCTCCCGCCACATCTTGCCGTTGCGTGCAAACTCGTCACGCTGAATCTTGTTCAGCCGTTGGTTGGGCTCCAGATAATCGGAATGGTATACGCTTTCGGGTTCCGTGTCGAAATGCGTGTCGCCCAGAATCACAATCGAATAGGAATCCTTGCCCTTTCCGCGGGCAAGAACAGGCGACAGGTTGGCTCCTATGCCCAACTCCATCAGCCCCGTCAACGATAGTGCAATAAAATGTCTTCTGTTCATATATTCAATGTTTTTTTGGAGGGGGGGTATCCCCCCTATCCCCATGTCGCCAGATGGAATGCGGGATAAGGGGGAACCCGTATGAAAGGACGGACAACCGGTGCGATTATGCCTCCTTGTTATTTCAGGTATTCCGAGAGATCGGTCAGGCGCATATCGCCCTTGCGAAGGAATGTGTCGTGCATGGCAAAGGCTGCAGACAGTTCGTGGTGGGTGTGTCCGCCTCTCCTTTCAGCATACTTGAGGTAATCGCGGAGCATAGGCTGGTAGTCGGGATGGGCCACGGCGATGAGTGCTTCGGCCTTCTGCATGTCACTCTTGTGACGGAGGTCGGCCACGCCATACTCGGTGATGACCGCATCGATGTAGTGGTTGGTGTGGTCGATGTGGCTGGCAAAGGGCACGATGCTGCTGATGGCACCACCCTTGGTTGTTGAGCCGCAGGTGAAGATGGACAGGTAGGCGTTGGCGGCAAAGTCGGCCGATCCGCCGATGCCATTCATCATCTTCGTGCCGCAAATCTTGGTGGAGTTCACATGACCATAGAGGTCACACTCGATGGCGGTGTTGAGCGCACATACGCCCAGGCGGGCAATGACCTCGGGACAATTGCTGATTTCAGAGGGACGGAGCACGAGCTTGTCCTTGAAGAAGTCGATATTGTCATAGATGTCCAGCAGGCACTCGTTGGTGACGGTCAGCGAACAGGTGGAGGCACTCAGCACACGTCCCTGCTTCATCAAGGCCACGGGAGCGTCCTGCAGCACCTCGGTGTAGATGTTGAAGTCAGGCACTTCGGGACACTGGCCCAGCGCACCCAGCACGGCATTGGCACCGCTGCCCACACCGCTCTGCAGATTAAGGAAGCTGGAGGGAATGAGCCCTGCCTTGAGGTTGTAGAGCAGGAAGTCGGCCACGTTCTGGCCTATCTGGCTCGTGATGGGGTCGGGATCCTTGAAGCCACGGGCCTCGTCGGGGATGTTGCATTCTACCACACCCACGATGCGGTCTGCATCCACTTCTACGTAGGGCTTGCCAATGCGGTCGTTGGCCTTGCAGATGTTGATGGGCTTGCGGAAAGGATGGTCCTCAATCTCATAGACATCATGGATGCCCACGCTCTTGGCGCTGTGGAAGGCATTGAGCTCCACAAAAATGCCTTTCTTGGCCAGACGGGCCACTGTGGGACTGATGCCGCCAGCTGCAGTGAGGTAGATGCGGGCCTTTGTGCCAACCCTCTCTATGGCACAAGCTTCCAGAATGGCCCAAGTCACTTCGCCCAGATAACCCTGGCGGATCTGGGTGGCCATGTTGGAAAGATTGAGGTCACTGTAGCGCAACTCGTTGTTGTTGACATGCTTGCGGAAATCGGGGTTGGTAGTGTAGGGTGCACGGAAATCAACGGCCTGGGCATTGGTCATTGCGCCGTCGCAGCTCTGGCCTGTGCTGGCACCAGTGAAGATGCTGATCTTGAAGGGTTTTCCTGCTGCATGTTCTGCCTCGGCCTTTTCGGCAATGGCAGCAGGGATACACTTGGCCACACCTGCGGGTGTGAATCCGCTCAAGCCGATAGTCTGTCCGTTTTCCACCAACGAGGCAGCTTCGGCTGCAGTAATCTTTCTGAATTCCATAAATTTGAGTTATGTGTTATTTCTTATTGTTGAATTTGCCTAAAAAACGTTATATTCTCCGCAAAATTACATCAATTTTCCTAAATAAAGTAGAGTTGAAGATGTTTTTTTATCTCTATTCATGACAAATGCTGTGATTTCCGTACAAACGGGCATGGTTGCGCTGCATACAGGCGGCCAAATCGGCCGTTTGAATGCCCCTGACAGAAGCAATGGCTTCATACACCGTGTCCACTGCCACCAGACGGTCATCGGTTTCCACCAGAAGCCGTTCTGCCGGACATGCACGCACACTCTCCTCATTGAACAGCACGCCAAACGACACATACAACCCCTCGTCCAGCAAACGGTTCAGCACCGAAGGCTTGCCACGAAAACCGTGCACCATCCACGGCTGTGCCGGACGCAGGCGACGATGGATAGCCATTACCTCCTCGTATGCCCTCACACAATGCACAATCAGCGGCATACGGGCATCCTCGCTGAGCGCCACATGGCGCAGGAACAGGCACTCCTGCATCCGGGCCGGCACGCCACACAGATGGTCGAGGCCACACTCTCCTATGGCTATGCAGCCCTCCAGCCGCGGTTGCCACTGGGCTACAGGGGCATTGCACGGATGAATGCCCCAGGACTGCACATCCTGGCGAATCACGATTTCGCCGTTTATGGAAGCATGGTGGGTGTGGAAATCAATGTATTTCATGGCACAGGGTCGTAGCCCGATCCGCCCCACGGATTGCAACGGAGAATCCGCCACACGGCCAGGGCCAACCCGCGCAAAGGCCCATGCTTACGCAATGCTTCAATGGCATACTGGCTACAGGTGGGAGTGAAACGGCATGAAGGAGGGGTCAGAGGGGAAATAAAGGCCCGATAGAACCGGATAGGAGCCACAAGCAGGGCCACAAGCAGGCTAGACAACACTTTCATGGATGCGTTGCAAAAGGTTGCACACCTTGGCAGTGACAGCCTTGGTGGGAAACAGTTCATTGCTTGTCCACAGGAAGGCAATGTTAAGGCCCATCGCCTCCGGTAGATGGAGCAACGCCTTGTTGAGCCGGTAGGCCTCACGCACCTGACGCTTCACACGGTTGCGGTCGACGGCATGCTTTAGACACCGTTTGGGCACCGACACGAGCAACCTCGTCTCGGCTGTTCCTGAAGGCATGAATACGGCACGAATAGGATAGGCGGACATCGACTTGTGTCCGCCTTTAAAGAGCTCCTCTATGGCCTTCCGGCTACAAAGTCGCTCGCTCTTGCTCAGCTTATGCGTGCCCGGCTTATCCATTAACCTTGGTCAGATAGGCACTCAATGCAGCCGTAATGCTGGGATATTCGGGCGTGGGGGCTTCCAGATCCACACGCAGTCCTGCCTCCTTGGCAGCCTTGGCGGTGGTGGGGCCGAACGTGCCGATGGCCGTGTTTCCCTGATTGTAGTTGGGGAAGTTCTTGAGCAACGAGTTGATGCCGCTGGGACTGAAGAATATCAGCATGTCGTAGTCGAAGGGCTCATCCTTTGCAAAGTCGTTGCTCACTGTACGGAACATCACAGCCTCATGGTGAATCAGTTTCTTGCTGTCGAGCAACTCGGCAAATTCCTGGGTGTGCATGTCGCTCTGGGGGATGAAATATTTCTCGTTCTTGTGCTTCACCATCTGGGGAACAATGTCGTCAATCTTTCCCGTGGAGCCAAAGAACACCTTGCGCTTGCGATACTGGACATATTTCTGGATGTAGAGCGCAACAGTCTCCGTGATGCAGAAATACTTCATGTCCTCAGGAATGGATATGCGCATTTCCTTGCAGAGCTGGAAGAAATGGTCGATGGCGTTACGCGAAGTGAACACCACAGCCGTGTGCTCTAGGATGGACACTTTCTGCTGACGGAATTCTACTGGAGTAAGGGCTTCCACCTTGATAAAAGGACGAAATACAATTTCCACGCCTAGATTGCGCGCGATGTCAAAATAGGGTGATTTCTCTGATGAAGGTTTAGGTTGAGAAATGAGAATTTTTTTTATCATATTGACCTTTAATTTACTGTCAGACTACTTGTAATTTTGTTCAAGAACATCCATAATATTGTTATCGGAACCAGTTCCAAGGCGCAAAAGTACACAAAAAAATGCAAACAGCGACAAAACTTGCCGAATAAAATCCTATAAGTGCTAAAGAATAAGAGTATTTTAACAAAAAGCAGCGGAAAAATGAGGATTTTCACCTGCGCTGCAAACGGCAGTCCGCCATATACGGCCAGTGCTGTTGCCAGGAAGAAGAAGATGGCTTCCATCGACAGGTAGAACGAATTCTCGCGCATCATTTCCTTGCGATTTTTTTTGTCAAAAAACACCGCGTTCACCGCTCTCACCATCAGAATCCTGCACACAAGACATGCCAGCACACAGCCCGAATATACTACAGGCGGGAACCAGAAGGGAAGCATCGGATGGAAACGTGAACCACAGGCCTGCACCATGCCATAAAAAGCCATCCCGCCCAGCAGGCTCAACATCACAGTCATCAGCAAACGGGCATTCATCTCCATGCCTGTCTCCACCTTCTCCAACTCTGAACTTATGGCGGGAGTAAAAAAGAAATGGGCGCGGAACTGCTCCACGAGGAAGGGACGCAGATAGCGGTAGAGCAAGGACAGAAGCACGAAAGCCGCCATCATCGCACCCACCAGCAGGTCATCGGTCTGCATCGAATAGTCCGGCATGTCTACGGTGATGCCTTCCACTGGCAAGGCCTGTCCCTGGCAGAACCGCGGATTGTCTGCAAAGAAGCCCACACCACTGAAATGAGGCAGTTGCAGGGTTGCCGTGGTGTCACACGCCATAGTTGTCATATCGCGGCGAATCTTCTTACGTTTGTGTCCCACAGAGGCGTGGAAAGCGCCAGCTGCAGGGCTTCCTCGGGTGTGTGGGCCACACGCCATATATCCAGATGCTCCTTGCGCATGAACATTTCCTCGGCGGCTCTGGACAGCTGTGCAAGCAAGGGGTCGAAGAATCCGTCCGGATTGAGCAGGACAATGGGTTTCAGATAGAGCCCCAATTGTTTCCAGGTAATCAGCTCCAGCAGTTCTGCCATGGTGCCGCAGCCTCCTGGCAACACAATGGCGGCATCGCTCAAGCGGGCCATCTCCTGCTGACGGGTGTGCATGTCGGGGGTGGTGACGATGCGTGTCATGCCCTGGTGGCACCATCCCTCGTCCACCATGAACGAGGGGATCACTCCCACAGCCTCTCCGCCCGCCTGCAGGCAGCCGTCGGCCGAAGCCTGCATCAGCCCCATATTGCCTGCACCATTCACCAAGCCGATGCCGAGCCGGGCCATGCGCTGGCCCAGCTCGTATGCAGCATCAAAATAGGAGGTGCTGATCTGTGTACTGCTGGCGCAATACACACAAATGCGCTTTACATCCATAT
>JAEDIG010000191.1 GCA_016292545.1 Bacteroidaceae bacterium
GGTGGCTTGGGGACTTGCACCCGTTAGACAATGCTCATGCCGAGCGTACAACACAGAAGGCGGTGTGCCAAACAGCACACCACCTTCTGTATTAGGGAGCAAGGTCGGATTCCATCCGATTACTCTACCTTGCGGAAATTCTCCTTTCCAGTCTTGCAGCGGGGACACTTGAAATCGTCGGGCATTTCGCCGTCCAGTTCCACTTCGCATCTGCACAGGTTGCAGATATATTTCTGCTTGCCTGCCTCGGGGTTGCCGGGTGTCATAGTAGATAGAGGTTAAAAAAGGGGATTCAACTTATTAATAGTTCTCGGCCTTTACCTCGAAATAGCTCAGCGGATGGGCACATACGGGGCACAGCTCGGGAGCGTCCTTGCCAATGACAATGTGACCGCAGTTGCGGCACTGCCATACGGTGTCGCCCTCGCGAGAGAACACAACGCCCTGCTCGATATTCTGAAGCAACTTGCGGTAGCGCTCCTCATGGGCCTTCTCGATGGCAGCCACACCACGCATCTTGGCGGCAATCTCGGGGAATCCTTCCTCATCGGCTTCCTTGGCCATGCGGTCGTACATGTTGGTCCACTCGTAGTTCTCGCCCTCGGCAGCAGCCTTCAGATTCTCCATGGTGCCCTTGATTTCTCCGCCCTGCAGATACTTGAACCACAGCTTTGCATGTTCCTTTTCATTGGCAGCAGTTTCCTCAAAGAGGGCTGCAATCTGCTGATAACCGTCCTTCTTGGCCTTGGAAGCGAAGTAGGTGTACTTGTTGCGCGCCTCAGACTCGCCGGCAAAGGCCTCCATCAGGTTCTTTTCGGTTTTTGTTCCTTTCAGTTCTTTCATGTTCGTTTTCTATTTAATAGTTGGTCTTTTTGATTGAATTCTGCCGCAAAAATACCAATACTTTTTGAAACACGCAAATATAATTTGTTTATTCTTGCATAGATTTTTTCTATTCTTTGTTTGCACAGAAAAGACAAATATGGTAAATTTGCACCGCGAATATCATTCCATACCTAATTATATTATAATATATGACGCTTCAACAACTGGAATACGTGGTGGCTGTGAACCGGCTGCGGCAATTTGCCAAGGCAGCCTCATACTGCGGAGTGACACAGCCCACGCTCAGTGCCATGATACAGAAACTGGAGGCAGAGCTGGGCATCAGGCTCTTTGAGCGGAAGGCAGGGCGCGTAATACCCACAGCCATAGGAGAGGCCGTGGCCGAAAGGGCGGAAAGGACAGTGGCCATGGCAAGGGGCATACGCGACCTGGTGGCCAACGAAAAACAGGAGGTGGGCGGACGCTTCAGGCTGGGCATCCTGCCCACCATCGCACCCTACCTGCTGCCCCGTTTCCTGCCAAAGCTATGCGCCACCCATCCCGAGATGGAGTTGAGGGTGGTGGAGATGAAGACCAGCGACATCTGTCCGGCCGTGAGGCAGGGCGACCTGGACGCAGCCATACTGGCACGGCTCGACGGCATGGAGGAGTTCAGCCTGAAGACCCTCTTCTATGAGCAGTTCATGGCATACGTGTCGCGCACCAACAGGCTGTTCTCACACGAACGCATCCGCACGTCGGACCTGAACGATGAATACCTGTGGATGCTCGATGAAGGCCATTGTTTCCATGGCCAGCTGGTGAAATTCTGCCACCTGAAGGCTGCCCGGAGCAGCCAGGACACCTATTCGCTGGGAAGCATAGAAACCTTCATGCGCATGGTGGAAGGCGGCAAGGGGCTCACCTTCATTCCCCAGCTGGCTACGGAACAGTTGTCCGACGAGCAACGCCAGATGGTGCGCCCGTTTGCCATCCCGGTGCCCACACGCGAAGTGGTGTTGATGACCCGCAGCGATTTTGTGCGCGATGCCGTGAGCCGCCTTCTCTGCCAGTCGATTCGTGCTTCCGTTCCCAAGGAGATGCTTACACCCCCATACAAATAACCTTTTTTAAAAACACACACATGGAAAAAAGACAACTGATTCCACTGGACAAGGCCATAGGGCAGAGGCTCGCCTCCCTGGCCATGGTCTGCTGCCTGTCTGCCATGGCATGGGCGCAGCGCACCGTATTACAAATGAACAACGACTGGGCCTTCCATCGGGGAGAGGCGGCCGGCGCACAAGATCCGGCCACCGACGACAGCCACTGGATGCCAGCCACCCTGCCCCACGTGATGCAGCTGGAGAAGAAGCATTGCGGCGGCAACAGCATATACGATGGTGTGGGCTGGTACAGACGCTATTTCAACCTATCCGAGAAATATGCCGGCAAACGCGTTGTAGTGGAATTTGAAGGCGTGATGAAGAACTGCCAGGTCTATCTCAACGGTCACCTTCTGGTCACCCATTATGGAGGCTACATGGGCTTTGTGGCCGACCTGACACCTCATATCCAATGGGGCGGAACGAATGTGCTGGCCGTGCGCGTAGAGGCCTCCGATGACCCGCTCACGCCTCCGGGCAAGCCTCAAGCCAATATGGACTTCTACTACTACAGCGGCATCTATCGCGATGTGCGCATGGTGATTACCGACAAGGTGTTCATCACCGATCCGCTGCAGGAAGACGTAGTGGCCGGCGGCGGACAGTTCGTCACCTTCCCGAAGGTGAGCCGCCAGCAGGCCGTCGTACACGTGGACACCCACACCCGCAACCTTACGGGCGAGAGCCGAAGCCTCACCCTGCAGGCCACACTCAAGGACGAAGCCGGACACACTGTGACC
>JAEDIG010000063.1 GCA_016292545.1 Bacteroidaceae bacterium
GGCTCGTTAGGGACTTACACCCGTTAGATGATACACATGCTGGTCAAACAGAAACCGTCCATACCCAGAACAGCGCCCTGGGTATGGACGGTATTGCAAGACACGTCCGTACGCGCCTACTGCTGATGCTGCGGACGCAGGAGGTCGTTGACCGTCTTCACGGGATTGAACGTGTCGAGAGGCACTTCCACGAAGATGGTGCTCCAGTCGCTCATGGCTCCGTTCCACAGGCCGGGGAGCTCCAGGGCCTTGAGCTCGCGCCCGCCCTTGCTCTTGTGGGAGATGAAGCCCGTGGCGGGATCCACGAAGCGGGTGAGGTCATACTTCTGTCCCTTGTAGTCGCGGAGGGCGCATACCAGATCCACGGGGTTGAAGTGGGTGCCCTGCGAGAACATGCGCATGTATTCGGGGTTGTTGGCATCAATCTGGCTGCTTTCCAGAATCTGCAGGCTCACGCTTCCGTCGGGGTTGAAGGCCAGGAACGGGCCGCCTCCGGGCTCGCCCACGTTCTTCACCACGCCACACACACGGATGGGGCGGTCGAGCTTGCGGCGCAGGAAAGAGAGCAGCTTGTCGTCCGACATGTACTTGAGGTCGGGATAGTCGCAATTGAGCGTATGGCGCACAAAACGCACCATCTCGGCCAGGTCGGCCTGGGTGTAGCTTTTCTCGTCGAGCTGGCGCAGATAGGCAAATGCCTGCTTCTGCACGTTCACGAGCACACCGGCAATCACCTGCTTCCACAGCACGGTGGAACGCTTCAGGCTGTCGGGCACCACGTTGTCGATGTTCTTGATGAAGACCACCTCGCTCTGCAGGTCGTTGAGGTTCTGGATGAGTGCTCCATGGCCGCCGGGGCGGAAGAGCAGACGGCCATCATCGGTGCGGAAGGGGGTGTTGTCCATGTTGGCAGCGATGGTGTCGGTGCTGGGTTTCTGCACGCTGAAGGACACGTTGTAGTGAATCTTGTAGGACCCGCTGTACCGGTCCTCCACACGCTCCAGCAACTGGCGGAAAAGCTCCTGGTGCTCGGCACTCACGGTAAAATGGACCTCCGTCTCGCCCTGCGAGCTGGCATAGAGGGCAGCCTCGGCCAGATGTTCCTCCAAGGGGGTGCGCGCGCTTCCGTCGGCATAGTGGTGGAAAAGCAGGAGGCCCTTGGGCAGCTGGCCATAGTTGAGGCCCTTGGCCTGGAGCATATTGGCCACCACGGCCTTGTAGTTGCCCGCAGCCATCAGGTCATCCACTCCGCTGCCCTCGTTGCGCAGGCAGGCCTCGTTGAGAGCCCCGAAGAAGGCAAACTTGTGGATGCCGTTGAAATAGGCCTTCTCAAAATCGGTGGTGGGAACGTCATAGGGTGCGTCGAGAAACTCGAACATGTTCTTGAACATGCGGCTGGCGGCACCGCTGGCCGGCACAAACTTGGTGATGTTGTGGCCCTGGGCCTTATAGGCCTCCCATTCCTGGATGTAGGCCTCCACCTCATGGTCCTGAGGGGCGATGATGCCGTTTCCGATAGAAGCCGCGCCCTGCAGGCGCAGATAGGGGAAGCCCTTGGAGAAGGCCTGGAGCTGCTGCTCCACTTGCTGTGCAGAGATTCCTTTCTGCTGAAGTTGTGATAAATCCTCTGAAGTGAACATATTTAATATTAGTTTATAGGGTTTTTATGTAATTTACGCCACAAATTTAAATAAAAAAGTTCATACCACAAGAAAAATGGGAAAAAACACGTATCTTTGTGTCGCAGAAAACAGACAAGAACAGAAAGAATCACAAGAAGCGTATGGACAACAACGGATTTTTCACACCTGAAGAGCAACGCCAGACGGTCCTGCTCAGCACGAAGCTGGCACGTCTGGCCAGCCAGTTCATCCAGCCTGGAGAAATCAGGCGGGTGAGAGACTATGTGCAACGGGCCGTGGAGCACGGAAGCATGATGCGCGACCCGTTTGGATTCAATCCCGTGACAAACGATCTGGAGACTGCATTGCTGGTGGCACAGGAAATCGGCCTGTCCCACGGCTCGGTAATCGGCATCATGGTGAGCGCCACCGTGATGAGCGGAGCGGTGACGATGGACGAGGTGAAGGCCTCCTTCGGCGACGATGTGGCCCATGTGGTGCACGGAATGATGCGCATCCGCGACCTGTACACCAAGAGTGCCACCGTGGAAACGGAAAACTTCCGCAGCCTGCTGGTGACCTTTGCCGAGGACATGCGCGTAATCCTGATCATGATTGCCAACCGCGTGAACATCATGCGGAAAATCAAGGACACGCCCAATGTGGAAGCCCAGCGGAAAGTGTCGATGGAGGCGGCCTACCTGTATGCCCCCCTGGCCCACAAACTGGGGCTCTACAAGCTGAAGAGCGAACTGGAGGACCTGAGCCTGAAATACCTGGAGCATGATGCCTATTACCACATAAAGGAGAAGCTCAACGAGACGAAGAAGAGCCGCGACGCATACATCGCCGCCTTTGTGAAGCCCATCGAGGAGAAGCTCACGGCCGCCGGACTGAAATTCCACATGAAAGGCCGCACCAAAAGCATCCACAGCATCTGGCAGAAGATGAAGAAGCAGCAGGTGGGCGTGGACGGCGTATACGACCTCTTTGCCATCCGCATCATCCTGGACAGCCCCCTGGATAGGGAGAAGATGGAGTGCTGGCAGGTGTTCAGCATCATCACCGACATGTACCAGAGCAATCCCAAGCGCATGCGCGACTGGCTGAGCGTGCCCAAGAGCAACGGCTACGAGAGCCTCCACATCACCGTACTGGGGCCAGGGCAGAAATGGGTGGAGGTGCAGATAAGGACCGAGCGCATGGACGACATTGCCGAGCACGGACTGGCCGCCCATTGGCGCTACAAGGGCATCAAGGGCGGGCAGAGCAGCATCGACGAATGGCTGGCCGGCGTGAGGAGCGCGCTGGAAACGGGCGACGACATGCAGCTGATGGACCAGTTCAGACAGGAGCTGGTGGAGGACGAAGTGTTCGTGTTCACCCCCAAGGGCGACCTGTTCAAGCTGCCTGCAGGAGCCACCGTGCTGGACTTCGCCTACAGCATCCACACACGTGTGGGCGACCAATGTATAGGCGCCAGGATAGGCAACCGCAACGTAACCATCCGGCAGAAGCTGCAAAACGGCGACCAGGTGGAAATCCTCACCCACAAGAACCAGACGCCCAAGCAGGACTGGCTCAACATTGTGGTGACGAGCAAGGCCAAGTCGAAAATCCGGCAGAGCCTGAAGGAAATGGAAAGCAAGCAGGCCGCCATGGCCAAGGAGGTGCTGGAAAGGCGCATGACCAACCGCAAGATTGAATACGACGAAGCCACCTTCATGCACACCATCACACGCATGGGCTACAAGGTGGTGACGGATTTCTATGCCGACCTGGCCGGAGAGAAAATCGACCTGAACATGGTGCTGGAGCAGTATGCAGCCAACCTCAGGCGCTCCAAGGGCGAAGAGGAACGCGCAACACCCGTGCAGAGCGCCAGCGGCTACGTGATGCAGCCCGAGGACGAGAAGAAGCTCCTGGGCGGAGGCGACGACGTGATGGTTATCGACCAGAACCTGAAAGGCATCGATTTCCAGATGGCCAAATGCTGCCAGCCCGTGTATGGCGACGAGGTGTTCGGTTTCGTCACCAATGGCAACGGCATCAAGATACACCGCATAGACTGCCCCAATGCGCCCCAGCTGAGGGAACGCTTCGGCTACCGCATCGTGAAGGCCCGCTGGGCAGGCAAGCGAGGCACCCAGTACCCCATCACGCTCAAGGTGGTGGGCAACGACGATCTGGGCATCGTGAACAACATCACCAGCATCATCTCCAAGGAGGAGAAGATTCTGCTCAGGAGCATCAGCATAGACAGCTACGACGGACTGTTCAGCGGCACGCTCACCGTGATGCTGGAGGACACAGGAAAATTGGAAAAACTCATCAAAAAACTAAAAACAGTAAAAGGAATAAAGAATGTATCCAGAAGTTAAGAGAATGTGCTGCATGGCCCTGGCGGCCATGAGTGTGGCTGCCTACGCAGCCGATGTGGACACTCTGCGTGTGGTGGGACCCTTCACCATGCCTCAAACCATACGGACCGACACGGCCGATGTGAACGGGAAGCCGTTCGATGCCGACCACGTGCTGATGGACAAATGCGTGAGCCCCGCCCAATGGACGGACGCCAGCCCTCTGGAGGGCGGAATCCTGCCCGCACCCGAGGCAAGCTGCGTAAGCCTGGTGGGCTTTGAGGTGGAGAACACACTTTTTGCCAAATGCGAGGTGAAGCTCCAGGGGGCAGCCGAGCACAAGGTGTTCATCGACGGCAAGGAGGGTGCCAGCCAGAACCTGACACCCGGACGCCACAAGGTGGTGATGAAGGTGCTGCAAAAGGCCGGGAAGGCCGACACCCTGAAGGCACAGCTCATCTCGGAACAGGAGAAATACATCACCCTCAACCCCAAGGGGAAAAGGCTCTACATGCTGGAGGACTACCTCTACGGCCAGCGGCCCAGAAGCGCCTCGCTCAGCAGTACAGGACGCTACATGCTGCTGCGCGACTACACCATGCGCACCAACAACCAGTCGGAAGACAGGCAGCTGATCATCGACCTGAAAAACGGCATCCGGCTGCCCGCACAGAACTTCAAGCAATGGGCTTCCAAGGGCGACCGCTACATCAGCGAGCGAAAGGCCACCGACATGGGCACAATCTATGAATATGTGGACCCCGCCACGGGCGAGACCACACCCCTGCTGGTGGACCATAGCGGAAAGAGCGGCGAGTTTGTGGCCGACGAACGCCTGATGGTCATCCACGACCTCACCGAAGGCCCCAAGGAGGACAAGCAGGTGTTCCAGATACTGGAGCCCGACGACCGCATGCCAGGATGGAGGAACCGCTACAACCTGATGCTGCTGGATGTGGAAAGCGGACGGCTCACACAGCTCACACAGGGACAGCACAATGCCTCGGCCGACGTGTCGCACGACGGCCAGCGGATGCTGCTCACCGTGAGCGAAAACTGCATCACGGAACGCCCCTTCTCGTTCAGCACGCTGCTGATGGTGAACCTTGAGGACATGCAGGTGGACACGCTGGTGCGACGCGACGGCTTCATCTCACAAGCCCAGTTTGCCCCCAACGGGCACGACATCCTGGTGAGCGGAAGCCCCGAAGCCTTCGGCGGCATCGGCATCAACGACCCCACGGGAAAGATTCCCAGCATGATACAGACCGAACTGTTCCAAATAGACGGGCAGACGCATGAGGTGCGCTCGCTCACCCGCGATTTCAACCCCAACATCACCCGCTGGGAATGCAGCAGGTGCGAGAACAAGGTGTATGCCCTCTGCGAGAACCGCGACCACAAGAACATCTTCTGCCTCGACCTGGCCACGGGCAAGTGGACGGAGCTGAAGCTGTCGGAAAGCGTGGTCTTCAACTTCTCCCTGGCTGCCGAAAAGCCCATGCTGGCCTACACCGGACAAAGCGAGAGCAACAGCAGCCGCGTGTACAACGTACAGCTCAAAGGCACCAAGGAGCAACTGGTGCGCGACTATGACAAGGCCATCATGGGTGATGTGGCCCTGGGCACATGCGAGACCTGGAACTTCAAGAGCAGCCGGGGCGACTCCATCACGGGCCGCTACTACCTGCCGCCCTATTTCGACGCGACAAAGAAATACCCCATGCTGGTCTACTACTACGGCGGATGCTCGCCCGTGACCACCAATCTGGACAGCTACTACAACTTCCACGGATGGGCCGCCATGGGATATGTGGTGTATGTGATCCAGCCCAGCGGATGCACGGGCTTCGGACAGGAATTCGCCGCACGCCACGTGAACGCATACGGCGACTACACAGCAGCCGACATCATCGAGGGCACCAAGCAGTTCTGCCGCGAACATCCATGGGTGAACGACAAGAAGATAGGCTGTCTGGGTGCTTCATACGGCGGCTTCATGACCATGTACCTGCAAACCCAGACCGACATCTTCGCGGCTGCCATGAGCCATGCAGGCATCTCCAATCCCGCCAGCTACTGGGGCTTCGGCTACTGGGGCTACAGCTATAGCGCCATCAGCGCTGCCAACAGCTACCCCTGGAACAACCCCGAACTGCTCACAGGCCACGCCCCGCTCTTCAATGCCGACAAGATTCACACGCCCATCCTGTTCCTCCACGGAAATGCCGACACGAACGTACCCATCAACGAGAGCATCCAGCTCTTCAACGCCCTGAAGATTCTGGGCCGCGAATGTGCCTTCGTCACCGTAGACGGGCAGAACCATCACATTCTCGACTACGAAAAGCGCATCAAATGGGTGCACACCTATTATGCATGGTTTGCCAAATGGCTGCAGGACGACCCCACATGGTGGGACACGATGTACCCACCCAAGAATCTGAAATGATGATTTCCCCACACAGCTGAAAGCCGACATGTTATATCCACAAAAGATTGAGCAGAAACTGGGATTCAACGAAATCCGCCAGCTCCTCCATGCCCATTGCCTGAGCCCCATGGGCAAAGGACGCGTTGACGACATGCAGTTTGTCACCAGCCCGCAGGTGGTGAGGCAACTCCATGCCCAGGTGGCGGAATACGGACGCATCATGGCCGAGGAAACGGACATGCCTCCGCAGGATTTCTTCGACCTCAGAGCCGACATCCGCCGCATAGCCGTGGAAGGGACCTATCTGGAGGAGCAACAGATGTGGGACCTCTACCGCTCGCTGCAGACGCTACACGCATGGGTGGCCCTCATACGCAGGAACGACGAGGACAACCACGTGAAATTCCCTGCCCTGGAGCTGCTGGCCCAAGGGGTATTCACCTTTCTGAGCGTGACCAAGCGTGTGGAACAGATTCTCGACAAATACGGACGCATCAAGGATGAGGCCAGCCCCGGGCTGGCCGACATCCGCCGCCAGCTGCGGCAGGCCGAGGGGTCGGTGAGCCACACGCTCCAGTCCATCCTCCGGAAGGCACAGGCCGAGGGGCTGGTGGACAAGGATGTGTCGCCCACCCTCCGCGACGGCCGGCTGGTGATACCCGTAGCCCCTGCCCTGAAGAAAAGGCTGCGCGGCATTGTGCACGACGAGAGCGCCAGCGGAAAAACCGTGTTCATAGAACCAGCCGACGTGGTGGAGGCCAACAACAGGATCCGCGAGCTGGAAGCCGAAGAACGCAGGGAAATCATCCACATCCTGCGCACGTTTACGGAAACGTTGCGTCCCAACGTGAGGGAACTGCTCCGCGGCTTTGAGTTCCTGGCCGACATAGAGTTCGTGGGGGCCAAGTACCATCTGGCCAACCGCATCGGAGGCCATACGCCATCCATCTCCGATGCCCCCCTGCTCGACTGGGTGATGGCCGAGCATCCGCTGCTGGCCCTCAACCTGAGGAAACAGGGCAAGAAAGTGGTGCCCCTCGACATCTGCCTCCACCGCAAGCAGCGCATCCTCCTCATCAGCGGCCCCAACGCGGGCGGAAAGAGTGTGTGTCTGAAAACTGTGGGCCTGCTCCAATACATGCTCCAATGCGGGCTTCCTGTGCCCATGAAGGAGAATTCCAAGGCCGGCATCTTTGAACGCATCTTCATCGACATAGGCGACGAGCAAAGCATAGAGGATGACCTGAGCACCTACAGCAGCCACCTGCTGAACATGAAATTCATGATGCGCAACGCCAATCCCTCCACCCTTCTGCTCATCGACGAGTTCGGAAGCGGCACGGAGCCCACCATCGGAGGAGCCTTTGCAGAAAGCATGCTCAAGCGGTTTGTAGGCCGTGGGGCCTTTGGTGTGATCACCACCCACTACCAGAACCTGAAGCACTTTGCAGAGGGCACGCCCGGTGTGGTGAACGGAGCCATGCTCTATGACCGCCACCGGATGCAGGCACTCTTCCAGCTGCAGATTGGCAACGCAGGCAGCAGCTTTGCCGTGGAGATTGCACGCAAAATCGGCATTCCCGAGGATGTGATTGCCGATGCCACCGAACTGGTGGGCAAGGAATATGTGAATGCCGACAAATATCTGCTCGACATCACCCGCGACAAACGCTATTGGGAAGGCAAGCGGCAGACCATCCATTCGCAGGAGAAGCAGATGCAGCAATCCATAGAGAAATACGAGCGGGAGATTACCGACCTGCAACAAAAAAGAAAGGAAATCCTGAAACAGGCACAAGCACAGGCCGAAAAAATCATCCAGGATGCCAATGCCATGATTGAAAACACGATTCGCGAAATACGCGAATCACAGGCCGAAAAGGCACGCACCAAGGCATCGCGCCAGGAACTGGAGGACTTCCGCAAGCAGCTCCAAGAAAACTGGCAGCAGGAGCACGACGAGATGATTGCACGCAAGATGGCGCAAATAGAGGCACGCAAGAAACGGAAGGAGGAACGCAGGCAAAAGGCGCAGTCGGAAAAGGCCGGGAACAAGCAGGCCGCCCCTGTTGCAAAACCCGTGGAAACACGCGCCCTACAGCCCGGCGACACCTGCCGCATCAAGGGGCAGACCTCGGTGGGTGTGCTGGAAAGGATAGACGGGAAGAAGGCCACAGTCACCTTTGGGATGATGAAGACGCTGGTGGAACTGGACCGTCTGATGGCAGCCAAGCCCCTGGCTCCCGTGGCCACAGGCCCCGTTTCCTCTCTCTCGCGGTCCACCCAGAACGAGGTGCGCGAAAAGCATCTCTCCTTCTCGCAACAGCTCGATGTGAGGGGAATGAGGGGCGACGAGGCCCTTCAGGCCGTCACGTATTATATCGACGATGCCGTACTGGTGGGGGCCCCGATGGTGCGCATCCTGCATGGCACAGGCGGCGGCATCCTGCGCAACCTCATCCGCGAATACCTGCAAACACTCCCCTTTGTGGCCTCCGCACGCGACGAGCACGTGCAGTTCGGAGGCTCGGGAATCACAGTTGTAACCTTCAAGGGACGCTCATCTGACTAGCCGTTGGAGCGTCCCTTTTTCCATAACCCTACGCAGCCCCCGCCTTTATGAATAGTTGAACTCGTTCACAAGCCGGATGATGCGCTCCACCTGCGAATCTGTGAGCATGATGGAGATGGGCAGCGAAAGGACCTCCCGATGGATGCGCTCCGCAATGGGATACGAGAGATGGTTCCATTCGCTATATGCCTGCTGCTTGTGGGGCGGGATGGGATAATGGATCATCGTCTGTATGCCGTGTTCCGCCAGGAAATCCTGCAGGAGGTCACGGGCCGGACAGCGCACGGCATAGATATGGAACACATGCTCTTCCATGTGGGTGGGCAACTGCGGTTTGGTGATGAGCGGATTATGGATGCCTTTGTCATAGCACAGGGCTATCTGCCGCCTGCGCTCGTTGTCGGCATCCAGCCGCGGAAGCTTCACATTCAGCACAGCCGCCTGCAATTCATCACACCGGCTGTTGTAGCCCTTCACCTCGTTGACGTATTTCTGTGCGCTACCATAGTTGGCCATGGTGCGAATCAGGCGCGCAAGCGATTCATCGTCGGTGCACACACATCCAGCATCCCCCAACGCACCCAGATTCTTTCCCGGATAAAAGCTGAAGGCCGAAGCATCCGCCAAGTGGCCCGCCTTGCGCCCGTGATAGCAGGCGCCATGTGCCTGTGCCACATCATCCACTACCACCAGTCCATGCGCATGGGCAAAACCACAAATGGAATCCATGTCACACACACGTCCGTACAGATGCACGGGCAGGACAGCCCGGGTGCGCGACGTAAGCGCCTCCTCCAGATTGTGGACATCCATCAGATAGGTGTCGAGCGAAGGCTCCACCAGCACAGGTTTCAGGCCCACGTTGGTTACCGCCAGAATGGTGGCAATATAGGTATTGGAAGGCACTATCACCTCGTCGCCCTCAGCCCATCCCATCAGGTACTTATAGGAATTGAGTGTGAGCATCAGGGCTTCCAGGCCATTGGCCGTGAGCACACAATGGGCCGCTCCAGTATATTCCGAGAAAGCCTCCTCGAAAGCCTTGTTCTCCTGTCCCAGCAGAAACCATCCGCGCTTCACCACATTTTCAACAGCCTCGCTCAGCTGAGGTTCATAGGTTTGGGTAATGGCCTTCAGGTCGAGATACTTCACTTTCCCGTCTTCCTCCTCCGCATGATTGCCAGCCATGCAGGATATGACATCGACATCCAGCCTCACCTCATACGTGTCATAGCATACAGCCCTGCCGCCAAACCCTTCCTTCTGGAAAATAAGGCCTTCGTTGAGCACATAGCCACCCAGCTCGTTGCTGGTGCCAAAGTCGATAAACTCCATCTGGCTGTACCGTTCGTTCACCAAGTAGCGGAAAAGGAGGTCCAGCGCACCATACTCGCGCCCTTCGTCGCCCACGGCTATATATTGGAAATGGGCCACCTGAAGGGTTTCGAAAACCACACATCCACCCATCACCTTCAGGTCTCTACGCACCAGGAACAGGCGTATATTCTTGGGGAAACGCTCCATCAGAAGCTGCATCTCCTCTACACTATGTACTGGAGCGGCATCGTGATGGACACGAAGCACCTCCTCCAACAGCGTCCAATACTCCCTCAGGGTATCCCAGTCGCCCTCCGTCAGGCGGTCGATATAGAAACCATGGTCAACAGCCTTGCGCGACTGCCGTATGCGGAGCGTACGCATGCGCAAGGGATGGCGAGGATTCACTACTGTGCTCACCAGGCGACGGCTCAACTGTCCTCCGGCCCTAAAGAGCGCATACAAGTCCTCCTCGCTCGGCAAGGGCGTATATATATATGGTATGGGTTTGTACACAAACTTCTGCGCACGCAGATAATTCTGGAAATAGAACAGCACCATCTGCATCATCTGCAACACCTCTGTCTGGGTAGCCCCCTCCCTCACCACCAGACCACCGTATGTGAGTCCTTGATGGGAATACACGCATCTCTCGTCTTCGCGCCAGTTGGCAGGAAGGATTGCCTTCACGTTGCGTAGCGCCAGCTGGGCCTCACCCGGCTCGTCGGAGAAGTTGGTGTCGTCCACCACCAGCACACTACAATCCGCAAAGCGGGAGGCATGATAATCCATAAATCCACGTTCAAAAAGAAACGTGCCGTTCTTGGACGTGCGCACGAACTCGTCCCATACGTCCCTATAATTTATAGAATAAGGTAGAATCTTCATAATCCGACAAATTTCAAAAATTCCTGGTAATCGTGGATGTAGTCATCCGCGTCATACACGTCTGAAGCCAGGCAAACCGAAGCCGCCATTGGCGAAAAATCATACAGCCTGCACCATACCCCCGGAGGCACCAGCAGTCCCACATGAGAATCATCCATGCAAAGCGTCTTCTTCATGAAGCCATCGTCCAGTTCAATCCTGTAACTCCCGCCCACAGGAAAAAGCACCATCGAGCATGTGCGATGGGCATGATTGCCTCGCGTCTGTCCTTGCGAAACATCGTAAGTCCAGAAAATTCTCCTGATGGAAAAGGGAATATGGTGATTTCCCTCCAAAAAACAGAGTTTTCCTCTGTCATCCACCACGTTAGGTAGCTCTATAAGCTTGCATCCCCGTGGCAATATCATTGCATTATTTTGCGTCATACTCACAATTTTTGCACAAAGATAGAAAAAAAACACGAAAAAGCTTGCACGATTCAAAAAAAACCTCTACCTTTGCATCGCATTTGAGAGATGAGCGCTGCAAAGCAAACATCAAAAGGATGAAAAAGGAAGGAAGTTTGGGTGAGTGGCTGAAACCACCAGTTTGCTAAACTGACGTACGGGTTTACCGTACCGGGGGTTCGAATCCCCCAGCTTCCGCAAAACTCAGATGCCATGGCGCTTTCGTCTAGCGGCTAGGACACATGCCTCTCACGCATGGAACACGGGTTCGATTCCCGTAGGCGCTACAAAAAGAAAGTCTTGGTCTAGACCAAGACTTCTTTTTTTTACCATATACATATATATATATTATAAGAACAAAGGACAAACAGTCATTGGCAACATGAGACATCAAATTACAGGCAGAGAATATGCCGCATCCAAATACATCACCTTGCATGTGCGCAGGGAGATGGAGCTGATGGACTTTCTTCTGGAGCAGATGAGCGGAACAAGCAAGAATCGGGTCAAAGACCTGCTTTCGGGCCGGGCCGTAACAGTAGACAAGCAACTCGTAACCCGACACGACCACCCGCTCAAGCCTGGAATGATTGTGATGGTGTCGCGCCACAAGCGATCCTCCGAACTCATCCACAAGTATGTCAGGATTATCTATGAAGACAAACACCTTGTGGTAGTGGAAAAAGCACCCGGCATCCTCAGCATGGGTGTAAACCCCTCCCAACACAGCATCAAGACCGTTCTGGACGAATATTTCAAGAAAAGGCAATTCAAATGCACAGCCCACGTGGTACACAGACTCGACCGCGACACCAGCGGCCTGATGATGTATGCCAAAAACACAGACGTGCAGCAGGTGCTTGAAGAGAATTGGCACGATATGGTGTACGACCGACGCTATGTGGCCGTGTTGAGCGGAACCATGGAACGCGAGGGCGGAACCATACAAAGCTGGCTGCGCGACAACAAGGCTTTCGTCACCTATAGCAGCCCCACCGACAACGGCGGGAAACTGGCCATCACCCACTACCACACACTCCAGACCACGGGCAACCTGAGCCTGGTGGAGATGCGACTGGAAACAGGGCGGAAAAACCAGATAAGGGTGCACATGCAGGACCTGGGCCATCCCATAGTGGGCGACAAGAAGTATGGCAACGGCACCGACCCCATCGGACGCATGGCCCTGCACGCCTACCGCCTGTTCTTCCATCACCCCGTCACGGGTGAAACCATCAGGCTGGAAACGCCCTTTCCAAAGGAATTCATGCGGCTGTTCCAGGACAAACAGCCATCCTAAGGCAGCTCATACTATCATCCAAAATTATCATAATCAAAAAGTAATGAAAAAAATCCGTTCACTCGCATCCGCCTGCGCCATGGCGCTGATGCTGCAAGGCTGCGGCACCAGCACCGGCACAACTGCCGACAACAGCCTCGACACAGCCGCCACATCAAGTTTGGGAAATGTGCTCACATCGCTGCTCAGCAATCTCACCACCAACACCGACATCACAGGCACTTGGACCTACAGCAATCCAAAGATTGTGTTTGAAAGCGAAAATATCCTCAGCCAGCTGGGTAGCACCGTAGCCAGCAGCAAGATGGAATCGATGCTCAGCAACCAGCTCACTAAGATTGGTTTCTCCAGCAAGAGCAAACTCACGCTCAACAGCGACAAGTCCTACACCTTCTCCGTTGGTTCCAAGGACTATGCCGGCACATACACCTACGACACCAAGTCCCACCAACTGATACTCACGGGTGCGCTGGGAATCACCAACTATTCCTGCACAGCCGTGGTGAAGAACGGTGAGCTCTACATGCTCCACGATGCAGACAACCTGCTGGCTCTGGCCACCAAATTGTCCACCGGCAGCAAGAACACCACACTTTCCACCCTTTCCTCCCTCCTGGGCAACTACTCGGGTCTGAAACTGGGCTGGACCATGAAAAAGTAAATGCAATACAATCAACAAAAAAACAAGCGGGGCCAAACACCTCGCTTGTCATTTTTTTATGTATATCCGTCCACTCGCAGGAGAGCGGGCGAAAACGAATGCCTAGTTCTTGAAGAAATCCTTTACTGCTTCGTTGGGAATCATCTGCTCATCGAAGCTGTAAGAACCGCTCTGGGGGTTCTTTACCATCTTGATAACCTTTGTGTAAGAACGGCCATCAGTCTTGCCGGTACGCAAGGTAGCCACTACTTTCTTTGCCATAGTATATACTTATGATTGTATTATTACTTGATTTCCTTATGGATAGTCATTCTCTTGAGGATGGGGTTATATTTCTTCAACTCCAAACGCTCAGGAGTGTTCTTCCTGTTCTTTGTGGTGACGTAACGAGAAGTGCCGGGCAGACCACTCTGCTTCATCTCGGTGCATTCCAGAATCACCTGTATTCTGTTGCCTTTAGCTTTCTTTGCCATA
>JAEDIG010000064.1 GCA_016292545.1 Bacteroidaceae bacterium
TATTCAAAACCAGTTCCCTATCGTATTGCATATACTCCATCTCGCTCTATTCTTGATTTCAACAAGGGATGCATATTCTTATGCATGCGCACAACGTCCACGGAACATTTGAATATGCCTTCCAAATAATCCTTTAAGGAGGCAAGGAGAAACGGATTGGGGGTTTGTGTTTCCACACACACATCCAGATCGCTCTTTTCTGTCTGTTCGTTTCTTGATACAGAACCGAAAATGCACAAACTCCTAATCCCAAAATCACTTATGATTTGGGAGCTGTTTTCCCGTATTGTCTTTATACAGTTCTGTAATTCCATCCTGTTATCTTATATATCCGGCGGCAAAATTACAAATAAAACCGCGAAAGTCAAAGAAAAAAGGGAGGAAACGCTAGGCTGGCAGACAGTTTTTTCATAATTTTGTGGGGAAAAAATATAAAACACTATAAAAACACATCATGAAAGAACCCTCTAAAACCGTAGCCACGCGCTACCGCTGGACCATCTGCAGCATGCTGTTCCTGGCCACCACCATCAACTACATGGACCGACAAGTGCTGTCGCTCACATGGAAAGACTTTATCAGACCTGAATTCCACTGGACCGACTCGGACTATGGCGACATTGCCGCCACCTTTGCGCTGGTGTATGCCATCGCCAATATCTTCAGCGGAAGGTTCATCGACTGGGTGGGCACTCGCAAGGGCTACATCTACGCCATTGCCGTGTGGTCGCTGGGTGCCTGCATGCACGCCATCTGCGGAGTGGCCACAATCTGGCATCTGGGCCTGGGAGGCACGGAAGAACTGTTTCAGGCCACAGGCACAATGGCCCTCACCATCAGCACGGTGAGCGCATGGTTCTTCATTGCATCGCGCGTGGTGCTGGCCATCGGCGAAAGCGGCAACTTCCCCGCCGCAGTGAAGGTGACCGCCGAATATTTCCCCAAGAAGGACAGGGCCTACGCCACGGCCATCTTCAACAGCGGCTCCACCATCGGCGCCCTGGCAGCCCCGCTGAGCATTCCGCTCATAGCCAGATATTTCAAAGAATTAGGATTCGGCAACGGATGGGAAATGGCCTTCCTCATCATCGGTGCCCTGGGCTTTGTGTGGCTGGGAGCATGGCTGCTGGTGTACAAGAAACCCCACGAATGCAGCCGTGTGAACGAGGCCGAGCTGGCCTATATCCGGCAGGACGACGAGCAGAAGGCCGATGCCCCCACAGCCGGCGATCCGCCCATTCCGCTGAGCCGCATACTGAGGGTGCCCCAGACATGGGCCATCTTCCTGTCCAAGCTGGTGACCGACGGCGTGTGGTGGTTTTTCCTGTTCTGGACACCGGCCTATCTGTCGGACGTGTATGGCCTGCAGTCCGATGACCCCACGGCCATCATGCTGCTGTTTGTGCTCTATGCCATCACCATGCTGGCCCTGCTGGGCGGCAAACTGCCCACCTACATCATCTCACGCACGGGGCTCAATCCCTACGACGCACGCCTGAAGGCCATGTTCTGCTTCACCATCTTCCCGCTTTTCACCATCCTGGCCCAGCCGCTGGGAACCTACAGCTACTGGTGGCCGGTGGTGCTCATCGGCCTGGCCGGTGCAGCCCACCAGTCGTGGTCGGCCAATCTGTACAGCGTGGCCAGCGACCTGTTCCCCGCCCGCGCCATAGGCACGCTCACGGGCATCAACGGCATGGCGGGAGGCATCGGTTCGTATGCCATCAACAAGGTAAGCGGAAGGCTGTTCGACTATGCCGGCGAAACCCACATGATGGTGTGCGGATTCGAGGGAAAGGCCGCGGGCTACTTCATCATCTTCTGCTACTGCGCCGTGGCCTATCTGGCCGGATGGCTGATGCTGAAGGCGCTGGTGCCCAGATACAAGAGAGCATTTGAATAAGCATAAACAAAAGCAAGAAAAAAAAGAGAGAGATATGGAAAAGACATGGCGTTGGTTTGGACCCAACGACAAGATCACCCTGGACATGCTCCGCCAGATTGGCGTGGAAGGCATCGTCACATCGCTCCACCACATCAAGGCAGGCGATGTGTGGGAAGAGGAGGAGATAATGAAGATGAAGCGGTTCATCGAGGACCACCGGCTGAGATGGAGCGTGGTGGAGAGCCTGCCCGTGAGCGAAAGCATCAAGTATGGCGGGCCCGACCGCGACCAGCTCATCGACAACTACATCACGAGCCTGCGCAACCTGGGACGCTGCGGTGTGAGGACCATCTGCTACAACTTCATGCCCGTGCTCGACTGGGCACGCACCGACCTGGAGCATCCCAACCCCGACGGCACCTCGTCGCTCTATTTCGACCACGCGGAATTCGCCTATTTCGACTGCCGCATACTGAAGCGCAAGGGAGCGGCCGACAGCTACACGCCGGAAACCCTGCGCCAGGTGGAGGAAATGGCAAGCCGCATGACCGGGGCCGACGAGAAAAGGCTCGTGGAGAACATCATCGTGAAGACCCAAGGATTCGTGGGCGGCAACATATCGGAGGAGGACCTCGACCCCGTGGGCCTCTTCCGCCAGCTGCTGTCGCGCTTCGACGGCATCACACGCGACCAGCTACGCCTCAACATGAAATATTTCCTGGAGGCCATCATGCCCGTGTGCAACGAATACGACATCCAGATGTGTGTGCACCCCGACGACCCGCCACTCCAGATCCTGGGCCTGCCGCGTATCGTGTCCTCAGGCGAGGACATACAGTGGTTCCTCGATGCCGTGCCCGACAGCCACAACGGCCTCACCTTCTGTGCCGGCTCGCTCAGCGCCGGACTGCACAACGATGTGCCCCAGCTGGCCCGCAGGTTTGCCGGCCGCACCAAGTTCGTGCATCTGCGCAGCACGCAGGTGTTCCCCGGAGGCAACTTCAAGGAGGCCAGCCATCTGGGCGGAAGGGCCCACGTGATAGAGCTGGTGCGCATATTCGAGAAGGAGAACCCCGCACTGCCCATGCGCGTGGACCACGCCCCACTGATGCTGGGCGACGAAAAGATGGGCTACAATGCCGGCTACAGTTTCCATGGCCGGATGCTGGCCCTGGGGCAGGTGGAAGGCGTAATGGCCACCGTGGCCGACGAGATGAGAATGCAGTATACACAACTATAATATATCAGACAGAATGATGAAAAAGAATCTTTTCGACATAGAAGGCCACGTGGTGGTGATTACGGGCGGCACGGGTGTGCTGGGCCGCGAGATAGCCTCTTATCTGGCCGCAGAGGGAGCCGAAGTGGTGCTGCTGGGACGCAACCGGCAGACGGGCGAGGACATTGTGCGCGCCATACGCGAGACGGGCGGCAAGGCCAGTTTTGAGACGTGCGACGTGATGGATGCCAAGCGCGTGGAAGCCGTGCGCGACAGCATCCTGGCCCGTACAGGCCGCATAGACGCCCTTCTCAATGCCGCGGGAGGGAACATGCCGGGAGCCACCATTCCACCCGAAGGCACGCTCTTCGACGTGAAGATCGACGATTTCCAGAAGGTGCTGGGGCTCAACCTCACCGGCACGCTCATCCCCACACAAATCTTCCTCAAGCCCATGGCAGAGGCCGGACGCGGAGCCGTGGTGAACTTCAGCAGCATGGCCGCCTTCCGCCCGCTCACCCGCGTGATGGGCTATGCATCGGCCAAGGCCGGCATAAGCAACCTCACGGCCTATCTGGCCACCGAGGTAGCCACCAAGTTCTCGCCCCACATCCGCGTGAACGCCATTGCACCCGGCTTCTTCCTCACCAACCAGAACCGCGCACTCCTGCAGAATGCCGACGGCTCGCTCACATCGCGCGGCAACGACATCATCCGCCAGACGCCCTTCCACCGGTTCGGCAAGCCAGAGGAACTCTGCGGCACCATCCACTACCTCATATCCGAGGCATCGGCCTTCGTCACGGGCACAGTGGCCGTGGTGGACGGCGGATTCAATGTATTCTCCCTATAACCCCCCCACACACCATCCAACCATTATGCAAACACCATTCATACATCCCGACTTCCTGCTGCACAACGACACAGCACGCACGCTCTACCACGAAGAGGCAGCCGGCCTGCCCATCATCGACTATCACTGCCACCTCAACCCCCGGCTCATTGCCACAGACCACCGCTTCGCCACCATCACCGAACTGTGGCTGGGCGGCGACCACTACAAATGGCGTGCCCTCAGGGCCAACGGAGTGGACGAACGCTACATCACGGGCGATGCCGACGACTGGGAGAAATTCCGCCACTGGGCGGCCACAGTGCCCTACACCATGCGCAACCCGCTCTACCACTGGACCCATCTGGAACTGAAGACAGCCTTCGGCATAGACACGCTCCTGTGTGAGGAAACGGCCCGCACCATCTATGACACCTGCAACGAAATGCTGCAGTCGCCCGAATACAGTGCCCGCGGACTCATGATGCGCTACAATGTGGAAAGCGTGTGCACCACCGACGACCCTGCCGACGATCTGGAGGCTCACCGGCTCATACGGGAAAGCGGATTCGGCATCAAGGTGATGCCCGCATGGCGGCCCGACAAGCTCATGAACATCAAGGACCCCGCCTCCTACCAGGCCTATATCCAACGGCTGGGCGAACGGGCAGGCATGGAGATAAACACCATCAGCCAGCTGTGGGAAGCCGTAGACCGGCGCATGGATGCCTTTGCCCAGGCCGGATGCAGCCTCAGCGACCATGGCATAGACCACATCACGCCCCAGATGGCCACACCGGAGGAGCTGGAGCACACCTTCAGCCGCACCCTGGCCGGACAAATGCCCACACCACAGGAGGCCGACGCCTTCCGCATGGGCATGTTGCTGAACCTGGCCCGCATGAACGCCCGCAAGGGATGGACACAGCAGTTCCACTTCGGCCCGCTCCGCAACACCAATACGCGCATGATGCGCCTGCTGGGCCCCGACACGGGCTACGACTCGATGGGCGGATGGGACCACACCGAAGGACTGGCACGCCTGCTCGACATGCTCGATGCCGACAACCTTCTGGCCCCCACTATCCTCTACAACATCAATCCGGCCGACTACGACCTCACTGCCACCATGGCCGGGAATTTCCAGCAGGGACCCAAACCCGGCAAGATTCAGCTGGGAAGCGGATGGTGGTTCAACGATCAGCGCGAGGGAATAGAGCGCCAGCTCAACGCGCTGTCTGCCCACGGCCTGCTCAGCCGCTTCGTGGGTATGCTCACCGACAGCCGCTCGTTCCTCTCCTACCCCCGCCACGAATATTTCCGCCGTGTGCTGTGCAACCTTCTGGGAGCAGATGTGGAAGCCGGACTCTTGCCCGCCTCGCAACTGCCGCAAATCCGCCAGATGGTCCGCGACATCTGCTACTACAACGCCAAGAACTATTTCCGGTTCTGACAGGGGCAAAAGCCAGACTACTGGCAAAGGGGGTTGATGTACGCCCCCGATGCCAGTCCTGCTTTTGCCCCTCCGGGGCGCGTCTGGCCTTCTCCGCTGCCACAAACGGGAAACACATTCGGCGGACACGCCATGATGACGGTATGAAATTATGCCGCCCCCCCCCTTCTTGGTCGTGAGTTATCCGTGCTTCCGGGACAAAAAAAGCCTCATCCGGATATGGATGAGACCTTTACTAGTTGCGGGGGTCCGACTCGAACGGGCGACCTCCAGGTTATGAGCCTGGCGAGCTACCAACTGCTCCACCCCGCGATGTTTCTTGTTTGCGAGTGCAAAGGTAGAGCTTTTTCCTGACATGACCAAACAAATGGGTAATATTTCATCAAATTTTAACAAATATGGCACAAAAATAGGAGATGGTGTGCAAAAAACAGCGCGTTTTTCTTGGACATATTACAGAATAAGCGTAACTTTGCATTCGTTATGCCAATCAACAAAACAAGAACAAAATTGGTGGATGTCGCCAGACAGCTCTTTGCCAAAAACGGTCTGGAGAACACAACAATGAACGACATCGCCCTTGCCTCCGGTAAGGGAAGACGTACATTATATACCTACTTCAAAAGCAAGGAAGAAATCTACTACGCCGTCATTGAGTCGGAGCTTGACCGCATGTCCATGAAGCTGGAGGAAATGGCAGGAACAGAGATGGAACTGGAAGACAAGCTGGTAGAAATCATCTACACCCACCTGAACCTGATAAAGGATGCCGTGCAGCGAAACGGCAACCTGAGGGCAGAATTCTTCAGAAACGTATATCTGGTGTCGAAGGTGAGAAAGAACTTCGACATGAGGGAAACGAAACTGTTTGTGCAGATACTGGCTGAGGGTGTGGAAAAGGGTTTGTTTGAAGTGGACAACATCCCCTTTACAGCCGACATCATACACTACAGTGTGAGAGGACTGGAAATTCCGTATATCCATGGCCGGCTGGCCGACGGACTGCCGGGAACCATCAGCAGGGCCATCGTGCAGAAGCTCATCCACAAGGCCCTGGGCAAGAACAGCGCAAGCAACAACTATCATTATTAATACACAATATATATATATTAAAGAAAAGAAACTATGAGTCTACTCGAAGGAAAGACCGCCCTCATCACAGGTGCGGCACGCGGCATAGGCAAGGCCATTGCCCTCCGTTTTGCCCAGGAAGGTGCAAACATCGCTTTCACCGACCTTGTTCTCAATGACGACATGGCAGCCGGCCTGGAAGCCACCCGCAAGGAAATAGAGGCTGTGGGTGTGACCTGCCGCGCATACGCCGGCAACGCCGCCGACTTTGCCGAGACCGAAGCCGTAGTGAAGCAGATAAAGGAAGATTTCGGAAGCATCGATATTCTCGTGAACAACGCAGGCATCACCAAGGACGGCCTGATGCTGCGCATGACCGAACAGCAATGGGACGCTGTCATCAACGTGAACCTGAAGAGTGCCTTCAACTTCATCCATGCCTGTGTGCCCATCATGATGCGCCAGCGTGGCGGCAGCATCATCAACATGGCATCGGTAGTGGGTGTGCACGGCAACGCCGGCCAGGCCAACTATGCCGCCAGCAAGGCCGGAATGATTGCCCTGGCCAAGAGCGTGGCACAGGAAATGGGTCCCAAGGGCATACGCGCCAATGCCATCGCTCCCGGCTTCATAGAGACAGCCATGACCGCTGCGCTCTCCGACGAAATCCGCGAGGAATGGAAGAAGAAGATTCCCCTGCGCCGCGGAGGACAGGTGGAGGACATCGCCAATGTGGCCACCTTCCTGGCCAGCGACATGTCGAGCTACGTGAGCGGACAGGTGATCCAGGTGGACGGCGGCATGAACATGTAATTCCCCTCCCCTATCCCCCCAAAAGGAGAAAGAATGAATGTAATCTACGAAGACAACCATATCCTCATCGCCCGGAAGAAGGCAGGGGAAATCGTGCAAGGCGACAAGACCGGCGACACGCCGCTGTCGGATATGGTGAAAGCGTATATCAAGGAAAAGTACCACCGCCCGGGCAATGTGTTCGTGGGGGTGGTACACAGGCTGGACCGCCCGGTGAGCGGTCTGGTTTGTTTTGCACGCACCAGCAAGGCACTGAGCCGACTGTGTGCCATGTTTGCCAGCCATGAACAGGTGAAGAAAACCTATTGGGCCCTGGTGTGCAAAAGGCCGCCACAGGACGAGGGGACACTGGTGAACTGGCTCACGCGCGACACCAAAAGGAACATGGCACGTGCCTATGACCACGAAATGCCCGGCAGCAAGAAGGCAGTGCTCGACTACAAGCTGCTGGCCGCCACCGACCGCTATTTCCTATTGGAAGTGACCCTGCACACAGGCAGGCATCATCAGATAAGATGCCAGCTGGCCCACATGGGATGTGTAATCAAGGGAGACCTGAAATACGGGGCTCCACGCAGCAATCCCGACGGCAGCATCAGCCTGCATGCCCGCAGGATTTGTATGGAACACCCCGTGAGCCACCACATTATCGACGTGACGGCTCCCGTGCCCGAGGAAAACATCTGGCAGAGCATGGCTTCCAAGCTCACCTGATGCCCATGGCCTCGGCCAGGAAGCGCGACGTGTAGCCCACTCCGCTGGCAGCCAGCTGTGCAGGCGTGCCCTCGAAAAGCACTTGTCCGCCCTGGCTTCCGCCTTCGGGCCCCATGTCAATAATCCAGTCGGCACAACGAATGACATCCAGGTTGTGCTCAATCACAATCACCGTATTTCCCTTTTCCACCAGCCTATAGAGCACCTCCATGAGTGCACGTATGTCCTCGAAGTGGAGCCCCGTGGTGGGTTCGTCCAGAATGTAGAGCGTGTGGCCCGTGTCGCGCTTTGACAGTTCGGTGGCCAGCTTCACACGCTGGCTTTCTCCGCCGGAGATTGTGGTACACGGCTGCCCCAGTTTGATATAGCCCAGTCCCACATCCTGCAACACCTTGATCTTTGACAAGATGGTGGGCTGGTACTGGAAGAACTCCACGGCCTGGTTGATGGTCATGTCGAGCACATCGGCAATGCTCTTGCCCCGATAGCGCACTTCCAGCGTCTCGCGGTTGTAGCGTTTGCCATAGCATTCCTCGCAGGGCACCAGCACATCGGGCAAAAAATTCATCTCTATGGTCTTGTAGCCGTTTCCTCCGCATGTTTCACAGCGGCCTCCCTTCACATTGAAAGAGAAACGGCCTGGCTTGTAGCCCCTTATCTTGGCCTCCGGAAGTTCCACGAACAGGTTGCGTATGTCTGAAAACACACCCGTATAGGTGGCCGGATTGCTCCGGGGCGTGCGGCCAAGGGGCGACTGGTCCACGTCCACAATCTTGTCCACATGTTCCAGACCCTCCACACTTTCGTAAGGGAGCGGGTCGCGCAAGGAACGGTAGAGCCGTTGGCTGAGGATGGGCTGCAGGGTGTCGTTGATGAGGGAGCTCTTGCCGCTGCCGCTCACGCCCGTCACACAGATGAGCCTGCCCAAGGGAAAGGACACATCCACCCGCTTCAGGTTGTTGCCCGATGCACCGCGGATGGTGAGACACCGGCCCGTGCCTTCGCGCGGAGTTGACGGAGGAAGGATGCGCAGGCGGCCCTGCAGATAGCGGCTGGTGAGAGTGTCGGTCTGCAGCAGTCCTTTGTAGTTTCCCTGATATACCACCTGTCCGCCCTTCCGTCCTGCCAGAGGACCAATATCCACAATATAGTCGGCATTCTCCATCATCTCCTGGTCGTGCTCCACCACAATGACCGTGTTGCCAAGGTCGCGCAGCGACTGCAGCGACTGGATAAGCCGCCGGTTGTCGCGCTGGTGGAGGCCGATGCTGGGTTCGTCCAGGATGTAGAGGACATTCACGAGCTTGCTGCCTATCTGGGTGGCCAGTCGGATGCGCTGGCTCTCGCCGCCCGAAAGGGTGACAAAACTGCGGTCGAGCGACAGGTATTCGAGCCCCACGTCAAGCAGGAACTGCAGGCGCACGCGTATTTCCTTGAGTATCTCCGCAACCACATGCTGCTGGCGGGTGGTCAGTTTTTCGTGGAGATGCGACAGCCACTCGCTGAGTTCACGCAGGTCCATGGCTGCCAGCTGTGCGATGTTCTTGTCGGCCATCCGGAAACAGAGGGCCTGCCTGTTGAGGCGTTGCCCCTGGCATTCGGGACACACACACGTCTTGCTGAAGGATTCGGCCCATTTCTGGGCACTGGCACTCATCTCGCCGTCCTGCATCTGGGAGATATATTTGGCCAGACCGCTGTATTCAAAGAAGATGTCGTTGGTGGTATGGGCCACGGCGGCCGGGATGCGGAGGGTCTGGGTGCACCCGTCCACAATGTCGTCGAGCGCTTCGGGCGGGAGCTCGTTGAGAGGGGTGTCGAGCGTGCAGTCATAGGTAGCCAGCACGGCCTGTATCTGCCAGAATATCATCACCTGGCGCATTTTCCCCAAAGGAGCGATGCCCCCCTGGCGCACACTGAGGCTCATGTCGGGAAACACCTTTTCCTTGTCCACCAGACTCACGTAGCCCAGTCCCTTGCAGCGGGGGCATGCACCCCGCGGACTGTTGAAGGAGAAATCATGGGGGGCGGGTTCGCGATAGGAAATGCCGCTGGTGGGGCATACAAGCTGCTTGCTGAAATGGCTCACCCGGGAAGCCTCCACATCGTAGACCATCATCATGCCCTCGCCCTGCGACATGGCCGTGGCCACGCTCTGCACCAGACGCTTGTCGTCCTTGTCGTGGACCACCAGCCGGTCTATCACCACTTCTATGTCATGGTTGCGGTAGCGGTCCAGCTTCATGCCCGGCACCACTTCCTGTATCATGCCATCGGTGCGCACATACAGGTAGCCCTTGCGGCGGATGCTCTCAAAGAGTTCACGATAATGGCCCTTGCGGTTCTTCACCAAGGGTGCCAGCAGGTACACCTTGCGGCCGGAAAACTGCTTCAGGATGAGGTCTATCACCTGCTCTTCGGTATATTTCACCATGCGTTCGCCCGTCACGTAGGAATAGGCATCGGCAGCCCGTGCAAAAAGCAGGCGCAGGAAATCATAGATTTCGGTGGATGTGCCCACCGTGCTGCGGGGGTTCTTGTTGGTGGTCTTCTGCTCGATGCTTATCACGGGGCTCAGTCCCGTTATCACGTCCACGTCCGGGCGCGCCATGTTTCCCAGAAAGTTGCGGGCGTATGCACTGAACGTCTCTATATAGCGGCGCTGGCCCTCGGCATAGATGGTGTCGAAGGCCAACGATGACTTGCCGCTCCCGCTCAGGCCCGTGATGACCGTGAGGCTGTGTTGCGGAATCTCTACATTTATATTCTTCAGATTGTGCACACGGGCACCCTGCACAATGATTTTTCCCTTATCACTCATCTGTCTGACTGCCCCCTCCGTTTTCCTGCTTGTAACCAGTGAGCACACTGATGGTTTTCCTCAGATTGTATTTCTTTCCATCGGCGCCCTTGGCATTCACCACCAGAAAATAGACACCGTTCTTCACATACTTGCCATGCCACTTGCCGTCCCATCCGCCCGCGAGGTCGGTCCAGGAGTAGATTTTCGTTCCCCAGCGGTTGAACACAGCAGCCTCAAAGGACACGATGCTCTGGTAGCCGTCCTTGGCACGGAGCACATCGTTGTAGCCGTCGCCGTTGGGCGAAAAGGCATTGGGGAACTCCAGCTTGCTCTCGCTGATGCTCACCCGGATGGGGTTGTCCTCCCCCTCGGCGGGATAGGTTATCGTGTCGTTGCCACAGACAAAGGTGGCATAGAGCTGCACACAGAACGAGCCGCTCCTGACAAACGTGTACTCGATGTCCTCATCAAAGCGGTGGACCAGCACCTCGTCGGTCTTGCCCTCTTCCCATATCTTCCACTCGTAGCGGGCCACATAGTCGCCCACATCGGCACTGCCCGCAAAGAAGCGGGCCTGAAGCGGAGCATCCACCGCCTCGGTCAACTCGGTACTCTCCTCCCCATCGGGAGTAACAAACAACGCCGACGGGCTCACCGACGGCAACTTGTCCTGAGCCACCACAAACAGGGGCATCAAACACAAAAACAAAAGCGATTTTCTCATTATGTGTCTTAATCTTTCTGCAAAAATAACAATTTTTCCCGAGATAGTGCACAAATCTGTTGTAAAATTGATAAAATACCAATACCTTTGTGTCATGAAACGTATTACAGTCCTACTCTTCTGGCTCATTTCGGCCTCCATCTGCGCCCAGCAGACGATGGAAGCACTGGAGCATATCTACCAAGTGAAAAAGGGCGACACGGCCTACCGTATCGCACTCGACCATGGCATCAGCGTGGAAGAACTTGTCAAGGCCAACCCCGAGATTGCCGACGGCAAGGTGAAAAAAGGAATGTTCCTCACCATCCCCGCCCACAAGGCCAAACCGGCAGCGGAAAGCCAGGAAACACCCACCAGCTCCGCCATGGCCCCGGCAACCATACACACGGCCTATGACCATGTGAGGGTGGCCGTTCTGCTCCCCTTTGACGAAAACAGCAAAAGGGCAGCCAAGTTTCTGGAGTTCTACCAGGGTTTCCTGATGGCCGTGGACAGTGTGAGCCAGAGCGGAACCAGTGTGGAAGTGTATGCGCTGAACACAGGCTCCACAGCCGAGGACATAAAGCTGGTGCTGGGCGAGCCCGAACTGGAAAGCATGCAGCTGATTATCGGTCCGGCCGACCAGGTGCAGGTGCCTGCCCTCTCCGCCTTCTGCCAGGAGCACGGCATACGGCTGGTGCTTCCCTTTGCCAACCTGAGTGCCCACACGGGCACCAGCTCCACGGTGTACAACGTGACCACGCCCTACTCCATGCTACAGCAGCATGTGTCCGAGATGATGGCCAACCACTATTCCAACCGCAACTATGTGGTGCTGAAGACCGAAACACCCGATGAGAAAGGAGAGCACCTGATAGAATTCCTGAGCACGCAGCTGGCAGGCAAGGGCATTGCCATGCGCTCGATGCACATAGGCGGTGACGACATGTCCTACGAATCGGCCCTCAATGCCTTCCGCGAAAACTGCATCGTGCCCGACAACACCAGCATCAAGACACTCAACATCTTCTTTTCGCGGATGAAGGCATTTGCCGACACGCATCCCGAATACAAGATTACCATGCTGGGCTACCCCGAGTGGCAGACCTATACCCCCACGCTGCTCAACGAGTTCTTCCGCTTCGACACCTATATCTACACCTCCTATTACCGCAATCCCGTGGAACCGCGCAACAAGGCGTTCGAAAACAGGTTCTACAGCCATTTCGGAAAGGAGCTGCTCTATTCCTTCCCGTGCTTCGGCATGCTGGGATTCGACCTGGGATATTTCTTCATGAGCGGCATGGCCAAGCTGGGTGACCTGTTCGACCAGAAGCAGGGGACGCTGAAATGCCAGCCATTCCAGCACGTGTTCAAGTTCCAGAAGAACGGCGACACGATGGGTTACCTCAACCACAACACGATGCTCATCCACTACACGCCTTCCAACACCATTGAGATGATACAATGAAACGACTGCTTTCTTTCATGCTTGTTGCCTGTGCCCTCGCAAGCACCTGTATGGCACAGATCGGCGAGAACCGCAGCGATCTGGCGGTGGGCATAAACGGCGGCTACCTGCTCAACACCGTGGGTTTCAATCCCACCATCAAGCAGAATTTCCATGGAGGAACCACCTTCGGCCTCACCGTGAGATACACCTGCGAAAAGTATTTCTCGTGCTACTGTGCGCTGCAGGGGGAACTCAACTATGCACAGATGGGATGGAACGAACTCATCGAAACGAGCACCGACACCTATAAGCGCGACATCAACTACCTGCAGATTCCGCTGCTGGCCCGGCTGGCCTTCGGCAAAGAAAGAGGGGGTGTGCAAGGTTTCCTCATCCTGGGCCCGCAGCTGGGGCTCTATCTGAGCGAAAAGGAACATAGGGGCGGAGAATGGAGCGACTACACGCTGAGCCTGCGCCCCAACCACCGTGTGGAGCAATACGACATGAAGGTGGAAAAGAAGTTCGAGTACGGCATCACGGGCGGACTGGGCATGCAGGTGAGCACCAAGAGCGGACACTATTTCATCCTGGAAGGCCGCTATTTCTACGGGCTGAGCGACCTCTTCGGCAACAGCAAGAAAGACCCCTTCGGAAAGAGCAACAACGGAGCCATCATCGCCAAGCTGTCCTATCTGATAGATGTGAAAAAGACCAAGTGACAGCACCAATCCCCCCAAAAGGGACAAACGAAAAGGCTATACAATAATATTAATTCAACTTTCTCAAGTTCAAATGAATTGTGTATCAGCAGTGATTGTTTGTTCTGAAAGGTAGGGTGTTCAAAATATCTGTTTCAGACAAGGCCATTTTGGCAATCAATATTCTCCTGTGTTCCACGCCCCGAAGGGGCAAAAGCCATCAGCCCAGGGCAGAGCGAAGCGGCACCCTGGGTAT
>JAEDIG010000065.1 GCA_016292545.1 Bacteroidaceae bacterium
AGCAAGTCGCAGCAGGACCGCCTGCTGGGAGCCGTGGAGCAGGGTGTGGTGACGCTCGTGGGCGCCACCACCGAGAACCCTTCGTTCGAGGTCATCAGACCCCTGCTCAGCCGTTGCCAGGTGTATGTGCTCAAGAGCCTGGAAAAAGACGACCTGCTCCGGCTCGTCGACCGCGTAATCCATCAGGACACCCTGCTCAGCCAGAAGCGGTTCGACGTGCAGGAAACCACCGCCCTGCTCCGCTACAGCGGGGGCGATGCCCGCAAGCTGCTCAACATCATGGAGCTCATATACAATGCCGGCAGCCATCTCGACACCATCGTGATCAACGACAGGGTGGTGGGGCAGCTGCTGCAGCAGAACCCTCTGGCCTATGACAAGGGGGGCGAGATGCACTACGACATTATCTCGGCCTTCATCAAGAGCATCCGCGGAAGCGACCCCGATGCAGCCGTCTACTGGCTGGCGCGCATGATAGAAGGAGGGGAGGACCCTGCATTCATTGCCCGGAGGCTGGTGATTTCGGCCGCCGAGGACATAGGGCTGGCCAATCCCAACGCCCTCCTGCTGGCCAATGCCGCCTTTGACGCTGTGATGAAGCTGGGCTTTCCCGAGGGGCGCATCCCGCTGGCCGAGGCCACCGTCTATCTGGCCTCCAGCCCCAAGAGCAATTCGGCCTACATGGCCGTGAATTCCGCCCTCACGCTGGTGAAGCGGAGTGGCAACCAGCCTGTGCCGCTCCATCTGAGAAACGCACCCACGCAGCTCATGGAGGAGCTGGGCTACGGGCAGGACTACAAGTATGCCCACGACTATGAGGGCAACTTCGTGGTGCAGCAGTTCATGCCCGATGCGCTCGTGCATGAACGCCTGTGGCACCCCCAGCGCAATGCTGCCGAGGACAAGCTCGCGCAGCGGATGGAGCAGCTGTGGGGCAACAGGTTCAGACAGGAAGATAAATAATGAATAACTTTAATAAGATAAATATATGAAGAAGAAAATCATGCTGTTAGGTTCTGGCGAACTGGGCAAGGAATTTGTGATTGCCTGCCAGCGTAAGGGACAATATGTGGTGGCATGCGACAGCTATGCCCATGCCCCTGCCATGCAGGTGGCCGACGAGAGCCGTGTGTTCAACATGCTCGACGGAAACGAGCTGATGGAGGCCGTGGCCGAGGTGAAGCCCGACATCATCGTGCCCGAAATAGAGGCCATCCGCACCGAGAAACTCTACGACTGCGAGCGCCAGGGCATTCAGGTGGTGCCCAGCGCCAAGGCCGTGAACTACACGATGAACCGCAAGTCGATACGCGAACTGGCCCACACGCAGCTGGGGCTCAAGACAGCCGAATACTGCTACGCCACATCGCTGGAGGAGCTGGAGGCCGCAGCCGCGAAGGTGGGCTTCCCCTGCATCGTGAAGCCGCTCATGAGCAGCAGCGGACACGGGCAGAGCAAGGTGAACCGCCCCGAGGAGCTGGCCGATGCCTGGCAGTGTGCCTGCGGAGGAGCGCGTGGCGACCTGCGCGAAGTGATTGTGGAGCAGTTCATCCCCTTTGACTACGAAATCACCCTCCTCACCGTCACCCAGAAAGACGGGCCTACGCTTTTCTGCCAGCCCATCGGGCACGTGCAGAAGGGAGGCGACTACCGCGAGAGCTTTCAGCCCCGCGCCATGAGCCCCGAGCATCTGCAGCAGGCCCGCAGCATGGCCGCCAAGGTCACCGCGGCGCTCACGGGCCAGGGCATCTGGGGTGTGGAGTTCTTTGTGAGCCAGACCGACGGCGTCATCTTCAGCGAGCTGAGTCCGCGTCCCCACGACACGGGCATGGTCACTCTGGCCGGCACGCAGAACCTGAGCGAGTTTGAACTCCATTGCCGTGCCGTGTTGGGGCTTCCCATTCCCGAGATTACCCAGGAGCGTCAGGGCGCGTCGGCGGTCATCCTTTCCGGGGTGGAGAGCGACAATCCCGACTACGAAGGCATGGCCGACGTGTGCAGCGCCACCAACACCTATCTCCGCATTTTCGGAAAGCCTGTGGCCCATGTGGGCCGGCGCATGGGCGTGGTTGTGTGCTGGGACAAGCTCGATGCCGACCAGCAGCAGCTTCGCGACAAGTGTGTGCGCCTGGCTTCCAAGGTTGTGGTGAAATAGTAGCCGAATGGTGGACGGATGGATTGCAAGGCGGTAATCTTCGACCTCGACGGCACGCTTATCGATTCCCTCTACGACTTGTGGACGAGCACCAACCATGCCTTGATGCAATGCGGGTTCCCTCTCCGCACACGGCGCGAGGTGTGCAGCTTCGTGGGCAACGGAGTGGGGGAGCTCATCCACAAGGCCGTTCCCGAGGGCACGGATGCGGAGCAGGAGTCTCGTTGCCTGGATTGTTTCCGGGCGCATTATGTGGAGCATTGCCGCGACCACACGGGCCTGTATGAGGGCGTGGAGCCCATGCTGGCCACGCTGCGTGCCCGCGGCCTCCGCACGGCCATTGTCAGCAACAAGCTGCAGGCGGGTGTGGATTCCATCTGCCAGTGGCTTTTCAGAGGGCTGGTGGATGTGGCGGTGGGCGAGCACGGCCATGTGCGCAGGAAGCCTTGGCCCGACATGCTCCTTGAGGCCATGCGGCAGCTCCGTGTGGAGCCTCATGAGGTGGTTTATGTGGGCGACAGCGATGTGGACATCCAGACGGCCCGTGCGGCCGGTGTGCCCTGCCTTTCCGTGCTGTGGGGCTTCCGCAGCAGGGATTTCCTTTTGGCGCATGGAGCTCGGGTGCTTCTTTCCCATCCTCAGGAGGTGTGCAGTTTTCTGTTCCCGCCGCAGGAAAGACCCCTCAGACCGCCTCGGTTCCCTGTTTAGGGGGAGGTCGGGAATGGACAGGGACCGGTTCGTATATTGCGAAGCGGCACCCTGGGTGCCATTCCGTTTCGTTCCATTCAGTGAAACAGATAAACAGTTTTTTCCCCCATTTCTGCGTCTGCCAGTGGTGAACCCTCGGCCCGTTCTGCTTTGGGAAGGTTTGAGGCTGCAATTTTTTGGGTCGTTGTTAGCGATTTTGCTGGATGGGTCATAAAAAAAGAGGAGGAGCGTGTTGTGTTGCGCTCCCCCTCCTACAGCGAATGATGGTGCCTAGAACAGGACTCGAACCTGCACGCCTCTCGACACACGCACCTGAAACGTGCGCGTCTACCAATTCCGCCACCTAGGCATAATCAAAGCATAAAAAAAGACTCAACTTCTTGAGTCCAAAGAGCGGAAAACGAGAATCAATGCTATAAACCTTGAGCCTCGTTTTGCTCCAAGAGCGGAAAACGAGAATCAGTGCTATAAACCTTGAGCCTCGTTTTGCTCCAAGAGCGGAAAACGAGACTCGAACTCGCGACCCCAACCTTGGCAAGGTTGTGCTCTACCAACTGAGCTATTTCCGCAATTCCCTGTTTCCACAGGGGTGAAGAGGAGGAGACTCGAACTCCCACGCCTCGCGGCACTACCACCTCAAAGTAGCGCGTCTACCATTCCGCCACCTCTCCATCATTGATTTTACTTGGTGCCCAGAACAGGACTCGAACCTGCACGCCTCTCGACACACGCACCTGAAACGTGCGCGTCTACCATTCCGCCACCTGGGCAATCCTATGTTGAGCGATAAATGAGCCTGACCGCTGTAAAAGCCTTGAGCCTCACTTCTCTCTCTGGAGCTTTGCTCCAAAGAGCGGAAAACGAGACTCGAACTCGCGACCCCAACCTTGGCAAGGTTGTGCTCTACCAACTGAGCTATTTCCGCATTCAACAAAATCTTTGATTTCTCAATAAGAACTAATCAAACTTAAGCATTTCCTCTGAATTGCGGTGCAAAGGTATAGCTTTTTTCTGAACCGTGCAAGCATTTTGCAAATAAATTTCAAATTTTTTTTCTTTCAATCCATGCGGTCGCGGTAGTCGGAATAGTCATACTGCCTGAGAATCTGCAAGGTACCGTCGTTTTTGCGCATCACTATCGAGGGATGGTGGATGCCGTTGAACATGGTCGTTTTTACGGTTGTGTAGTGAATCATGTCCTCAAAGATGACTTGTTCCCCTATCTGCAGTTCGTGGTCGAATTGCCAGTAGCCCATGTAGTCGCCGCTGAGGCAGCTGTTGCCGCCCAGACGGTACACGCCTGCGCTTGTGCGTGTGGCTTCGTCGGCCTCTTCGGCTCCGATGGAAAGGGCGTTCCTCACGGCCGGCTGATAGGGCATTTCCAGGCAGTCGGGCATGTGGCATGTGAAGCTCACGTCCAGGATGGCCGTGCGTATGCCCCGGTTGCAGACGATGTCCACCACGCTTGCCACCAGCGGCCCCGTCTGCCAGGCAAAGGCGCTTCCGGGCTCCAGAATGAGCTTCAGGTTGGGGTGTTTCGCCTGTATGTGTTTCAGGATTTGGATGAGATGGTCCACATTGTAGTCCTTGCGGGTCATGAGGTGGCCTCCGCCCAGATTGAGCCATTCCAGCTGGGGCAGCCATCGGCCGAACTTCTGCTCCAGGTGGTGCCACACGCGTTCCAGCGTCTCGGATGAGCTCTCGCAGAGGCAATGGCAATGGAAGCCCTTGATGCCGGGAGGGAGCACGTGGGGCATGTCGGTTGCCAATACGCCGAAGCGGCTTCCCGGGGCGCAGGGATTGTAGAGGTCGGTGGCTATTTCGCTGTATTCGGGGTTCACGCGCAGGCCGCAGCTGATGGGGTGGCCTTCGTATGCGGCCGCCAGGGGCCAGAACCGTTCGTATTGCGAGAGCGAGTTGAAGGTGATGTGGCTGCTGCAGCGCATGATTTCCGGAAAGTCGCGCTCCGTATAGGCGGGGCTGTAGGTGTGGGCCGGTGACCCGAACTCCTCCAGGGCCAGCCGTGCCTCGTAGGGGCTGCTGGCTGTGGTGTGGGTGATGTATTCGCGGAAGATGGGAAAGGTGCGCCACAGGGCGAATGCCTTGAAGGCAAGGATGATTTCTGCTCCGCTCTCGCGGGCCACATGGCTGATGAGGCGGAGGTTGCGCCGCAGGAGCGGCTCCTCTAGCAGGTAGTATGGAGTGGTGGGTGTCATATGGGCGCGGGCGGTTAGTAGGCAAAGCCTACGTTGTCAATCCACAGCGTGTTGCCGGGTGTGCCCACATAGGCGCCGCCATAGCTGCTGTCGAACTTCAGGATGAGGTGGGTGGGCGACTCGTCGGCCTTGGCCCATCCTTCCTCGATGATCTTCACGTTCTCTCCCTGGGAGTTGATGGCATAGTAGGCGCGTTCGCCCACCACCAGGCCCATGTAGTCCTCATACCACACTTCTTTCGTGATGTCGCCATAGTGGATGGGGAACTGTTTCTTCTCCACCCATCCGTCGGTGGTCTTGTCCAGCCGGAGGCGCATGGTGCCCACGCGCTGGGCATGGATTTGGTGGTTTTCGTCCTCCCATCTCTTCTGCAGGAGGCATACGATTTCGCACATGTCCTTCCCGGCCACGGTCTTGCGCTTGCCGAAGCCGGTTTCCTTGATGCGGTTGGGCTCGTCGGGCAGATACACCTTATAGTCGAGCTGCAGCGCCTTGGGGCGCTTGGTGAACGGAATGCCCACGTTGATTTTCCCCATGGGGTTGCTGGTGCCTGTGATGGGCTCTATCATGGTGCCCAGATAGATGCTGCCCGCCGCCAGCACGGTGATGTTGACGATGCCGATGGCCTTGCATTTCTCTATGCGCGAGGTCAGCTTCACACACTTGCCCGCTCCGTGGGTGTCGGGGAACACGCTGCAGTTTGTCTTCACGATGCCGCACACCTTGGCGTACACATTGCTGTTGGCCCAGGGCGACCCGCCTTGGTTGAAGAAGGGCTTCGCCCCGTCTACGGTGGCGGTGGGGCCCACCTCATAGAGGGTCTTTGTCTGTCCGCCCATCAGGGCGCTTTCCTTCACGTGGCGTGTAATCCAGTTCTCGAAGTCGCCGAACTTTATCAGTTCGGTCTGTGCCGGGGCGTTCAGGGCCATGCAGGCACATGTAAGGGTCAGTATCCGATGTTTCATCTTTTTTCGCTGGTTGAAGAGCTGTTCATATAAAATAATTATGGTAGGGGCCGGCCTTAGAAGGCCTCGCCGATGTTGAAGCAGAAGCCGGGGCTGTTGCGGGTGAATCCCACATCGAAGCGGATGTTCACCCGCTTTTTCATCTCCCATCGTGCGCCCACGCCATAGCTGGGCAGGAAGTGGTTCACGTCGAAGGTCTTGAAGCTGTTGAACACGTTTCCGCCGCCAATCCACACACAGGCGCCCCATCTTCTCCAGATGTGCTGGCGCAGCTCAATCTGCGTCTCCACGATGCCGTTGTCCATGTAGCGGCCTTCGTAGTAGCCCCGCAGGCGGTTGCCCGCTCCGCTCTTGGCCAGCATGGTCCAGGGCACCTCACCGCCGGTGGAGGCATAGTTGTAGAGCCCGTGGAGCTCAAAGGCCAGGATGGCACTCTTGTAGGGGCGCACATAGGTGGTGTAGGTGATGTCGGTGCTGTTGAAGTAGTATTTGTTGAGCAGCTTGGGGTAGAACATCTGCTCAATCTTCAGGAAGTGTCCGCGATAGGCGTTCTGGGCGAAGTCGCGTGAGTCGAACTGCAGGATCAGGCCGCCTCCGTAGGTGTGGATGTTGCGGTCCTGGAGTCCGTGCTTGCCCACGAGCAGGGTGTCGGAATGGTCGTCGAACTCATAGGTGCGGCACATCTGCATGTACACCTGCGGCCCCACGTAGAAGTTCCTGGCCACCCGGAAGAGGAAGTTGGGCTTGAACTCCAGCTTTATCTGGCGGTAGAGGCTTTCGTTGCGGTCGTGGAGCGCACGGTCGTAGCCCAGGCCCCAGAACTTGTTGGGCAGGTAGTAGAAGAAAAGCTGGTAGTCCCAGCGGTACTTGTCGTGCTTCATGTAGTTGTGCCCTCTGAAACCCACCTGCATCTGTCCCGTGATGCCGATGGCAAACACGGCCGTGGCATCGCTTCTCTGCAGGGTGGTGTCCGAGCGGTCGTAGCTGTAGAGGCCTGTGAGTCCGCCTGCTATGCCCAGCCCGCTGGTGGAGTTGAAGAACGGTCCGCCCAGGATGGTCCAGTCGAAGGGTTTGTAGCTCTGCTTGTTGGTGTTCTTCAGATACTGTCCCAGCAGATAGAACGGCCTTCTGAAGCCTGTCACCTTTCGCACGGAGTCGGGCTGCTGTGAAACAGCCTCCTGCACGGAGTCGGCTGCGGCACTGGCGGCTCTTGCGCCCGCAGGGGCTGCAAACATGCATGCGATAAAAAATATGGCCAACGGATATTTCACTTGTTTCGTAGCGTTGATATTGTTTATATTGTTAATTTCGGCTGCAAAGTTACTGATTTTTGTTGGAAATATTTTGCGATTATAAAACTTTAGCGTATTTTTGCATAGAAATTACGGTAAAAACAACAGATTTCATGCACAATCCTATACCTGAGCAAGTGGAACGCGACATGCGTCTGCTCCAGCTGCTGTCGAAGAGCTTCCCCAATGTCGAGCGTGCCAGCTCGGAAATCATCAATCTGGAGGCCATCCAGAACCTTCCCAAGGGGACGGAGCATTTCGTGGCCGACATCCATGGGGAGCATCGGGCGTTCCTGCATATTCTGCGCAATGCCAGCGGAAACATCCGCCGCAAGGTGAACGAACTGTTTGAGGGCAGTCTGACGGAGGAGGAAATCCGCGACCTGTGTACACTCATCTATTATCCTGAACAGAAGCTGGAAATGGTGGAGGCCCAGGAGGCCGACCTCGCGTCGTGGTATGGCCGCACGCTTTTCCGGCTGGTGCAGGTGTGCCGGAGCGTCACCAGCAAGTACACGCGCTCCAAGGTGCGCAAGGCCCTGCCTGCCCAGTATGCCTACATAATAGAGGAACTGCTCCACGAGAACCCTTTCGACGAGGACAAGGACGCCTATTTCGGGCGCATCATAGAGAGCATCGTGCAAACGGGGCAGAGCACCAATTTCATTGTGGCCATCTGCCAGGTGATCCATGCCCTCAGCATCGACCAGCTCCACATCCTGGGCGACATCTACGACCGGGGCCCCGGTGCACATGTCATCATGGACTATCTGCTCCATCGCCGGAACTTTGATGTGCAATGGGGCAACCATGACTGCCTGTGGATGGGGGCGGCTGCGGGCAACGACTGCTGCATTGCCACGGTCCTGCGCCTTTCGCTCCGCTATGGCAACATGGCCACCCTGGAGGACGGCTACGGCATCAACCTGCTGCCCCTGGCCACCTTTGCCCTGGCCACCTATGGCGACGACCCCTGCACCTGTTTCCAGCCCCATCTGATGGCCGGAGAGGCTGCATCGGTCCATACCGACGTGCGCCTGATGGCCCAGATGCACAAGGCCATCACCATCATCCAGTTCAAGCTGGAGCAACGCATGCGGGCGGCTCATCCCGAATGGCGGATGGGCAACCGCGGCACGCTCGACCATGTGGACTTTGCCCGGGGCGTGTACACCCTCGACGGGCGCGACTATGAGATGCGCGACACGCTTTTCCCCACCGTTGACCCCCTGCATCCGTTCGAACTCTCCGACAAGGAGGCCGACCTGGTGGAAAAACTGCGCCACTCCTTCCGTGTGAGCGACAAGCTGCAGAAGCACATCCGCTGCCTCTTCCAGCACGGGTGCATGTACAAAGTGTGCAACGGAAACCTCCTTTTCCATGCCTCCATACCCCTCAACGAGGACGGAACCATGAAGAAGGTGGAGCTCCGCGGCAAACGCTATGCGGGCAAGGACCTGATGCACCACATCGGCATGATGATGCGCAGCGCCTTCCAGGACGACACGCCTGACGACGAGCGTTCCTATGCCCGCGACTATTTCTGGTATCTGTGGTGCGGCCCCGACAGCCCGCTTTTCGACAAGGACCGCATGACCACCTTCGAGCGCTATTTCCTCACCGACAAGTCGCTCCATGCCGAGAAGAAGGGCTACTACTACATCTACCGCGACGACCCGCACATCTGCGAAGCCATCATGGATGCCTTCGGAGTGGAGGGCCAGTATCGCCACATCATCAACGGCCACGTGCCTGTGCATGCCTCTCAGGGCGAAAACCCCGTGAAGGCCGGCGGCAAGCTGATGGTGATCGACGGCGGCTTTTCGGCTGCCTACCACAAAACCACGGGCATTGCCGGCTACACGCTGGTCTACCACAGCCGCGGCTTCCAGCTCATACAGCACGAGCCCTTCCAGAGCACCTCCGAGGCCATCAAGAACGGCACCGACATCAAGTCGAGCACCCAGATTGTGGAGATGACCGGCCACCGCATGCGTGTGAGGGACACCGACAAGGGACGCTATCTGCAGGGCCAGATTGACGACCTCTACAACCTTCTCTATGCCTACCGCCACGGCCTCATAGCCGAGCAACAAGAATGATTACCAAATCATTATAAACAATTTATTAAACCCTTTATTTACTAACCCTAAACATTACTGTATGTCAAAAAAATCAAGACTGAAAGCGTGGCTCTCATTGGCCGTCATGTGGCTGGTGAGCAGCAATGCTTGGGCGCTGGACCAGAAGGAAGGCGTCTATCAGATTGGCTCTGCCAGCGACCTGGCTGCCTTTGCCGAACTGGTGAATGGCGGTGAGACGGCGGTTGATGCCGTCCTGACGGCCGATATCGACTATTCGGCCAACACTGGGCTTGTCCACATGGTGGGTACGTCGGAAAACCCCTACGAAGGTACGTTCGACGGCCAGTTCCACCGCATCACCGTGGCCTTCTTCGTAGACGAGGTGGCCGGTGAAGGCAAGTATGTGGAGGATGCTGCCATCATCCGTGTGGCCAACCGGAAGGCCACCATCAAGAACCTGATTGTGGATGGTACCATCAACACCAATCAGAAGTATGCCGCAGGTATCTGTGCCTATGCCGGTGCCTACATCACCCACTGTGCCTCCTACGTGGACATCAGCTCTACCGTAAACGGCGACGGCACACATGGCTGCATCGTGGGCCACACCTCCGACGGCGTGCGCCTGGACAACTGTCTGGCTGCAGGCAGCATCAAGGGCAATGTCACCACCAACTGCGGCGGCATCATGGGATGGGCCGGCAACAAGTGCTCCATCAGCAACTGTCTGCAGATTGCCGACATCGCCCTGCTCAGCCAGGACGGGAGTGCGACCATCGCCCGCAACGGCGGCAATGTGATTTCTTACAATAACTATTATGTAAGCAATTACGGTGCCAAGGACGAGAAGGCCACTCAGGTAACCGCCGACATGCTGGCCGACGGCTCGGTGTGCTACATGCTCAATGGCGACCAGACGGTCCTCAGCTGGTGGCAGAAGATCGGCACGGACGAACTGCCCGTGCTGGGCGCCAGCGGTGCACAGGTGTATGTGGAGGAGGGCACTATTGCCTGTGACGGCAAGGTGACCGACGGCAAGTTTACCAACACGGCCACCCTCAACAGGCCTGCCGCCCACGATGATGTGTGTGGTACGTGCCAGACTTGTGGCCACATAGACCCGTACTTTGCCCCCGAGGAGAACGGCTACTACATGCTGGCCAGCGCGCCTCAGCTGAAGTGGTTCGGCAATCTCATCTCCCAGGGCCAGACCTATGCCAAGGCCAAGCTCACCGAGGATATCGACTTTACGGAGTATGGACAGATTGAGACCACCGGCACCTATTTCAACGGTGAGCTGGACGGACAGAACCACCTCCTCACCATCCGCATCGAAAGCGTGCCCGACCAGGACGGTCCGGCTCCCTTCCGTTGCCTGGGCGGTATTGTACGCAACCTGCGCGTGAGCGGCGACATCAGCGCCTCCACCAAGTATGCAGGCTCCATTGCCGGCCACACCAGCAACGAAGCCCTCCTGGAGAACTGTTATTCTGACGTGAACATCGTGTCCACCCTTGTGGGCGACGGCACCCACGGTGGTCTTATCGGCGTGGTGGACGGTGTCACCAACATGAACGGCTGTATGTTTGCAGGAAGCCTCATGAGCCCCGAACTGGTGACCACCAGTTGTGGCGGTCTGGCCGGATGGGCCAATAACACCTTCACAGTGACCAACAGCCTGCTGATTGGCGACGTGGACGTTTCCGCCGAAAGCAGCTACACCATCTGCCGCAACCCCGGCAATGTAAAATGCAAGAATGTTTTCTATGTGAACGAATTCGGTGACGTGAACGATGGTGCAGCACCCATCACCCTCGATGAGCTGCAGGGCGGCAAGGGCTGCTATGCGCTTAACGGCGGCGAAATCAAGGCTCCCCACTGGTTCCAGACCATCGGTTCCGACGAGCTGCCTGTGATGGACAGCAGCCACAAGATTGTGTATGCCACGGGTACGATTACCTGTGACGGTCGCATGGGGGACGATTTCACCTACTCCAACACTTACTCGGAGCCCGTTCAGGATGAACACAATTTCGAGAACGGCATCTGCACCGAGTGTGGCGAGGTAGAATACGTGCCCGAGCAGGACGCCGACGGCTATTACCTGCTTGCCAACGGCAACGACCTGTACTGGCTGGCCACAGCAGTGCAGAACGGTGCCACAGACTTGAAGGCGCGCCTCACCGCTGATGTGGACATGTCGGAGGCTGAGAGCTTTGCGGGTATCGGCAGTACGGAGAAGCCCTTCAAGGGCCATTTCGACGGACAGAACCACCGCATCTCCGGCCTTATGCTGGACGTGGCCAACAATGGCGTGGGCTTCTTCAACTATGTGGCCGCTCCCAGTACCATTGAGAATATGGTGCTCGACGAGAGCTGCTCCATCAATGGCACTGCTTTTGTGGGTCTGGTGGGTGAAACCCATGGTTCCTACAGTGGCAACGTGGTATTGCGCAACCTGGGCAACGAGGGCGTAGTGACAGCCACGGGCGCCAATGCCGGTGGTATTCTGGGATGCTGTATGTCTAGCGCTGCCACCATCGAAATCACCAATTGCTACGTATTCGGCACGGTGAAGGGCGGCAACGAGAGCGGCATCATCTCCGGCTGGGTAGGAGACGATGCAAAAGTCAACAACACCTGGGCCATAGGCGAGGTTGAAGGTATTCAGGACGGCAGGAGCTTTGCACGCTTCGGTTCGGTCACCTTCACCAATTGCTTCAGCAGCACCGCGGTTCAGGAAAACGTGGACAGCACATACGTGGATGAAATGCAGGACGGCCGGCTCGCCTACAAGCTCAATGGCTCCAGCTACAAGTCTCCCAACTGGTACCAGACACTGGGCGACGACCTTCACCCTGTGACCGACAGCACACACGGTATTGTCTACTACAGCGCTGTGTCAGAGACATACAAGGACGTACACGACGATGATTCGTTTGAGGACTTCAAGACGGACATCGTGGGCCAGGAAGAGACCTACTGCGACGAAGTGGTGGCCCAGGCCACCCTTGTGGATGCCTATCGCGCACTGCTGTCCTCCTGCTACGAAGCAGCCGACGTGGCTGAGTTTGCCACCCTGTGGGAAGGCACGGAGGCTGTGCGCAAGGGCGTACAGGACAGCGAGAAGGCCTACAAGTCCTACTCCGACAGAGTACAGAAAGTGGTTACCTATCTGGAGGAGCACCTCGACTTCAGCGGTGAGAAACGCGACATTGTCACCGACTATGTGGAAGGCGACGAGGCACCCAGCGAACTCTATCCCAACGGCTGTGCAGGCTACATCCTGGAGAACTGCCTGCTCAATGCCGAGCAGCTGGCAGCCGAGATTGAATTCCTGAACAAGCTGCTCGAGGATGCTATCCGCGACGGCTTCGAAGTGGGAGGCGAAGTCACCAACTTCATTGCCAACGCCGACTTCTCCAAGGACAACTTCGAAGGATGGGAAGGCAAGAAGGCCACCGGCTCGGGCGGCAGCACCACCACCAGCGTGCGCGGCGGTGAATGCTGGAACAGCACATTCGACATGTACCAGACCCTCACGGGCCTCCAGAACGGTGTGTACGAGCTCTGCATCAACGGTGCCACACGTCCCTACAACACCGTCACCAACAACAACTACATCGCTGGCATCTATGCCAACGAGAACTTTGTGTACATGATGGCCGACATTGAGGACATGATCAGCTTGGAAAATGCTGTGGACGGCGAGAACTGCAACCTCACCGGCAGCACGCCCGACCTGGCTGTCACCAACGAAGAGGGTGAAACCATCGGCTATGTCATGCACGGAGTGATGAGCGTATGTAACGCAGCTGCTGCAGGCCGCTATCAGAACCGCATCCTGGCACACGTCACCGACGGTACGCTGAAGATCGGTATCAAGTCGCCCGGCACAGGCCTTGGCAGCGACTGGACAGGCTTTGCCAACATCCGCCTCTTCTACCAGGGCAGCCTGGAGGATGCAGGTGAGGCACTCGACAACACACTGGCTGGCCAGGTGGCCCGCGCCAACACGCTCGTCAATGCCGACGGTGAAGGCTATACGCCCAGAGATGACACTTCGTTCGAGGCCATGCCCAACTTCAGCCAGAGCCTCAAGGACCAGCTTCAGGAAGCCATCAACGCTGTGGGCGAAGCAGCCACTGCAGAGGACAAGTATGCCCTCATCAACCGCTTCTCCGCTATCTTCCAGGACATCTATCCCAGCAAGGCTGCCTATGTGGCCATGTTCAAGCAGGCAGAGGCCCTCGGCGCTGTCACCAGCGACCTCCTTCAGAGCGGTCTGATTGACGACGCTACGGCACAGGCCGGCTATGCAGCCACCGAGACTCTGCAGTTGGCTTACACAGACGGTAGCTACAGCACCGAAGAAGCCCAGAACCTGGATGTGCTGAAGGACTTCAGCTTCATCCCGCAGACTTCAGAAGACGCCCTTCAGCTCAACGATGCCGCCAACCTGCTCTATTATG
>JAEDIG010000003.1 GCA_016292545.1 Bacteroidaceae bacterium
ATCCATATCGTGCCCGAGGGAATGCCGTTGCTGCCTGCTCCCGCATAGCCTGTGGAGGCTATGGCCATCGAGGTGTGGAAACGGTGGCATGCGCCCTCCACCATCTGCTCCACCACCTGCCGGCTCACCACGTTGAACTGCCGGATGGCATCGGCCTCCACGCCCAGGAAGGACTGCTTCACCCAGTCCTGATAGGCCACCAGTCCGCCCTGGAAATAGGCCGAGGCACCGTCCACTGAGGAGAGGGCGGCGGCAATCTGTCCGCTCGTGCAACTCTCCGCCACACTGAGCGTCAGATGGCCCTCCACCATCTGGAGGCGTATCGTGTCGGCCAAGTCTGTGAGCAGCTGGTTCATGGCCGTGAGATGGAAAGCAGCAGCAGCTGGGGAATGCCTGTGCGTTGTCTGAGCCAGCGGGTGAGGCGCGTCTCGTCGTCGGCTGTCAGCTTGGGGACATGTATGACGGCAATGTGGGTGGCGCTGTCGGCATGCAGGCTGTCCCCGGGGCTGTAGGCAGTGCGTCCTTGCAGTATCGAAAGGCCTTCCACCTGCGGGAACAGGGTCTTAAGCTCAGGGAAGACCACGGCCGACATCTTGTCATGTTGCTGCATGCGGTTCACAATCAGTTCTAGCTCGCCTATGCGCTTTTCGGCCTCGGTCTGGCCCGTGAACTTGCGGTCGTAGATGCCGTTCACAAGGTCGCGTATCTCATTCTCGTCCATTTGGGTGCCGCTCTGCACCACGTCGAGCCGTGTGTCGTTGAGATGATACTGGGGCAGGCGGGCGGCGGCCCGGCTGATGAGCACCGTGTCCACAGGCTGGCCTATCATCACCACCTGTATCTGGCTGTGCTTGGCATCGGCATTGACGCTGAGCACGCGGGCATTGCTGAACTTCATCTCGTTCTGTACGAAAAGGCGGGCCTGACGCTCGAACATGGTGCTGCGGAGGATGCCAAGTGTGAGATAGATGCTTGGAATCGTCGTCACCAGCACGATGGCCAGGATGCTGTGGCGCACGCGTTGGGCACGCTTCTTGTCCACCTGCTGTTTCTTGTGGAGCTTCAGGATGAACGTGACGCCGATGGTGGTACTCACGGCGATGAAGACCGTGTTGATGAGATAAAGGTAGAGCGCACCGGCTGCATAGGCATAGTTGCCCAGGGCGATGCCGTAGCCCACGGTGCAGAGCGGCGGCATGAGGGCTGTGGCGATGGCCACACCTGGAATGACGTTGCCCGTGCGCTGGCTGCGGCTGCTCAGGGCGATGATGCCTGCCAGACCTCCACAGAGGGCTATGCACACGTCGTAGATGGTGGGCGATGTGCGCGCCAGCAGTTCCGACTGCGCTTCGGTGAGGGGCGAAATGAGGAAATACACTGTGGCTGTGGTAACGCTGAAGAGTGTGGTAACCAAATAGTTGCGAACAGCACGCTTGAAGAGTTCGAAGTCATATACGCCCACACCCAGCCCCATGCCGATGATGGGGCCCATGAGCGGGCTGATGAGCATGGCGCCGATGATGACAGCGGCACTGTTCGTGTTCAGTCCCAGAGAGGCCACAAAAATGGCCAGCACCAAAATCCACAGCTTTGCGCCATGGAACTCTATGCCTTCCTCAATAGCACGGATGATTTCCTCCTCGGGAGCCTTGTCGTGCCCCATGTTGACCAGCCGTCTCAGACGCTGTTCAAAGGTGAGTGTATGATTGTCCATGTGGTCTGATGTCTACAAATCTGTTCGTGAATCATTTGGGAAAACCACACCCCACTGCCGGCGCAGGCTGTCGAGATAGCGCATCATGCGGAGCATTTCGGCATGGGGCATACAGGGGGTCTCTATCCGGCCGCCTTCTATGGCCTCGATGCTGGCCATCACCTCATATTCATAGCCGTTTATCTGGCTCTGCGGTGCATGGTATTCGGCCTGCAGGCGGTCCATCGTGTCGTATATCCTCACCACCTCGGGGCAGTTGATGTTCTCCACCACCATGTAGCCCTTGTCGCCCGATATGATGCCCTTTCGGTCGCTGCGGGAATACATGCTGCTGTGGAGCACTGCCATGCGGTTGCCCGAAAGGAACTGGGTGATGCTTTCCTGGGCGTCCACTCCCGTATCGGTCTTGCTGCACACGGCCTCGGTGCGCTCAATGTCGCTTCCGAAGACCATGGCTGCAAACGTGAGCGGATAGATGCCGATGTCGAGCAGCGAACCGCCTGCCAGCTCGGGACGCACCAGGCGGGGCACCTTGTCGATGGTGTAGCCCAGGTTGGCGGAAAGCGTGTAGGGGCGGCCTATGGCATCCGAATTCACCAGCTCAACGATTTTGTGCATCAGGGGCATGAAGCGTGTCCAGATGGCTTCGGTGATGAACACGCCCCGTTCCCTGGCCAGAGCCAGCAGGGCCTCGGCTTCGCGGGCGTTGGCAGTGAATGCCTTTTCGCAGAGCACGGGCTTGCCGTGGAGAATACATGTGCGGGCGTTGTCGTAGTGGCTTGAGTGGGGGGTGGCTATGTAGATGAGTTCCACCTCAGGGTTGGCTGCCAAGGCCTCGTAGCTGCCGTATGCGTGCGGTATGTGGTACTGGCCGGCAAACTGGCAGGCTTTCTCCTGTGTGCGCGATGCCACGGCATAGTTTTCATATCCTTCCATTCGGGCTATGGTGGAGGCCATCTTGTGGGCGATGTGGCCAGTGCCCAGAATTCCTATCTTATGGCTCATTTATCTTATATATTTATTTATATGTATAACGTATAAAACAATCTGTTTATTTCACGATGATGCCGCCATTGGGCTGGATGGTGAGCTTGAGGTTTCCGCTCTTGTCGGTCTTGCCCTCTCTCATGCGCGATTCGGGCCAAAGGGCTCCCTTCTTGGCTGCGGCGTCGTCATAGATGGTGACGGCCTTCCGGGCCCCCATCGGCATGGGCAGTTCCAGGGTCAAGGGCTCCGTGGTGGCATTGAGTCCGGCCACTATCCATCCCTCCTTGCTCCTGCGGGCCAGCACCACATAGCGTCCCGGGTAGCCGTCGAGCAGGCGGGTTTCCAGCCATTGGGTGGGCACTGTGCGGAGGAAGTCCCTCTCAAACTGCGGTATGTCCGTCAGGTTGTTAGGCTGCATGGCGATGCATTGGATGGCACACTGGTTCACGATGGAAGCGGCCATTTCGAACGTGTCGCTCGTGAACCTGCGGTGGCGCGACTTGTTGTCCTTCGACATGTAGCGGTTCATGATGGTTCCGCCCCAATCCATCGAGGCCACGGCATTGCGGCAGAAGGGGTGCATGGTGAGCTGGAAACCTTCCTGCTGGGCATGATATTCGGTGAAATAGGTGTTTTCCGAAGCCAGCACGGCTTCCGAACCCACAAAATTGGGGAACATCCGTTCCCATCCGCGGGGAAGCGTGCATCCGTGGAAAATCACCTGCAGGCCGAAATCGTTGGCGTCTGCGAGGATGTCCTCATAGAGCTGCATGGTGTGCTGCTTGTCGCCTCCGAAGAAGTCCACCTTGATGCCCTTCACGCCTATGCGTTCCATCCAGGCCATCTCCTCGCGCCGGGGAGCCGACTTGTCCATGCGGTGGAAGGGCGACTGCGGTGCATCGTTCCATGCACCGTTCGAGTTGTACCACAGCATCAGCGCCACACCTTTCTCCTGCGCATACTTGCTCAGGCGCTCTATGCCCTCGCGTCCGATGTTGGTGTCCCAGCAGGCATCTACCAGACAGTATTCATATCCCATGGCTGCGGCCACATCGATGAAGGCCACCTGGTCATCGTAGTTGATGGAATTGTCCTGCCATACGAGCCAGCTCCATGTGTAGCGTCCCGTCTTGTAGTCATGCTTGGGCTCATATACCGGCTCCACCACATCGAAGGCCACCGTGGTTTCCACAATGGGCTTCAGGCTGGTGCCCGTGGTGATGGTGCGCCAGGGGGTGGAGCATGGGAGCGGCATTCCGGCCATGGTGCCGCCGAATCCGTTGCTCTCGCCCTCCATGGGGAAGGCAATGGTGTAGCCTCTGGCCGCATCGTAGTCGGAAAGGTGGCAGCCCACGTACTGTCCGCGTGTGCCCGTTTCGCTCACCATCACCCATCCGTCGTTTCCCAGATGGAAAAGGCAGGGGAAGGTGTAGCCCTGTCCGTAGGCCGAGCGGGTGTCCATGGGCGCGTCGGGCTTGTATTCCTCCTCATAGCTGGGCTTGGTGCGCATCCATCCGCCCATGGCATCCGACTGCGGGCAGATGAAGGTGGTGGTCTGTTCGGGCAGGCGGAAGGCCGTGTGCTCGCCTGTCACGGTCATGCACGACACACCGTCCTTGCGGTCGAACTGGTAGCGGAAGGCCACATCGTTGTTGCTCACCCTGAAGACAATGTCCATGGGGAAGCCCTTTGCGCTGGCAAAGCTCATGGTCAGCTCGTTGGCCTGATAGTGTATGTCCGTGGCCTTGGCCTGCCGGAGCTGGTAGGTGTGGTCGATGGTGCGTGTCTGGGTGTCCTTCAGGGTCAACGCCTTGCCGAAATCATCGTTGTTCGTCACCACACCCAGGGCCGAAGGGAGCAGCATGGGCTTCTGGTCATAGGTGACACTGTAGGTGATGCCCTCGGGGCGGTTGTCCACTTCCACCAGCAGCTTGCCGTCGGGCGAGGCTATGGACTGCTGTTGGGCTTCCGTCTGTATGCTTCCCATCATCATCAGGGTAGCAGGTAGTAAAAAAAGTCGCTTGTTCATACAGGGTATTTTTCTTTTTTCTTCCTGCAAAGTTATGAAAATTTATTGTACCTGCTGCATAAATCAATTATTATTTCTATCTTTGCACATCAAATTCATCAAAACCAATGACAATGGACATGATCAAGACAATAACGGTGTGTGGCGGCGGCTCATTGGGCCATGTGATTGCAGGATGGCTGTCGGCCCACGGAAAGGCTGTGGTGAACCTGCTCACCGGCCGCCCCGGCCAGTGGCACGAAGATATTGATGTGGACACGCCCGAGGGCACTGTGCTCCGCGGACACATCGCTCGGGCCAGCAGCCTGCCGCAGGAGGTGATTCCCCAGTCGGATGTGGTGCTGCTGTGCCTCCCCGGATTCCTCATTGCACAGGAACTGCAGCGGATAAGCCCCCATCTGCATCCGCAGGCCTTTGTGGGTAGTGTGTTTTCCTCCACGGGTTTCTTTTTCGAAGCGTTCCGCATCCTCAATCCCGGACAGCCTTTGTGGGGATTCCAGCGCGTGCCTTTCATCTCGCGTGTGGGCGTATATGGCCAGTCGGCCCATCTGCTAGGCTATAAGGACCGCCTCCATCTGGCCGTGGAGAATGTGGCACAGCGGCAGAAGGAATCCTTTGCCATGCTGATGGAGGACTGGTTCCAGCGGCCCGTCTGCCTGCTGTCCGGCTATCTGGAAGCCAGCCTCACGAACAGCAATCCGCTGCTCCACACATCGCGCCTCTACACGATGTTCGGCGGTGAAAACGAGGGCCGCATCTATCCCCGCATGATTCTCTTCTATGAAGAATGGACCCCGGAGGCTGCCGACCTGCTCATCCGCATGGACGAGGAGTTCTTCCGCCTGCTGGGCGTGCTGCCTGTCACCCAGGGGTTCCTCCCCACCATCTTGGACTATTACGAGAGCCACGATGCGGTCTCGCTGGCAGCCAAGCTCTCCTCCATCCGGGGCTTCAAGGGCATTCCCTCGCCCATGAAGGAGGTGGAGGGCGGATGGGGACCCGATTTCAGCAGCCGCTATTTTGTGGAGGATTTCCCCTATGGCCTCAGGTATATCGCCCAGCTGGCGCACGACAAGAAAGTGGCCTGTCCGCTCATCGACAAGGTGCTGGAGTGGGGCATGAGCAAGGCAGGACGGGGCTAATCCCCGGTAGTCCTGTTCAGGGGAGGAAGAAACCGAGAAGAGACACTCTGGCAGGTTGCCCTTCCATCGCGCAGGGCACCCGTTCTTTTCTTTGGCTGAAGTGCCTTTGTCCGTTGGAAAAGGGAAACGGGTTACGGGTTAACAAGTTAACACCCGTCCCACTCCGTCCGGCTGGTATCCAGGCCATGTTCCGTTTGCTCCCACGCGAGGAAAAAAATTCTTCTCCCCGAGAACGCACATGCCAGCCACGCAGAGAGCAAGGAGGCCTTGGAGAGGAAGTGTTAACTTGTTAACCCGTAACTCGGTCTTTTTTTCACTTTCCACTCCTAAGAGTTCAACCTTTATACATAATATATTATATATAACTATAATATTAAATATATTACAGCACTTCTTTTCTGTGGCAATCACCATGTCCCAGGACATGCCGGGTTACGGGTTAACAGTTAACACCCGTCTCACGACCATTCTTCATCTATGGCAGATCCAGACAATCCATCATGAGCACAAACTGGTCGTGCCCGATGCCATGTTTGGCCAGCAGGGGTTCGCATTCTTCCAGCACTTTTCTGGGCGAGAGGTTTTTTTTGTTCTTACGGCCACACTTTGAGATGGAGCCGAAGAAACGGTAGTTTTCTGCAGCCTTCCTGAAATGGCCTTCCGCCCATTCTATATGCCCGGCCATCAGGTATTCATATTCCGTCAGCCCAACCGTATGTTCGGCAATGCGATTCAGCTCCATGCGTGCCTTCTCATAGTTGTGTAGCATAAACAGGCAGAAAAGGATGCCGTTTGAGGCCGTGGCGCTTCCATTGTCCTTGTAGTAGAGCTTGTAGTAGCATGAAAGGGCCTCTTCGTATTGCTCCAGCTGCCTGTACACGTGGGCCAGGCTGGCTGTGATTTCAATTTCATGTGCGGCGTCCAGCCGCATGCGTCGCTGCAGGCAGTCCACCAGCGCTGCATGGCGGTTCAGCTTTTCGTTGCATTCCTGTATGCGTACGAGGGTCCACAAATCCTCCTCGTCCATCAGGAAGGCCTGCGTATAGGCCTGCAGGGCCACCTCGTGGTTTCCCGTTTTCTGGTGGCAAAGTCCGATGGAGCGCAGCAGCTCCGCATCACATCCCTGCCGGCTCTTGAGGTCATCTGCTACACGCAGCGCTTCCGTATAGGCACGCATGGCGGTCAGGGTTTTATGGATGAGCAGGCGTTCGCTGTCGGGATAGTAGGAGGCTGCATCCTTTTGGCCTGCCAGATAGAAGTCCAGCTCCTCGATTCCTTTGCATTCATTCTTCCAGGGCGAGAAGCTGTAGAAGCGGTAGAGATTCTGCATACGGATAGAGTAGCGGTCGGTCAGGCTGGCATATTCCGCAGCAAGGATGCGCTGCAGCACGGTGGCATCGCTCAATCTGGCATCCTTCTGTTTTGACAAATCGTTGAAGCTCAAGGCAAAGCGGTCCGGGTCGGAAAAGACGGTCCTTATCACCTCATTCTCCCCCATGTCACTTTGTGTGCTGTGCTGTGCTAGCGGATGGTTGGCCCTGTAGGGAATCCACCACATTGACAGGTGACTGAAGTGAGGGTCGGAATATATGGCTGCCATGTTCTTGAGGTTGAGGTCGATTTGTGTGGGGATGGGGAGATGTGCCATCTGTGTGATCACCTGCACTACTCCCTGTTCCTTATTTGCAGCCTTCTTTATCCGTTTGTTGATATAATCCACGTATCTGCTGGACGCGGCCTCCACAATCATCGCCCGCTGGGCTTCCTTCAGGTGGATGAGGGTGGTTTCGTCGTGAGGCAGTTCTGGTGCATCCGGATAAAGTGCCAGACAGCGTGGATGCATCTGCCGCACCAGCAGGAGATAGACGGTGGCATCCACCCGCAGGTCCATTTCATCGGATGTGGCATATTCCAGAAGCAGGAGGTATTTTTCGTAGTCGAAATATTCCGTGAGCGACAGGTAGAGGCCCGCCAGTATCATCCGTTGCCAGTCGTGGCTGGTGGCCGCAGCTGTGGTGCGCAGCTCGGCTGCATCCTCATGCGTGAGGATTGGCATGGTCCACAGGAAGTTCAGGACAGCGTCCGTCTGCTTCAGTTCGTTTATATTATTTATCTTGGAGAAAAAACGCCCCATCCTGTAGCCATCAAACACCGAGGCATTGTCTGATGCCACAGTACCATAGCAACCGACTTGATATTTCACCCTTACAGCCCGATGCATGCAATAAATGAATCGCAATGCAAGGGCGGACAGCTGTTTCTGTTTTTTCAGGCAGTCCTCTGTCCGCTCTCCATTCAAGTACTCCTCCAGCAGCGACTGGTGCTGGTTGATAAGGTCGGACACCTGCAACAAGTTGTCGTGGAGCAGAGGGAAAACGGCGCATATCTCAGTCATGGCAGCAATGCCGTCTGCAATATGCAGCTGCAGCAGGCTTTCGATGGCGGTTTGGTAGAGATTCTCAAAGACAATGATGTCGTTTCGCTTCTTCATGGGGACATCGGTATGAGTTATGGAATAATGTGCTGGAGGGATGGGAGGATATGCATTGAATCGAGCAGCAGGCTGTCGGCATGCGTCTGTTTGGGCATACGGTCCCTACGTTCCAGAAAACGGGTGGCAGCAGCCACATCCTCACGGCCAGGGGCCACAGGCATTGCCGGAGGCAGGAGCCTCATGCTGTCGGCCACTTCTGGCGGCACATTGCAGTAGGTTGCCACCAGGGTTCGCCACACGGATTCGTTACCGCCTTCGGCCAGCCGCTGGGCAGCCAGCAGGTAGGCTTCAATCAGCTGATTCACCTGCCTGAGGCGAAGCGAGTCGGCCCACACGTCCGTCCGGGCCAGCCATGCAGCCAGATGGGGTCCATTGGCCGGAGACGTGCCCACGGCCTTATGGCCAAGCCGGATCATCCAGCCGGCATAGGGGGCGGGCATGATGGCGGCGTCTATCAGTCCTGTGCGAAGCATGTCGGTGCGCAGCTGTACGTCGTGCACCTGCGGACGATACACGTCCTCCATCTGCATCGATGCGCTGTCGAGCAGGGCATCACACCAGAAATCGCTCACCGACAGCCGGCTGATGGCCACCATGCGCTCCTTCATCTGGTGGGCCTTCTTCACACGGTTGGTCTTCAGCGCCACCAGTGTCATGGGAGAGGTGTTGCACATCAAAGCCTTCACGGGAGTCTTGGGCATCATGCGCAGTCCCCGGACAAGGTCGGAATAGGCAACCTCCACACGACCGTTTTGCAAGGCTGTGTCCACATCCATCTGTGCCATGTAGTTCGAGAGGCGCACGTCGAGGCCCATCGAATCCGCTATGCCGCTCCTCACGGCATAAACCATGGGCAGGCAGTCGACAACGGGCATCACGGCCACATGCAGGGCCATGCTGTCCCTGTGGGAAAGTTCCTCGTCGGAGAGCTGCACCTCACCTTCCCTGCAGGAAGGCAGCATCGCCGTCCACGCCATTGCCACACATACAGCTAAAATGCTTCTATTTGTCATTGGAGGTCTGTTATGTTGAGTTCAGTATATCTGAGCCTGTTTCAAGAGAAGAACGGGATTTCACGGTCCAAAAACCCGACATCCCGTTCTATCTCTCTTTTCTTGTCAAACGATTATTGTCTTATCCCTTGATGGCTGCAACGCCGGGAAGCACCTTGCCCTCGATGGCCTCGAGCAATGCACCGCCACCGGTGGAGATGTAGCTCACCTTGTCGGTGAGGCCGAACTTGGTGCAGCATGCCACAGAGTCGCCGCCGCCAATCAGCGAGAAGGCACCCTCGGCAGTAGCCTTGGCGATGGCCTCGCCCACAGCCTTGCTGCCAGCGGTGAAGTCTTCACACTCGAAGCAACCGGCAGGACCGTTCCACAGGATGGTCTTGGCGCCCTCGATGGCTTTGGCAAACTTTTCGCGGCTCACGGGGCCTGCATCCAGACCTTCATATTCTGCGGGAATGGCATTGCTGGGAAAAACCTCAACCTTGGCGCCTTCCTTCACGCTGAATGTGCCGAAGTCGTAGCCGGTGCAGCATACGCTGTCCTCACCCAGCACGAGCTCCACGCCGTTTTCCTTGGCCTTGGCCTCTACGCCCAGAGCCACATCCAGCTTGTCCAGCTCAACAATGCTTTGGCCAATCTCGCCGCCATGAGCCTTGCTGAAGGTATAGGTCATGCCACCACACAGGATGAGCTTGTCCACCTTGCCCAGCAGGTTCTCGATGATGCCGATCTTTGAAGACACCTTGGAGCCGCCCATGATGGCCACGAACGGACGCTTGATGTTGCTCAGCACGTTGTCAACGGCCTGCACCTCCTTCTCCATCAGGAAGCCCAGCATCTTGTTGTCTGCATCGAAATAGTCGGCGATGACAGCGGTGGAAGCATGTTTGCGGTGAGCGGTACCGAAGGCATCCATCACATAGCAGTCGGCATAGCTGGCCAGCGTCTTTGCAAACTCCTTCTGGCTTGCCTTCATGGCCTTCTTGGCCTCGTCATACTCGGGAGTGCCCTTCTCCACACCTACGGGCTTGCCTTCCTCCTCGGGATAGTAGCGGAGGTTCTCCAGCAGCAGCACCTCGCCCATCTTCAGGGCAGCGGCAGCTTCCTGGGCCTTGGCACAGTCGGGAGCAAACTTCACTTCTTCTACGCCCAGCGCCTTGGCCACAGCGTCCTTGATCTGGCCCAGGGAGAGCTTGGGGTTCACCTTGCCCTTGGGCTTGCCCATGTGGCTCATGATGATGAGCGCACCGCCGGCCTGCAGGATGTGCTTCAGGGTGGGAAGCGCACCACGGATGCGGGTGTCGTCTGTGATTACACCATTCTCGTTCAGAGGTACATTGAAGTCCACGCGGACAATTGCCTTCTTGCCGGCAAAATTGTAACTGTCAATTGTCATAATGTTTTTTTATTTAATACGGTTGTCTTATTCTTGTTTTCCGTCACAAAGGTACGTGTTTTTGTCAGTATACACAAAATTATTCCTCACAAAATTGAAAATGTGGTTCATTTTGTCCGTATCACAGCTTCTGGAGGCACACACCGAGCAGTCCGCATTGGCTGCACCGGGGGTTGCGGGCCGTGCACACATAGCGCCCGTGGAGGATGAGCCAGTGGTGGGCCAGCGGAATGATGGAAGCCGGAAAATGGGCCGTCAGCTGCTTCTCCACACTCAGGGGGGTGGTGCACGATGGAGGCACCAGCCCGATGCGGTGGCTCACTCTGAACACATGGGTGTCCACGGCCATGCGTGCCTTCTGGAACACCACGGCCTGAATGACATTGGCCGTCTTGCGGCCCACGCCAGGAAGTTTTTCCAGTTCCTCGCCCAAGGCCGGCACTTCACCCCCATAGCGCTCCACCAGCATCCGCGCCATCCCCACCAGATGACGGGCCTTGTTGTTGGGGTAGCTCACGCTTCGGATGTATTCCAGCACAGCCTCCGGTGTGGCTTCGGCCAGGGCCTGTGGCGTGGGAAAGGCATCAAACAATGCCGGGGTCACCTGGTTGATTCGCTTGTCTGTGCATTGTGCACTCAATATGACCGCCACCAGCAGTTGGAAGGGTGTCTGGTAGTGCAACTCTGTCTTTGCCTCGGGCATGGCCTGGCTGAAATAGGCAATCACGGCTTCATATCTTTGCTTTTTGGTCATTGCAGTTGGGTTATTCTGATGCAAATGTATAAAAAATACCGTATGCAGGCCGCATTTTCAAGGATTTATTTTTATCTTTGCACAGGAATTTCCCAAATTTATTGCCATTATGAATAAGATTTTTGCATTCCTGGTTGCATTTTGCTTGTCGTTGACATATTCAGCAGCCAAAGGCAAGCTGCAGGACGAACGTGTGGTTGTGGCCTATGTCACATCATGGAGTCAGGTGATGCCCGACCCTTTCTGCATGACCCACATCACCTATGCCTTCGGCGGTGTGAACAAGACGTTCAACGGGGTAGACATCTCCAATCCCGACCGCTTGCGTGCCATCGTGCGGCTGAAGGCACAAAATCCTAGCCTCCGTGTGATGCTCTCCATCGGCGGATGGGGCTCCGGGCGGTTCAGCGAGATGGTGACCGACCCGCACCTGCGCCAGCTTTTCTGCGAGGACTGCAGGCGGATTGTGGACGACTACGGGCTCGACGGCATCGACATCGACTGGGAATACCCCGGAAATCCGGGCGGAGGCATCAGCTATGCGCCCACCGACAAGGACAATTTCAGCCTGCTCATGCGCGACTTGCGCCAGGCTTTGGGCACCGACAGGCTGCTCACTCTGGCCACAGCAGCCACAGGAGGTTTCTACGACTTTCCGGCCTTTGTGGAATATGTGGATTTTGTCAACATGATGACCTACGACATGGGGTCGGCCCCCAGGCACCATGCCCCTCTTTTCAACTCCGGCCGCTTTGAAGGCACATGCTGCCAAAAGGCGCTCCAGGCCCATCTGGACCAGGGCGTGCCGGCACGGAAGCTCACTCTGGGAATGCCTTTTTATGGCAGGGGCACCAACGAGGTGGGAAACTTCTGCGACTACAGCCGCATCATAGAGCTCACACAGTTCCACAAGCAATGGGACAAAGAGGCCCGGGTGCCCTATCTCACCGACGACGAGGGCCGTGTGGTGATGGGCTTCGACGATGCCCGCTCGCTCAAGATAAAGTGCCGTTATGCCCGCAAGCAGGGGCTCAAGGGTGTGATGTACTGGGACTATAATGGCGACGACAGTCAGGGCACGCTTCGCAAATGCGTGTGGAAAGCCATGCGGTAAGGTTGCAGACATGCCAATTCATTCTTCACATACATTAAATAATTAAGGATAATCCAGACATGAACAAGAAAATTCCATTCACACCGTTTATGGCCGCTATGATAGCTATGGCTCCCATGCAGGCAACAGCAGACACGTTTGACCATTTGTTCCAGAACCGCATGCTGCGTGTGGACTATGTCTTCAGCGGGGATGCCCGCCACCAGCAGATCAGCCTCGACGAGCTGCGCGTGAGCGATGGCTGGTGGGGGCGCAGGGTGAACCTCGACAAACTGCTGCTCAGAGGCAACGGCCAGATTGTGATGACCGACACATTGGGACGCGACACACTCTACATCAATTCCTTCAGCACCCTGTTTCAGGAGTGGCAGACCACGGAGGAGGCCGCCCACACGCGCAAGTCGTTCGAGAACGTGTTCCTCCTGCCCATGCCCAAGGAGGCCGCCGACGTGACCGTCACCCTCTCTGACATTCACGGAAAGACAACCAGCCGGTTCACCCACAGGGTAAATCCCCTCGACATACTCATCCGTCCCGTCACTCCTCCACAGGGCACCACATGGGAATATGTGCGCCAAGGGGGCGACAGCCGCGACTGCATCGACCTGGCCTTTGTGTCGGAGGGCTACACCGAGCAGGAGAAGGACCTTTTTCTGGAAGACTGCCGCCAGGGAGTGGACGCTTTTCTCAGCCATGAGCCCTTCCGGTCGATGGCCAGCAAGCTCAACTTTGTGGCCGTATTCTCGCCCTCGGCCGAGAGCGGTGTGAGCATCCCCCACAACCAACAATGGAAGCAAACCGTGCTGGGCAGCAATTTCGACACCTTCTACAGCGAACGCTATCTCACCACGCTCCATCTCAAGAAGCTTCACGATGTGCTGGGAGGCGCACCCTACGAGCACATCGTGATTCTGGCCAATACGGACAACTATGGCGGCGGAGGCATATACAACAGCTACCTCATGAGTGCCGCCCACAACGCAAAGGCCCGCCCCGTGCTGGTGCACGAATTCGGTCACAGCTTTGGCGGACTGGGCGACGAATATTTCTATGACGACCAGTATGATACCATGTACCCCTCCGACACGGAGCCCTGGGAGCCCAACATCACCACTCTCCTCCATTTCTCCGAAAAATGGCAGGACATGCTTCCCGCAGGCACCCCCATTCCCACGCCGGCCGATGGAAAGGACATCTATACGCGTCTGGGCGTATATGAAGGAGCCGGTTACCAGTCGAAGGGAGTGTACCGCCCTGTGCAGGAATGCCGCATGAAAATCAACGAGGCTCCCGAGTTTTGTCCCGTATGCCGCAGGGCACTCGAGCGCATGATTGATTACCACACACGATAGTGGTTCTGGCTGATGAAGCAGTATATTCTATTGTGTGTCGTAGCTATTATGATGTATAGCTGTGGCAGCAGAATGAACAACAAGCTGGCAGACGATAAACAATCTACACAGTTTCGCATAGAGCATCTGAACAAAATGACTCCTGTGAAGAATCAGGGAAACGGAACGATGTGTTGGGCCTATGCCATGCTTGCCGCCATCGAGACTACCCATATTATGATGGGCGATTCGGTCAATTTGTCTGCGGCGTGGGTGGCAAGGGGGTTGATGAAGGAGCTGTATATGAGGAACGTGCTCACGAAAGGCGAGGACAAGGGAACCGCCCGAGCGACAGGGAAGACCTTGTTGAACATGATACAGCGACATGGCATCGTACCCTACGACACCTATCCCGACCTTAATGGGAGAGGTGTCTCAACGAGTATTTTGCTCGATAAGACAAGATTGTTGGCTTTGAAAGCTGTGAATGCTCGCAAAGGTCCCGATGCCTATCTACCTGCACTAGAAAAAATGCTAGATGGGTTCCTTGGGCACAAACCAGAGGATGTGTATATGCACAGGGCTAAATATACACCGCAAGAGTTTGGCCATAGTGTATGTCATGCTGACGAATATATAGCTTTGGCGAGTTGCACTCATCATAAGTTTGGAGAATGGTTTGCCCTTGAAACCGTAGATAATTGGGAGCATGCCCAGTTCTATAACATCCCGATAAATGAACTTGTTGTATGTGTGGAGTCGGCTGTACGTAGTGGCAAGGGTGTTTGCTGGGAAGGAGATATTTCAGAACCTGGCTTTAATTATAACATCGGAACGGCCACTTTGGATATTCCTCAAGGAAAAGATGAGCAGCAGTTGAGGCAGACAATGATTGAATCCTATGATACAACCGATGACCACTGTATGACAATTGTTGGCATAGCTCGAGCCAAAGATGGTGAAAAATACTTTATCATGAAAAACTCATGGGGTACAGGCAATCCTTACGGCGGACTTATGTATGTTTCAGAGGACTATTTGAAGATGAAGACCGTGGCAGTATTCCTCCCTCGAAGTACTTTTGTCACATCTTGATGCCTAGATACATCCCGCCAGCTGCCTGACTGGAAAAATTTTGCTGGCCAACTAGGAAACAATTTTTTCCCGGTTGGCCAGCAAAAAGGTTTCTTGACTCACATATCATGAAGCCCCCCATGCTTCCTCTTCCTCGCCATGAAGGGCAGGAGGGAATCAGAGGAACGGCTTCAGAAAAAACATCACTCTGCCCTGAAAGCGCTGCGAAAGCGGGAACCTGTTCTTGAATCCCTCGGGAGTGAGGCGTGTGCAATGGGCACGCTTGTCAAATTCAAAAATGTTGTAGAGCCGGGCTGTCACGCCGGGGTCAAACATGAAGGCGTTTGCTTCATAGTCGAACATCAGCGAGCGGGCATCCAGATTGGCCGAACCCACCGTGCAATAGGTGCCGTCCACGGTCATCACCTTGGAATGGTGGAATCCGCCTTCAAAATAATATACGTTTGCCCCGCGTTTCATCAGCTTTTTCATCTCGATGGCGGCAATGCTCGGGGTGAGAGCCTCATCGCTGTTGGCCGAAAGCATAAAGTCCACCTGCACGCCCCGCTTGAGTGCGCGGTAGAGCGAACGCCTCACAGTCCGGGTGAGGGTGGGGTAGGCGTTCACTATCTGTACGGAATGCTGGGCGTTGTCGATGGCGGCTGCATAGGCCTTGCGCATGATGCCGCTCCGGCGGCCGGGCTTGCGGTTGACCACTCCCATGAGGATGCTGTCGCGGCTTATGTCGGGGCCTGCATAGCGGGCGCTGTCGGCAGGCTCGCCTGTCACCTTTTCCCACATTTCGCTGAAGAGCCGCTCAAACTCTGCTACCGACGGACCATGGATGCGCATGTGCATGTCGCGCCACTTGCCTATCGAGGGACGTCCGTGGATGTAGTAGTCGGCCACGTTCATGCCACCGGTGTAGGCTGTATGGCCGTCGACGGTCACAATCTTCCTGTGGTCGCGGTGGTAGGAATGGTTGATATAGGGGAACTTGTAGGGGTCGAACTCGTAGATGCGCACGCCGCAGCTGCGCAAGTGGGCCTGGTGTTCTTTTGTATAGGGGGAATCGCTGGTGAAATTGCCAAACCCGTCGAAGAGCACCTTCACTTCCACTCCCTGCCGGGCCTTCTCCTTCAGCAGGTCGAAGGTGGCGTTTCCGATACTGTCGTTGCGAAAGTTGTAGAACTCCATGTGGATGTATCTCTCGGCCTGCCTGATGACATGGAGCATGTCGTCGAAGAGCATCTGGCCAGACGGCAACAGCACGGCCTCGTTCCCCTTGAAGAAGGGGACACCCAGCTTCTGGAGGGCACGGACGGTGAGCGAATCGCCTTGCTGTGCATGGGCATGGGAAGGCGGCCACAAGGCCATACAGGCAATGGCAGCACACCGGACGAATCGGTGGATTTTGCTTGTCATCATCCGGGCCTGCTACATCATGCAACGGAAATTGTCCACCACACCAAGCAGATGGTTTTCCTCGTCCACAACGAGAACGGCATGAATCTGCTTTTCGTTGAGCAGCGACAGGATTTCGCCAATCTTCTTGTCGGGCGACACGCATACGGGATGGGAGGTCATGACCTCGCTCACGGGCACATTGAAGAACCGCTCCTGCAGGCGTTCTGTGGCCCTGCGTATGTCGCCGTCCGTTATCAGGCCCACCACTTTGCCGTCTACGACAGCCACGGCCAGACCCAGCTTTCCGATGCTGATTTTGATGATGGCCTCTCCCAGCCGCATCTGGGGGTCGATGATGGGCAGGTCGTTGGTTCGCATCACATCGTGAGCCCTCACGAGCAGCCTGCGTCCCAGGGTGCCTCCGGGGTGGAATCGGGCAAAGTCGCGCTCCTTGAAATGGCGGGCTTCCATGAGGGCGCAAGCCAGAGCGTCGCCCATGGCCAGCGTGGCTGTGGTGCTGCTGGTGGGGGCCAGATTGAGCGGGCAGGCTTCCTGCGACACGAATACGTTTATATGGTAGGTGGCATTCTTGGCCAGGAGCGATTCAGGGTTTCCCGTCATGCCCACAAGAGGTATGCCACGCTCTATCAATGAGGGAACGAAGCGCAGCAGCTCGTCGGTTTGTCCGCTGTTGCTGATGGCCACCACCACGTCGTCGGGTGTCATCACACCCAGGTCGCCATGAAACACATCCAGGGGATTGATGTAGAAGGCAGGCGTGCCCGTGCTGCTGAGGGTGGCAGCTATCTTGGCACCGATGTGGCCACTCTTGCCCACTCCGGTGAGAATCACCTTGCCCTTGCAGCGCAGAATCAGCTCCACAACGGCATCAAAGTTTTCATCGAGCAGGGGCACAAGGCTAAGCACGGCTTTTGCCTCGTCTTGCAGGCATTTGATTGCGATTTCTCTATATTGACTCATATATGTTCAGAATGATTAGGGGTGCCGTTTTGGCTAAAGCAATGATTTGATAACTTTCTCCATGTCGCTCAGATGCAACATGTTGGGACCGTCGCTGAGCGCATGGTCGGGATCGGGGTGCACTTCAAAGAAATAGCCGTTGGCACCAAATGCCTTGGCTGCCAGCGCCATGGCCGGCACGTATTCACGGTTGCCTCCCGTTTTTCCTCCCGCCGCACCCGGTCGCTGCACGCTGTGGGTGCAGTCCATGATGACGCGGGGTGTGAAGCGCAGCATGTCGGGGATGTTGCGGAAGTCCACCACCAGGTTGTTGTAGCCGAAACAGTTTCCGCGTTCGGTGAGCCACACCTCCCTGGCACCGCTTTCGCGGCATTTCTCCACAGGGTATTGCATGTCCAGGCCGCTAAGGAACTGCGCCTTCTTCACGTTGACCACCCGGCCTGTGGCAGATGCGGCCACCAGCAAGTCGGTCTGCCTGCACAGGAAGGCCGGAATCTGCAGGATGTCCACCACCTCTGCGGCCGGAGCTGCCTGATGGCTCTCGTGTATGTCGGTGAGCAAGGGCAGGGAATAGGCCGTCTTGATGTCGGCAAGCATTTGCAGGCCACGCTCCATCCCCGGCCCGCGATAGGAATGGAGGCTTGTGCGGTTGGCCTTGTCGAAGGAGGACTTAAAGTAGATGGTCACGCCCAGCTTCTGCCGGATGCGCACCAGTTCGCTGGCAACTTCCTGTAACACGTCGGCCGACTCTATTACGCAAGGTCCAGCTATGAAAATCGGATTCATATTGTCCATGTTTTTTGCATTTGGACAGCAAAGTTACAAAAAAACACCATATAATCATAAATTTATCAGGAAAAAGGGGTAACTTTGCACAGCTTTTAAGCAATAATGAACAAGTACAGCATATGAGCAAAGTAATTATCAACAGTTTTGAAGACTTTGAGCCCTATGTGGGCCAGGAGTTGGGCGTAAGCGACTATGTGGAGCTTTCGCAGGAGCGTATCTGCCAGTTTGCAGATGCCACACTCGACCACCAGTGGATTCATGTGGACACGGAGAAGGCCAAGGCCGAAAGCCCCTTTGGCACCACCATCGCACATGGCTATCTCACCCTGAGCATGCTGCCCTACCTGTGGGACCAGATTATCGAAGTGAACAATCTGCAGCGCATGATGAACTATGGCATGGACAAGATGAAGTTTGCACAGCCCGTGTTGAGCGGGCAGCATGTGCGCATGAAGACACGCCTGCAGGAACTGGCCAATCTGAGGGGGGCCGTGAAGACCACCATCAAGTTTACCATCGAAATCCAGGAAACAGGAAAGAAGGCGCTGGAAGGACTGGCCACCTTCATCTATTATTTCAATGCCTAGAGAGGGCATAATCCCATCTGCCTGCATAAATGGGATGGAACGTAGAGGGGTGGCATCAGCGCCACCCCTTGGTCTTTTCGGGCTAATAGCCCAGTTCTTTTACGATAGTGGAAATCTGCTCCATGGTCTTCAGCCGGGTGGGCACCAATGGCAGTCGCAACTGGTTTTCTATCATGCCCATCTCGGACAGCATGGCCTTTACGCCGGCCGGATTGCCGTCGACAAACAGGAGCTTGAACAATTCCGTGAACTTGTGGTGTATCTGCAGGGCTGAACCATATTCCCCGCGCAGGGCCAGCCTCACCATCCGGCTGAATTCGGCCGGGAGTGCATTGCCGATGACGCTGATCACGCCCACGGCTCCCAATGTGATGAGGGGGAATGTGATGCCGTCGTCGCCGCTGATTACATCAAAGTTCTTGGGTTTGTTCTTGATGATGTCGTCCATCTGGGTGATGTTTCCGCTTGCTTCCTTGATGGCCACAATGTTGTCAAAATCACGCGCCAGACGCAGGGTGGTCTCGGCTGTCATGTTCACGCCCGTACGCCCCGGCACATTATAGAGCACCACGGGGATGGGGCTGGCCTGCGAAATGGCCTTGTAGTGCTGATAGAGGCCTTCCTGTGAAGGCTTGTTGTAATATGGGCACACGCTGAGGATGCCGTCTATGCCGCTCCAGTCCATTGTGCGGAGGTCGTTCACCACACTGGCCGTGCTGTTTCCGCCACATCCCATGAGCAGGGGCACGCGGCCCGCCACACGCTCCACCAGATGCTCCTTCAGCATCTTCTTCTCTTCGCCCGTGAGGGTGGGTGTTTCGGCTGTTGTGCCCATGATGCACAGGAAATCCACTCCGCCTTTCAGCTGATATTCCACCAGTCTGTCCAGGCTCTCTATATCAATCGAGCCGTTGCTCTTGAACGGGGTTATCAGGGCTATGCCCAATCCCCGGAATCTGTTTTCTGCCATACGTTCTGTAAAAATCCGTGCAAAATTAGTACTTTTATTCGGTTTGTGCAAAAAGAATCAAAGCAAATCTTGTCTTATCCATAAATTCAATATAATTTTGCATGCAAATAAAGACATTTTGTTACAGATGAACGATACAGAACGCATAGCACACCTGCGCACCCTCCTGCATAGGCTCAATCACGAATATTATGTGATGAACGCCCCTACGGCCAGCGACCGTGAGTTTGATGAGATGATGCATGAGCTGCAGCACCTGGAACAGCTGCATCCGGAGCTCTACGACCCCAACAGCCCCACACAACGTGTGGGAAGCGACCTCAGCAACGAGTTTGCCACCGTGGTCCACAAGCGTCCGATGCTGAGCCTGTCCAACACCTACAACCGGCAGGAGGTGGCCGACTTCTACCAGCGGGTGGGTGAGAGTCTTCACGGCCAGCCCTTCGACGTGTGTTGCGAACTGAAGTTCGACGGGCTCAGCATCAGCCTGCACTATGAGCGGAAACGGCTGGTGCGGGCCGTCACCCGAGGCGACGGGGAGAAGGGCGACGACGTGACGGCCAATGTGCGCACCATCCGCAGCATCCCCCTGGAGCTGCCGGCAGGGACAGACTGTCCTGATGCTTTCGAGATTCGGGGAGAGGTGCTCATGCCTTGGGCCTCGTTTGACCGCCTGAACCGGCAGCGCGAGGAAGCCGAGGAACCGCTTTTCGCCAATCCCCGCAATGCAGCCAGCGGCACGCTCAAGAGCAAGGACAGCCGGGTGGTGGCCGGAAGGGGGCTGGATGCCTACCTATATTATTTATTAAGCGACCAGATGCCGGCCGAAGGACACTACCAGTCGTTGCAGATGGTACGAAGCTGGGGATTCCAGGTGAGCGAGCACATCAAGCTGGCCCATTCGCTGCAGGAAATCTATGACTATATCGACTATTGGGACAACGAGCGCCACCATCTGCCCATTGCCACCGACGGCATTGTGCTCAAGGTGAACAGCTTCGCCCAGCAGCGGAGCCTGGGCATCACGGCCAAGAGCCCCCGATGGGCCATTGCCTACAAGTTCCAGGCCGAGCAGGCGCAGACTACCCTGCGGCAGGTCGTCTATCAGGTGGGGCGAACGGGGGCGGTCACTCCCGTGGCCAATATGGACCCTGTGCTGCTGGCAGGCACCACCGTGAGAAGGGCCACACTCCACAATGCCGATGTGCTGGAGTCGCTGCAGCTGCATGTGGGCGATCAGGTGCTCGTGGAAAAGGGGGGCGAGATTATCCCGAAGATCGTGGGCGTGGCCCAGGAAAGCCTCGACAATCCCCACAGGGGGCAGCCCATCCACTTTCCCACCCATTGTCCGGCCTGTGGACGGGAACTGGTTCACTATGAAGGCGAGGCGGCCCACTATTGCCCCAACGAAACGGGCTGTGTGCCGCTCATACTGGGGCGCATAGAGCATTTCATTTCGCGCAAGGCCATGAACATAAACTCGCTGGGACCCGAGACGGTGGACGAATACTATCGCCGGGGAATGATCCGCGACGCAGCCGACCTCTATCTGCTCACCGAGCAGCAGCTGGGAGGCGACCAGAAGATGGTGAGGAAGATACTGAAGAGTGTGGACGAGAGCCGCAAGGTTCCCTTCGAGCGTGTGCTGTTTGCCATTGGCATACGGTTTGTGGGCGAGATTGCAGCCAAGACGCTGGCCCGCCATTTCGGCAGCATGGAGGCGCTGGCCGCCGCTTCGGTCGACGACCTGCTGCAGGTGAGTGGCATAGGCATGGTCATTGCTGAAAGCGTGCGCGCCTATTTCCAGAACCCTTCCAACCGCGACTTCGTGTCCCGCCTGGCCTCCTGCGGCCTGCAGATGCAGCTTTCCGAGGCGCATCGCCAGGCCCAGTCGGACCGTCTGGCCGGAAAGAGCATAGTGATTAGCGGTGTGTTTGCCCATCACAGCCGCGACGAATACAAGGCGCTCATCGAGCAGCATGGGGGGCGCAATGTGGGAAGCATCAGCGCAAAAACGTCCTTCATCCTGGCTGGCGACAACATGGGGCCGGCCAAGCTGGAGAAGGCAAGGAAACTGGGCATACCCGTTATGGGCGAAGAGGAGTTTCTGGCCCTAATCCAGGGATGAGAGCGGCATGGATAGCCATTGCAGGAGTTCCTCTTCGGACAGCATCACATAGCGGAACGTCTGGGAATGGCTGCTGTTATAGGTCTGTTCTATCGTGGCCAGGGTGGCGTCTGATGCCCCTTCCCTGAGTCTGCCCAGCGATTCGTTGCTCACCACAAGCACATCCGTGGTGTCATCAATGTATGTGTTGGCATAGATGCCGCGGTTGCCCAGTTCTATGGACAGGCCAGGGGTGCGTTGCATCACGTCGGCAGCCACAAACAGCTCCTTCGTGTAAAGGTCGTTCCTGCCCGCCGTCAGCTTCATGCGGCAGCGCTGGTAGTGCTGCCATGTAAGGCGAAGGTCCTTCCTGATTTCCGCGTCCACCATCAGGGATGCAGCATGGCCGCCCAGCAGCCGGTCCACTCCGGCCTGGTCGAGCACGCACGGGTGGTAGCCGTTGAAGGCAAGGGTTTGGAGATACTCCAGCTGGTCGGCAGGGGCTCCTCTCCCCACAAGCACATAGTGTACGTTTCGGCTCACCTTGATGCCGGGCCGGCAGTCGGCGCCCATCAGCGTGAGGCGTTTTGCCAGTTCCTTGGCGGGCTGTGTAAAACTGCCCAGAATGCACACGCTCCTTCCCCTGAGCGGCTGCGCATCCGGTTCTTCCATATCGGGAAACAAGAATGTCTGTTGCATGGTCATATCGTTTGTCTGTGATTGTGCCACAAAATTATAAAAAAAATATGGCACAACACGAATATTGATGGGTGGATTCGCAAAAAAACGGACAAAAATTTGGCCGGATTGCAGAAATGTCATACCTTTGCACCCGCAAACACGGAAAAATGCGGAAGTAGCTCAGTCGATAGAGCACTAGCCTTCCAAGCTGGGGGTCGCGGGTTTGAGCCCCGTCTTCCGCTCCAATGAGAGAGAATGTGCAGACCAGGAGGTTACACATTCTCTCTCTCTCTTTCTGCCACATTCCCCGCTACATGATCCCCGAATCCTTGTCGCTCAGGTTGATGGTCTTCTCTGCGGTCTTGTGTCTCTTGCCCCGGTTCATGCGCCACGACACATTGAGGCTCAGCCGGTTTCCGCTGTCCCTGTTGTATATGGTCGTGAGCTTGTGGATGTTCACGTTGAGCAGTTCGCCCTCGCTGGCCTTGTACCTGTTGGTGAAGGGGTTGGACCATGCCAGCGAGAAATGCCAGTCCTTGTGCTGGTAGGCTGCCTGCAGGCTGATGCTGTTGCCGGTGCATCCCCGGGACTCGCCCTCGAGGAAGCGGTTGCCGTTGTCGGCGTATGCCTGCAACGTGAACCGGCCCAGATAGGCTGTGATGCCCCCCGAACAGAACCATGAGGTGTAGCAATGGGTGTAGTCGTAGCCGAAATTGAAGCACCGCATCATGCCCCCATACGCATACACATGCAGTTTCTCGGGCAACACCCAGTAGCTGGCATAGGCTGAATTCATCCACACGTCTATTTCCTTCTGATTGATTTGTGTATAGATGAACTTGTCCTCGGGGGTGCGTTCGTAGTGGGCCATGTTGGGCTTGTGGCATCTTCTGAAGAAGCTTTCCACAAAACTCTGCCAGCGTGGCTTGTTGTAGGAAAGGCGCAGGCTGTTCTCAATGTCCCTTGTTGGCTTGAGGTCGGGGTTGCCCACGGTGTACTCCATGCTGTTGTTCCTGATTGTGGCATCGCTCACCATGGCAATGCGCGAAGCCCTGTCCTGCATCCTGAAGGAATACCTGGCCTGAAAGCCATGGCAGAAATCGTAGGACACGGTGGCCTTGGGGCGGAAGGTGAGGAAATCGTAGCGATGGGTCTGCTGGTTGTAGTGCAGATAGCTCATGCCGCTTCCCAGCGAATATCGCAGCGACTTGTGCCATCCCTTCAGTTCCCCGAATGCGTACACCTTGTTCTGGCTCATCTCGGTCAGGGCGGCGGCATCGCCCGCATAGTCGTTCCTCGTATACTTGTAGCTATAGTTCATCCCTGCCGACAGGACGAATGGTTTCAGCCGGTTCTCATAGATGACTTCCGACATGGCTGATGCCGTCTGTCCGTCCACGTCATACTGGTAGGGTGTTCCCTCGTTGTCATAATTGCCGTTGCGCGTGGAGATGTATGTGCCCACGGCATTGGCGGTAACCGACTGACGGGGCGTAATCTGGCGGAAGAGGTAGAGGTCCAGGACGGGCGAGTTGTACTTGCTGCTCTGCCGGCTCATGGCCGTGTAGCGGTTCCCGCCGTCGGCAATGTCCTTTATGCTGTAGTTGCCGGGCGTGTCGCCGATGTTGTCGCTTAGCGTGGCTTGGAAGACAAAGGCGGTGCTGTCTGCAAGGTTGTAGGTGATTTTCATGTTGTGGCCCAGGGATTCCTGGAGCGTCTCCACATCATTCCTGCTGATGGCATAGCTGCTGCCGTCGCTCAGGGTGTATGTGGCCTCTTCCGTCGTTTCGGCACCTTTCAGCCTGTGCCCCCAAAAGCCGTACGACAGGGAGAACTCGCTTCTTCTGGTGTTCCATTTCCCGTATGCCAGGCCGTTGCCCTGCCATGAAGTGAGTGTGGGAGTGAGGTCGGTGCCGAGCGTGTAGCCCATATCAGCCCGTCGGGTGATGATGTTGATGACGTATGCGGTGCCCTCGCCGTATCGCAGCCCGGGGTTGTCGATATAGTCGATGCGGCTGATTTGCTTGGGCTCCAGGGCCAGCATCTCCTGCATTCCCACTACAATGTTGTTGATGCGCAGCTGCACGCCACCCCTGTTGTCGATGGCGGTAACCGTGTGGGCGACGTTGTCGATACGCAGGTTGGGGAGCGCCAGCTTCTGCAGGATGCTGTAGCCGTTGTTCGACCCGTTTTTTTGTGCATCGGTAGGGTAGATTGTCTTGCCGTCAATCCTGTTGACGACCTTTGCGCCATTGATGACAACCTCGTCGAGCGCATTGTCCTTCTCCTCGCTTTGCGCAAATGCAGCATAGGATGGAAGAAGGAGGAGGAAAAGAGGAATCATTCGTTTCATTTGCTTCGTTGTTTGAAAAAAGTTTAAAATTCGATGCAAATTTACCAACGAATCCCGGCACACGCCGAATATATTCCCTGACAATTCCCTGACAATTGTCTGACAAAAGCCTAACTATCTTGTTTCCAGACGATAGCTTTTTCCTCTGTCCGACTCTATTCTGAGCCTGCTGTTTGCCTCGATGATGGGTTTCGTGCGTTTTACAAGCGTGTAGAGCGTGTCGCTGGCATCGGGCTTCTTGGGCCATAGCTGCTCGCAGATCTGCTGTTTGGAGAGCGTGTGGCCTTCGGCATTCATGAACATGGCCATGAGTGCATGCTGCATGGGGGTGAGGCGGATTTGGCGGCCCTCGGCGGTCATGAACCTGTCGCCTGCATACACGATGCCGCCATACGCGACTCCCCCGAGCATCCATTCCGGCTTTTGCCTTCGGATGTGCCACATGCTGCCCGCCAGCCACACAATCCCGATGAACAGCAGCAGGCCCGGGGCTCTTTGGTCCGACAGCAGGAATACCGTCAGGAAGCCGCAGTTGGCCTCCGCCACCATCTCGGTGTCAAACCTTCCGTCCCTGCAAACCGTCCTCATGGAGATGCAGGCCGTGTCCTTCAGTTCCGCAATGGTAAGGTGGCTCCGGTAGCATCTGATTGTGTCTGCGCTCACCACATCGCTTGGCAGCTCTGCCAGCGCCAGCCGCAAGGCGTTGACCACGTCCTGTTCTATCCTTCCTTCCGCCCTGCGATAGCTGCAGATGCTCGAGCACAATGCCGACACCATCATGAAGATGGAAAATATGACCGAAATATGTTTCATGACTATATTGACTGGATTATCACACAAAATTAGCCAATAAAACCATATCCGCCAAACGATGCCTCTGTTTTAACGTTTTTTTTGATGAGGGGGAGCGTAAGTATTGCCGCCATAAGCCAAATAAATGTTAAAACGGTGTTGATTTGCGGCTGTCGGTTTCTTCAATTGAAAAGTTGTTGGTAAATTTGCGGAAAGATAATACAGAACTGTATCACAAGCGATATGCCCACTCCTCTTGAATCCCGGCTGCGAGCGCTGATTGAGGCACAGGACTATGACGGACTCCTGGCCTGTCTGGATGCGCTCTCGAACTCCAGGTTCCGGATGGCAGGACAGCTGATTGGAGAACGAATCGCCCCTATGCTGCCTCCCGAACGTTTCTGGCCGCTGCTGCGTGTGCTCACGTCGTGGCAGCCACGGGCATTTCTGGTGACCATGCTCAAAAGCCTGGCACGGGGGATGGGGGAGGGAAGGTTCTCTGTTCATGACGACGGGTTCCGGAAGGAATGCCGGCGCATCAGCACCAGTCCCATCGACAGGGCCAAGGCTGCCAGAACACTCCTCCCGGCATTGGACAGCCCGGAAGACATACGCACGCTGCTGCTGGGCATGGGCTACAAGGAGACGGACACATGGATACCGCTCTTGCTGGACGACCTGCGTCTGCCCACGGCTTTCCTCCTGCTCCAGGCGCTGCGCTATGTGGAGCACGACCGCCCGGTGCTGCTCCGTGTGGCCGCCCACCTGAAACAGCGCGGCGACTCCCTGTCGTTCAACATGGCCAGCCTCATGCGCACCATGTTCGGGCTAAGCGAACTGGGCGGCACCTTTTCGCTCCGGCTGGAGCCCTATCAGCTGGCCCGGCTGGAGAGGTCGTATGCTGCCTTCTGCAAGGTGATTTCCATGCGGTGAAACGGACATTTGTGCAAGCCTCGCCCCGCGCACGGGTGCAATAATGTGGATAATATTGTAAAAAGCTGTGCACAAATTGGGCGGAATGCCTTTTTTTCCATAACTTTGCACGTAAATTCATAACGAAATACATAAGACAACCAATATCAGACAATGAAAAAGACGTTGAAGAAAGTGTTGGTGCTCGGTTCGGGCGCCCTGAAGATTGGTCAGGCGGGTGAGTTTGACTATTCCGGAAGTCAGGCATTGAAAGCATTGCGGGAGGAAGGCATCCGATCGGTGCTGGTGAACCCCAACATCGCCACCATTCAAACCAGTGAAGGCATCGCCGACAAGGTGTATTTCCTGCCTGTAAACACCCATTTTGTGACCGAAATTATCAAGAAGGAACGCCCCGACGGCATCCTGCTGGCCTTTGGCGGACAGACGGCCCTGAACTGCGGCACGGAACTCTATCTCAACGGCACACTCCGCGAGTATGGCGTGGAAGTGCTGGGCACCAGCGTGGAAGCCATCATGAACACCGAGGACCGCGACCTTTTCGTGAAGGAACTGCAGAAGGTGGACCTGAAGGTGCCCGTGAGCGAGGCATGCGAGAGCATGGACCAGGCGCTGGCCGCCGCACGCCGCATAGGCTACCCCATCATGATACGTTCGGCCTACGCGCTGGGCGGACTGGGCTCCGGCGTGTGCCCCGACGAGGACACCTTCCGCTGCATTGCGGAGTCGGCCTTCACCTTTGCCCCTCAGGTGCTCGTGGAGGAGAGCCTCAAGGGCTGGAAGGAGATAGAGTTCGAGGTGATCCGCGATGCCAACGACCATTGCTTCACGGTGGCCAGCATGGAAAACTTTGACCCGCTGGGCATCCACACGGGCGAAAGCATTGTGGTGGCCCCCACATGCTCGCTCACACAGGAGCAGGTGGAAATGCTCCAGACGCTGGCCGTGCGCTGTGTGCGCCACCTGGGCATCGTGGGCGAATGCAACATCCAGTATGCCTTCAACGCGCACACCAACGACTACCGCATCATCGAGATAAACGCACGCCTGAGCCGCTCCTCGGCCCTGGCATCCAAGGCCACCGGCTATCCGCTGGCCTTCGTGGCTGCCAAGATTGCATTGGGCTACACGCTCGACCAGATCGGCGAGATGGGCACCACCAACTCGGCCTATGTGGCTCCTTCGCTCGACTATCTCATCTGCAAGATTCCCCGCTGGGACCTCACCAAGTTCTCGGGCGTGAGCCGGCGCATAGGGTCGAGCATGAAGTCGGTGGGCGAAATCATGAGCATCGGACGCACGTTTGAGGAACTCATCCAGAAGGGCCTGCGCATGATAGGGCAGGGCATGCACGGATTCGTGGGCAACGACCACACGCGCTTCGACAATCTGGACGACGAGCTGCAGAACCCCACCGACCTGCGCGTGTTTGCCATCGCACAGGCCCTGGAGCAGGGCTACACCATAGAGCGCATAGAGGAGCTCACGAAGATTGACCCCTGGTTCCTGAAGAAGATGAAGAACATCGTCGACTACAAGGCCGTGCTGGAAGGCTACCAGCGCATAGAGGACCTGCCCGAAGATGTGCTCCGACAGGCCAAGGTGCTGGGATTCAGCGATTTCCAGATTGCCAGATTCGTGCTCAAGCAGCATCAGGGAAACATGGAGAACGAGAACCTGGCCGTGAGGGCACGCCGCAAGAAGCTGGGCATCCTGCCTGCCGTGAAGCGCATCCCCACCGTGGCCAGCGAGCATCCCGACCTCACCAACTACCTCTACATGACCTATGCCGCCGAGGGCTACGACATCAACTACTACCACAACGAGAAGAGCGTGGTGGTGCTCGGTTCGGGTGCCTACCGCATAGGCTCCAGCGTGGAGTTCGACTGGTGCTCGGTCAATGCCATCAACACGGCCCGCAAGCTGGGCTACAAGAGCATCATGATCAACTATAACCCCGAAACCGTGAGCACGGACTACGACATGTGTGACCGCCTCTATTTCGACGAGCTCTCCTTTGAGCGCGTGCTCGACGTCATCGACCTGGAGCAGCCCAGCGGGGTGATTGTCTCTGTGGGCGGCCAGATACCCAACAACCTGGCCATGAAGCTCTATCGCCAGGGCGTGCCCATCAGGGGCACCTCGCCCGTGAGCATCGACCGGGCCGAAAACCGCAACAAGTTCTCGGCCATGCTCGACCAGCTGGGCATCGACCAGCCGCGCTGGCGTGCGCTCACCTCGATGGACGACGTGCACGAGTTCGTGGAGGAAGTGGGCTACCCCGTGCTGGTGCGTCCCAGCTATGTGCTTTCGGGCGCAGCCATGAACGTGTGCTACGACGACGAGCAGCTCCACCGCTTCCTGGAGATGGCCAGCGAGGTGAGCAAGGAATACCCCGTGGTGGTGAGCGAATTCCTGCAGGAAACCAACGAGATTGAGTTCGATGCCGTGGCACAGAACGGCGAGGTGGTGGAATATGCCATCAGCGAGCATGTGGAATATGCCGGCGTGCACAGCGGCGACGCCACCATGGTGTTCCCCGCCCAGCAGATTTCCTTTGCCACAGCCCGCCGCATCAAGAAGATTTCGCGTGCCATAGCCAGGGAACTCAACATATCGGGACCCTTCAACATCCAGTATCTGGCCAAGGGGCAGACGGTGAAGGTGATCGAATGCAACCTGCGCGCCAGCCGCAGCTTCCCCTTCGTGAGCAAGGTGCTCAAGCGCAACTTCATCGACACAGCCACACGCATCATGCTCGACGCCCCCTATTCCAAACCCGACAAGAGCGCGTTCGACATAGACCGCATCGGCGTGAAGGCCAGCCAGTTCTCCTTTGCGCGCCTGCAGAATGCCGACCCCGTGCTGGGCGTGGACATGAGCAGCACGGGCGAGGTGGGCTGCCTGGGCGACGACTACAACGAGGCCCTGCTCAACGCCCTCATCTCCACCGGCTACAAGATGCCTTCCACCGACCGGGGCATCATGATAAGCAGCGGTGCCACCAAGAGCAAGGTGGCCCTGCTTGATGTGGCGCGCGAGCTCGTGGCCTCCGGCTACCCCATCTATGCCACATGCGGCACGGCCCGCTTCTTCAACGACCACGGCATTAAGGCCACGCCCGTGCTCTGGCCCGACGAGGAGCCCGAGGCCGAGAACAATGTCATCAACATGATCGGGCGCCATGCCTTCGACCTCATCATCAACATTCCCAAGAACCAGACCAAGCGCGAGCTCACCAACGGGTACCGCATACGCCGGAGTGCCATCGACCACAACATTCCGCTCATCACCAACGACCGTCTGGCCAGCGCCTTCATCGAGGCCTTCACCCATGTGTCGCTTGCCGACATCCGGATTAAGAGCTGGCAGGAATACGACTGAATCAAGGAAACAGACAGATAGAAAAAAGAATAACCAGAGTAGAAAACGCTTATGTCTTACAACTTACTGAAAGGAAAAAGAGGAATCATCTTTGGCGCGCTCAACGACCAGTCCATCGCATGGAAAGTGGCCGAGCGTGCAGTAGAGGAAGGTGCGCAGATCGTGCTCACCAACACGGCTGTGGCCTGCCGCATGGGCACCATCCAGGAGCTGGCCCAGCAGACGGGGTCCACCGTGATTGCTGCCGACGCCACCAAGGTGGAGGACCTGGAAATGCTCTTCGGAGAGGCCATGAAGGTGCTGGGCGGCCCCATCGACTTTGTGCTCCACAGCTGCGCCATGTCGGCCAACATGCGCAAGAAACGCACCTATGACGACCTCGACTACAGCCTGCTCGACAAGACGCTCGACATCAGCGCCATCTCCTTCCACAAGATGCTGCAGGTGGCCAAGAAGATGGACGCGCTGGCACAGTATGCCTCCGTGCTGGCCCTCACCTATGTGGCCAGCCACCGCACCTTCTTCGGCTACAACGACATGGCCGATGCCAAGTCGCTCCTCGAAAGCATCGCCCGCAGCTTCGGCTACATCTACGGGCGCGAAAAGGGGGTGCGTGTGAACACCATCTCGCAGTCGCCCACCTACACCACGGCCGGAAGCGGCATCAAGGGGTTCGACGGCCTCTATGACTTTTCCGACCGCATGTCGCCGCTGGGGAATGCCAGTGCCGACGAGTGTGCCGACTACTGCATCGTGATGTTCTCCGACCTCACGCGCAAGGTGACCATGCAGACCCTCTTCCACGACGGCGGCTTCTCCAACATGGGCATGTCGCTCCGTGGCATGACGCAGTACAACAAGTCGTTCATCGACGAGAACACCGACAAGGAAACGGGCAAGATCATCTACGGATAGCGGAAAAGCACAGGGCATAGGCCCTGTGCACCATAGGGGGGAAGGTAGGGGAAGTTTCGAAAGAGAGAGAAAGAGAGAGAGAATGGAGGCGTGTCTGGCTGATGTCCGGCACGCCTCCTGCCCGATTATGGCTGATGGGTCAGCCCACCGAGAAGCCCAGGGCGGAAAGGATGGCGGTGAGGGCGGTGAGGGCGATGTTGATGAACACGCTCCACTTGTTTTTTGTTTCGTTTGTCATAATGTCTGGAATGAATGTTGTTGTTGTTGATTTTTTGGTTGATGTAGCTGTCGATGCCGAAGATTGAACCGCAATAGATGAGAATCTGGGCAAAGATGTAGAGGACGGATTCGTGGATTTCGCCGGGGGGAGGCAGAAGCAGCGCGGTGAAGGCCAGGATGATGCCAAAGACGATGAGGACGATGGCTGTCCGCTCCTTGCAGGCGCTGCCTCTGGAACTGCCGGGATGAGGGGAACCGGGGCTGTTCATTTATCCGTCTGTCAGTCGAACGCCGGAGAGTCGCTGCCGCCCTCTTCGTGGGCCTTGAAGCTTGCCACAAGGGTGAGGTCGGCGTTCAGGGTGACGGTGCGGCTGGCCGAGGTGTTGCCGTCGCTCCACTTGTCAAAGTCATAGCCCTCGGCGGGGGTGGCGGTGACGGTAATCCGGGTGCCCTCGTCATAGGTGCCGTTGACCGAGCTGTCTACGCTGCCCTGCGAGCTGTCGGCCGTGCTGACGCTGAGGGTGTACTGGCGGCTGCCGCCTTCGGTGTCCGGGATTCCGGGACCGGTGGCATTGGTGTCGGTGACGTTCAGGTCCACCGTGGTTTCGCCCATCCTGATGGCCTTGATTACGGCTGCCTGGGCGGAGCGCGGTGCCACCAGGTTGAACTCGGCATCGTCGAGGAGGTTCCTGAACTGCGGCCCGCATTCCCACACCACCTTCACGCCGGTGATGTTCTGGGCGGTGAACTTGTCGGCCGTCTCGGCCCCCTTGGAACTGAGCAGCACGGAAAAGTCGCCCAGGTCGCCCATGCGGATTTTCTTGCCCTCAAGCAGCTGTTCGCGCATGCAGTCGACCGCCATGAGGAGGATGGCGCTTATGTCGGCGCGGCTGTACACGCTGCCGTGCGAGGCGATGTGGCGGGCAAACTTGTCGATGGTCATCACCTCGGCATACTGCGCGATGGCGTATGCGTTCTGGCGTTCGGTGGCCACCAGGTCCAGGTCGGTCTGGCTGGGTTCCTGGCCGGCCAGCTGGGCTGCCTTGATGCGTGATTTTGCCTGGTTGATGTCGAAGAGGTTTGCGTTCACGCTACGCATTACGATGGAATAGTTGATCATGTGAATGAAATGCTTGATATGGTTCATGACTGTGCCAGCTGCCCGGACGCGTCCAAGTGCCTTTTCCTTCTGAGGGGTCACTCATGACCGGCGCCTGTCTTAAGCGATGCCTCGTCCCGGCCGTAGGCTGGGCCTGCTCCGGGGCCGGGGGGGGGAGGAGGAGCGCGTCCTTTGTCTGACGGTGCAAAGTTACGGCATCCCCCGGCCTGCATCCGGGCGATAGGCGGCGATGGCGTGCGATGGCGGCACATTTTTTCCCAGAAATCCGCTAGGGCTCCCCCAGGTATTCCACAATCGTGCCTGTCTGGCGCGGTGTGAACCCTTTTGCGGTCTTTTCGTAGCCTGAGGCCTCCAGCCGCTCCAGCAGCGGGCGGCAGCGCCGGATCCATGCCATCAGGTGGTTGACCGCCGTGCGCGGACTGCTGTCGGGGAAATACATCAGGGCCAGCTCCTTCTTGGTGTAGGGGCGAATGATGAATCTATCCATGCCGGTTTGATTTTGATTGTACATAATAGTCCGAGAAATCCTTGCAGCCGGCGGGCAGCTGATGGTGCTGAAGGCCGGGGAGCACCTCCTTGAGCTGGAGGAACAGGCGTTCGCCCGGGGCATCCCTGTCGGGGTACATGTGGAAGGAGCCCGCCAGCGATGGCAGCCCGCCCAGGATTTGCCTGTCGGTGGGCGAAAGCAGCGTGGCCGAGGGCACGGCAATGGCCTTGCGCCCGGCCGAGAGCATGGCCCAGCAGTCGGAGCATCCTTCCGTTATCCACAGTTCGTCGGCGGGCCCCAGCAGCTTCAGCATGGGCAGGTTGTAGATGCTGCACCTGCTGCCGCGGGGAAAACGGAACCGGGGCAGGCCGCCCTGCTGCAGATTGCGGTTCTGCATGCCGATGAGTGTGCCGCCGGTGTCGTAATATGGTATCTGCAGCCAGTCGGTGCCCTTGCGGTCGCGCCATGATGTGATTCTGCACCAGCTGACCACGCGGGCATCGAGCAGCCGTTCGTCGAAGAGGAACCTCCGTGCCTCGCCGGACAGCCATGGCCGGAGGAAGAAGGCGCCGTAGCGGCTTGCGTCGAACGTTTCCCGGGCGGGAGCGCCGGGCGTTGGCTTCCACTCGTCGAGTATCACGTTGTGCGAGTCGGCCAGCCACCTGCAGGCCCCCTTGAAGTCGGTGTGCAGATGCTTCATCACAAGGTCGATGGTCCCCATGGACGCATCCATGCACACGAAGCACCGGCAGTTGTTCCTGCGTATGTTGTAGGAGAGGCTTGCGTGGTGGTCGTCGTGGAAGGGGCACAGGCTCTTGTGTCCCAGCCTCACCCGGAGTCCGAGCCGCTCTGCGACCCCCTCGATGGGGAGGTCGCGGAGCTCTTGAAGTTTGTGCTTGTCCATAGTTGTGTCAGCCGTTCTGGGGTTTCTGTTTCAGATAGGTGTCGGTTTTGGTGTAGAGTCCCGTTTGGTTGCTGTAGGTGATGAACTTGCGTGTCAGCCATTTCCTCAGCTGCCCGTTGGTGCCTTCCTTGTCCTTGTCCATGCTCAGGCGAAGGGCCTCGAGCTGTGCTCCGCTGAAGGTGTCGGGCAGGCTGTCCAGCATGTTCTTGGGGCCCCGGCGCTGTATCTGGCTTGCGGTGGGTGCATCCTTGTCCAGCATGTCGGCAAAAATCTGCATCTTGCTCCATATGTCGTGATACACGAGCCATTCCACCAGATCGCCCATCGCCCGCGTCCATGTTTGGTTGTTCAGTATCCACATCAGGCATCCGGCCTTCCAGGCCGCCACCAGCGAACGCTTCGACATGTCCCACAGCAGGTCGTCGTCGGCAAGGTCGGCCAGCCGGGCCATGTCCTCGGCCAGCTTGTCGGTGAGCCTGTTCAGGGGCGCAATGACAAAGCGGCCCTTGCAGCCGGCCAGTCGCTCCAGATACAGGTCGGTTTGCCTGAGGAAGTCGTCGGCATACCTGCCCTGGCGCGGAATGCGCCCGTTGCGTCCGGTGCGTGCCTTGTAGGAGAAGACCATGCGGGAGAAGGTGCCGTTGTAGAGGTCGTTCCTGTAGAACCTGCGCGAGGCGAAGGGCGTGCTGCTGATGGTGATGTTGGTGCGCAGGATGGGGTTGCCCGTCACGCCGTCGGCCGTGGCCCTGAGTGCCCCCGACCGCTGCCGGTCATAGATGTTGCGTATCATCTGGCTCACCTGCTTGTGGCCGCCACACATGCGGTCGGCCATCTCCACCTCGGGCAGGTTGAGATACTGGGTGCGGCCGCCCAGCTTCTCGCAGGCCATGCTGTTGAGGATGTAGGCGGCGTTGGTGACATCCGAGGGCGGGAACCAGAATGCCACCTCCGGCCGCATGGGCTTTTCCTTGTTGGCGGCCCTGGTCTTCACCTTCCGCTGCCATTCCACCAGCTTGTCGAGCTCGTCGTTGTCGTGGGTGCGGAAATCGCGGCATAAGGCTTCCACCCAGCCGTTGAGCTGCCCCTTGTTGCAGCCCGAATCGGCCACCAGATTGGCCATCATGCCACATGTTTCCATCCATACATTGCTCGGATGCTGGAATTCCGCGCCCGACACATGTGCGCCCAGAATGGGGAACAGCATCGGAACGAGCGGTTCGTGCATGTCTTTCGACACCTGTGTGAGCATCATTCTGATGAATTCTGTCCCTTTTCCAAGGTATGGCATCGTGGGCGAAGTGGTTGTTGATATGTTGTATTTCATTGTGATTCTGCTATTTAGTTGAAGTTGTGATGTGCCGGGTGTTCCAGTTCCAGTTGTTCCAGTTTTTTTCATGAGGTTGCACGGTCTCTTTAAAGAACTGTATAACTATTTAATATATAATAAGTTATAATGTATATAAGGGATGTTGTCACCCTCAGAATTTAATTGGAACAACTGGAACTGGAACACGCAGCGGCGTTTGATTGTCACCTGTGTGCCCGCCTTTCCTCTAGAAGGATGGAGAGGGCTGTGAAGAGTTCTGCCGCCACCTGGGCCGCATAGGCCAGCACATCGAATCCTGCACTTATGCGCGCAGGCCTCAGGTTGGGGCGCAGCGTGCCGTCGCCGCGGACTGTGACGGTGATGTGCCGGCCCGCATACACGTGCGGGTTGCGCTTGACGGGCGGACAGATGCAGGCCTCCACAAAGGTGTAGTGGTGCTCATAGCCGAAGCCATCGTTCGGCACGTCGCGCCGCATCAGGCCCACATAGTCCTTGCCGGGCTTCATGCACGCGTCGGTGCGCAGCCTGGTCTTCAGGTCTACGCACAGTTCTGTGTTCACCTTCATGCCGTGCCTCCTTTCTCCGCGCCATGCTCTTCGGATGCCAGGTGGCTGCGGTAGCCCTTGGCCAGCGGTGAGTTACTGCTGTGCTGGAGCATCTCTGCAAGAATGCCTCCAACGGGGCGGGGCTGTCTGTGCATGCCGTACAGCCCTCTGCCATTGCTTACATTTTGTCTCATGATTTTCCGGCGCCAGGTGGAGAGGTTTGCCACGCTGGCGTCTGAGGGCAATGTAGCGGGCGGCCGGTTTGCGACGGCATCAGGAAAATGGCGTGGCAGAGGGGGCGGAAACATCGGGGGATGAGCCTACCATGCTGTGTGTGAACATGATACGGGATGCAATGATTTCAGGAAAAAAAATGAAAAAAAAACTTGCCACGAGCAGAATGCGTGGCAAGTGTGTGTGTGTGGCGGGGCCGGCCGGCTCACAGGTAGCCTTTCAAGGCCTGGACGGCATCGTCCACCATGGTTTCGGTTGCCTTGCGTCTGTTCTCCTGGCGGATGTTGGGCAGGGGCCTGCCGTCCTTGTCCTCAAACCGGCAGGAAACCACGTCCCATTTTGTGGCGCCCTCCGGCCATGTGGTTATTACTGGCTTTTCATCGTTCGTGAGGCCTTTTATTATCCATGTGAGCACATGGTTCGGCCCCAGCCATTTGTATTTCGTGCGGCAGGAGCGGCCGCGGAACAGGCTCTCCATCTTTTTGCAGTCCATGTCTTCCGGGATGAGGCGGTGTTTCTTCAGCTGGCTGGTGAACTCCTGGATGGCGGCGCCGAAGTAGTCTTTGTTGTCATAGAGGAAACAGCAGTCCGTGCGGTGCTTCCTGAATCCCTTTGCCTCGTTGTCATATTGCGCGGAGCGTTCCAGGCGGAACGCTTTGTCGGGATTCCTGCCGAGGCTGGAGGTGTAGAACAATGAAACGTCGTAGCATCCGGCCGCGCCGATGACGTAGGCATATCTGTCCTGCAGTTCGAGCCAGCAGCGGGCCAGCTCGGCTATTACATTGTGGAGGAAGACGACATACTCCATGACTCCCCTTTCCGCATGGGGCACCATGGGGTCCCCCGACGTGATGTTCCTCCATGCCAGCCCTCCGGAGTCCAGCACGTCCAGCTGCCGGTTTGCCTCGTTCACCAGGGTGGCAACGGCCTCGCGCGTCTTCTTCAGGATGAATTTCGTGAGTTCTTCGCTCCCGTCGGCCTCCAGCAGGTCCGTGGCCGCGTTGATGTGGCGGTTGACTTCGCTTTCCAGCACAAGCCTGTAGTAGCGCAGCTTGGTGGTGAAGAGCACGGGCATCTCTGGAGTAATCACATAGAGTGGTTCCGTTTCCAGCTCCACCTGCCGCAGGCTGCTTGCTTCGGCCATGTACTCGCTGTCCGATGTGAAGTCATCCCTGAACGGGATGAGGTGGTGGATCTTCTTCAGGTCAAAACTGTTCATAGGCGCATCCTCCGCTTAAAGGAACCACAGGCAGTTGCTCTCCGTATACACGGTCCTGTCGTTGAAGTGAGGCATGATTTCGGCTATCATCTCGGGGTACTTGACGGTGACCGGAAGCCCCTGCTGCTTCACGGATTTCCAGTAGATTCTGCTGAACTGATACACCTGGTCGATGAGCAGCTGTATGACGGGTGTGTCGATTTCGTCGTTCCTGCCTGGGCAGGCGATGGTAAGCTTCACGGGGAACGGAAACCCGTCCTTGCTGCTGAAAGGCTCGTTTTCATAGCGTGTGTTGTTGCACAGCAGATACCTGTGCCCCTCTTTCGAGGGCCCCAGGTTCACCCATCTGCCGCTATAGGGCATAAGGTCCTCCGCGCGTTCGTCGAAAAGGACGATGTCCTCGGATTCGGTCTTGTTGACGGTCACTATGAACACGGGCACGTCGAGGCTGAGGCTCCTGAGCATATCCTCCACCTTCCTGAACTCCCGCTTGCGGCTTATCTTCTTGTAATAGTGTATGATGATGCGCTCCGGCTGGTTGTTCAGGGCTGCGTAGCGCTTGATTGCAAGCCTGATTGCACCCACCAGCTCGTCGAGCTCCGTCTTTTGGAAGTAGCTGTAGTCGTTGAACACACCGGTGTTGTCAAACGAGAATGCCGCGCCGATGTACTGCCGGCCTTCGCTGCGGAAGGCACCGATGCCGATGATCAGCTCCTTCTTCTCCTTTTCGTCGAGAATCCAGGGCGAACCGCCCAGCTTGGCGCAGATGGCCACCCCCATGTTCTGGAGCGTATAGATGAAGTCGGTTCTTTTCCTGTACTTGTCGCGTGCCAGCTGGCTTTTCATCCTGCCGGAGTCGATGCATTGGGTGGGGATGTTGTGCTTCAGGAACAGTTCCTTTATCTTGTAGTAGCATTCCTTCGACTCCCTTGAGCTGGAGTACTTGTGGATGGGCGACACGTATATGCCCACATATCTTACCTTTGGATTGAGCCTGCGGTAGGCCTCGCCGTTGAGTGCCTTTTCAATCTCCCTTGTGGGGCAGGCCACGTCGTTGAACTCGATGTGAAGGCCTCCCTCGGCATAGAATACATTGGTGCCTATGTAGTTCTCGAGTCTCTTCTGCCTGCATTTTCCGTTGGGGGCATAGCCGTTCTTGAGGAAGCCGAGCAGATACGACGCATACGCCTTGTCGTGCTTGTGGAAGATGGCGATGAGCTGGATGTCGGTGTGGGGGCACTTGATGTGGGGACCCGAATTGACACCATACTGCTGACGGGCGTTCTTCACGTCGTTGCCCCTGTTGTCCTTGCCAAACACCAGCAGGCGTTTCGAGCTGCCCGTCTGGCCCACCTGCAGCGCATTGGCCTCCGTAAATCCGTAGGCCAGGTTGCGGAAGATTGCTGCTATCTCTTCGGTGTTGAGGTACTTCTTCCTGAAATTCTCTATCTTTTCCCTGTATTTTATGTATTTGCTCACGTTCGCACGCGGCTCCTTGTCCCTGTCCGTGCCCAGGATGCGTTTCAGCTCGCCGCTCACGAGCGGACGGGTGGTTTCGGGCGGACAGTACTTGTTGTGCGACTGCAGGTAGTCATACCTGTCGATATGGCGGACCACATGCAGCCGGCCGTCGGCACCTGTGCGCACCTGGCGCGTCATCACCTTGTTGATCATGCTTGCCGTTATGCCAGGATGGCTTGTGAACGGGTCGGCACAGCTTCCGGCAAACAGCTGCGCCAGCGTGGCGTTGAGCAGTTGTGCGGGCCTGTCGCTGGCAACAAGCAGGTAGGGGCGCCCGTTGAAACGGTCATATTTCACCTTGAGCGTGAACCTGTCCATTTCCACCACACCGTACCGTCTCCCGTTGTGGGCTACCTGTTTCTTTTTCCCCTTGCTGGGGAGCCACACCTGTATGTCGTTCGTTATGCCGGATTTGGTGACGACTACATCCTCGTAATACCTGAAATACTTTTCCAGCCTGCGGTTGTAGTATCGTTTCACCAGATATTCGTTTTCAATGTCATTGAAGTCGATGCCGATGGCGTCAAACCCATCTGTGGGCAGGTCGAAGGATGTGTGCAGCACGCGCTCGCCGCCACCCGAAAAAAGGCCGGCGTATTTCGGGGTGTGCCTTACCTCCTTCGGCACAAGCACGGGCGACCTGAGCATGGTGCTCTTGTGTTCGGCGTCGTCCCTGTCCGAAAAGTAGAACTTCACGGGTTCCTTCGGATACTCGAAGGTGAGTGTGTTGAGAAATAATTTTTCTTCAGTCATATATTAGAAATAGGTTTGTTAGCCATGTTACTGTATTGTCAAGGACCGGGGTGTCCGTTGGCCATATCCGATGTTTTTGTGTTTTTAGACTGCAAAAATACTAAAAAAAAACGAAAAGGACGGCACTATAAGTCACAAAAAATTCATGGATTCTTCATTTGATGGGCCACGATGATAGCGCTTGCCGTGAGAAGCGGAGCTGCATGTGCGGTGGAGGGGGAGGCCGGCAAACGCAAAAATAGGAGGCAAACGCCTTTTGTGATTGGCATTTACCTCCTAGCCGGTCTTATCGTTTTTTTTTCTTACTCTTTACTTGCGCTGGAGCGTGAGCTTCACGTACACGCCGGACATTGTTGCCGTGGGCTTGCTGTCGCTATACATTGCCCACTCATCGAAATCGGGATAGCCGAATGTGTGGCTGTGGTGGTCGATGATGTACATGTCGAGCAGTTCGTCATCGTCGGGGTTCACGGCAAAGCCCACCTGGGCCACCTTGTCCTCGCTCTCCTCGGTGGGTGAGAAGTAGCGGTTCACATTGTCCAGCTCCACCATGGTGAGCATGGTGCCGCCGAACATGCCGGGCAGCTTGAAGTCCTCGATGGCCTTGAGGTTCGACTCGGGGCGGAAGTAGTTCTTCAGCTCGCTCTGGAGCGAGGTGGTTATCTTGTCCTCGGTGATGGTGATTGCGTCGGCCTCGTTGTAGGTGGGCCATCCCTCGAATGAGGTGATCATGCCGCCCCAATAGCCGTTGGCAATCTGGTCGGGTGTGTACTCGAATTCCTTCACCTTCCATTCGCCCACATAGATGGGGGCATCTGCGGAGGGAGTGGCGAAATCGATGTATTCCACGTCGGCTGTGGGGATTTCCAGCACGGTGCCGTCGGTCTTGTGTACCTTGAGTGTCTGTGCAGAGGTTGTGCACACGGCTGCTGCAAAGACAGCCAATGAGAGTAATGTTTTTTTCATTTCTTTGTGAATTTGTAAGTGGTTTTACCTGAGTGGATGATGTAGACTCCCTGCTTGAGGTGCTGCAGGGAAAGGGTGGCCTCGCCGCTGGCCGAAGCCTTGGCTGTGCCCAGCAGCTGGCCGCCTGCCGAGTGGACGGTCACGGTCTGGCCCTTGGCCAGTCCGGTGGCGGACACCTGTGAGCCGGACAGGCGGAACTTCACGCTGGCCGCATCGATGTCCCGAATGGCCGATGTGGCATCGCCGAACTTCACTTTCAGGCCCTCCAGTGCATACGACACCTTCACATCGGCAGCCTCGATGACGAGGTCGGTGGCCGTGAAGGTAATCCTGGGATTGCTGCTGAACGCATATCCCACGCTTTGGCCCGACTGCTGTTCGAGCAGCACTCCCTGCTCGGCTCTTGTCGCCAGCGGACAGAGCAGGCCCAAGGCCAGCAGGACGGGCAATGATCTTTTCTTCATGTGCATTGTGCGTTAAATTGAAATTTGGTTTGAAAATATGTTTGTTTCTTTCTTTCTTTCTCTCTCTGTTTCTCCTAGATGTTGTTCTTGTTCTGGTCATACTCGGCCTTCTGCCTGTCGATGAGCTCCAGGTCCTCGGTGGAGAGGTCCTCGGCATCGGGCATGCGTATGTTGGTTTTGTAGCCTGCATTCACGGGGGGCTCCTTTTCGGTGTCCTCGCACGAGGTGCACAGGCCTAGGCACAGGCAGCATCCGATGGCTGCCATCATGTATTGCTTATTCAACTTCTTCATATCCTGGATTCTGAATGAGTGAGGGTTGTACATAGGTGTCGGCCACGGGCAGGGGGAAGGTGTACATGAACGAGCGTGTCCAGTATTTCATCCCTTTCACCCCCACCCAGAACTCGGGCCTGCCGTTGCGCTTGAGTTCCCAGAAGCGGTCCCCGTTTTCCATGAACATCTCCTTCCGGCGTTCGCGCAGGATGGCATAGAGCATGGGGGTGAGCGGTGCACCCGTGGCATCCGTGCGGATGTATTCGTCGTCGGGGATGGCGGGGAGTGCTGCGGGGGTGTAGGCCCTGGCCTTGGGGCAGCGCAGGCGGCGCATGCTGTTGAGCATGAGCAGGGCGTCCTTGGTGTTGCCCAGATGGTAGTGGCACTCCATGGCAATCAGATAGAGCTCGGCCGAGCGCAGGTTGGCCCGTATGGTCTTGTTGTTCTTGCGCTTCTTGGCCACGGCCAGCGCATAGCGCACATCGGCCTTCCCCTCCTCGAAGAGGCTGAGCCAGCGGGTGCTGATGGGGCGGTATTTCAGCATGCTCTGCGTGCCCGAGAATCCTGTGCCGCCGTCGGAAATCATGTTGCCCATGATGAGGCGGTTGCCGGCCAGCCCGTAGGTGGTTTCCTGCATGGCGCGGTAGGCGGTGCTGTCGAGCAGCGGATGGCGGTCCACCACCTCCATGGCAGCCTCCAGCGCCTCCTGCCAGCGGCCGGTCCAGTGGTAGAGGCGCGCCAGACAGCCCGTGACCACATCGTCGTTGAAGCGGTACATCTTGTCCTGGATGTGGTAGGACAGGGCCTTCCGCAGGTCGGCTTCGGCCTGTGCCTCGGTTTGGGCATAGGTGCTCCGGTCGGGCTTGGCCTCCATGTTGAAGGTGGTGACGATGGGCACGCCCAGCGTGGCATCCTCGCTTCCGGCGGGGGCGCAGAACTGACGCAGCAGCTGGTAGTAGGCCACGCCCCGGATGGCATGGCAGGTGCCCACGATGTCGCTGTCGGCCCGTTCCCATGTGTCGGGGTTCCATCCGTCCAGGATGATGTTGCTGGTGCGGATGAGTTCATACAGATAGTTGTAGACCGACTGCCGGCCGGAGAGGATGGCTCCGATGTAGGTGGTCAGATAGTTTCCGCCCGGGTATTCCGTGAGGTTGGTCTCCAGATTGTCGGCACATTCCTCGTAGGTGGCGCTCAGCGAATAGCTGCCCAGCAGCTGTTCGTCGCCTGTGCTGCCCATGTCTATGCCGTTCAGCGTTTCGTCGAGCAGGGCCTTGTATTCCTCGCGGGTGCGGGGGATGGTCTTGCCGTATGGCTTGATGTCCAGAAAATCGCTGCAGGCCGTAAGGGCCATGGCAGCCAGAAGGACGTGTAGGATGTGGTGTCTCATTTTGTCGTGTATGAATTTGTGCGGTTATGTGTGTTGGTCAGAATCCGATGTTCACGCCCAGCGTGTAGCTCCGGGCCACGGGATACACGGCTCCGGGCGATTCGGGGTTGAGCCCGCTGTAGCCCGTCCAGTAGCAAAGGTTGTTGGCCGTGAAGCTGATGCCTGCCGAGGAGATGGGGCCCTTGCGGAGCAGATGGGAGGGCAGGCTGTAGGTGAGGGTCACGCTGTTGAGCTTCAGGAAGCTGCATTGCTCATAGTACACACAGTCCGTGATGGTGCTGGAGGTGGGCGACTGGGTGGTGAGGTTGAGGGCGGTGCCGTAGGCGTCGATGAGCCGCGGATAGAGCGCCGACGGGTTGTCGGGTGTCCATCGGTCGGCTGCGCCCTGAGGCACGTTCAGATGGGCTGTGTACACATCGTTGAGCGTTGTGGGCAGGGTGTTGGTGGTGGAGCCCGACAGCTGGCCGTAGTTGGCCTGTGGGCTGATGGTGTTCTTGACGATTCCCTTCAGCTGGAAGCTGCCCGCTGCGCTCAGCGTGAACTGCTTGTAGGTGAGGCTGGTGGAAAGGCCGCCCGTCCAGGGGGCGTTGCTGGTGCCCACATAGAAGAGGTAGTTGTTCATGTCGCGCAGGTCGGCATCGGTGGTGACAACCGCATCCGAACGCAGCTGGTAGGCATAGAGGCCCGTAGCGGGGTCGATGCCCGTGGTGATGCCCGTGAAGAGCTTGCCCTGCGGATAGTTCACATAGATGTCGCCAAGGATGCTGCCCGTGGGGGACACATACTTGGTGAGGATGTTCTGGTTGTAGGCGATGTTGCCCGTCAGGCGCCAGGAGAAGGCCTTGTAGTGGAGCAGCGTGGCCCCAAGGGCTATTTCCAGGCCCTGGTTGAGCTGCTCGCTGGTGTTGTAGCTCAGGCTGGTGAAGCCGGTGGTGCTCACCACACGCACGGGGGTCACCATGTCGGTGCCCTTGCGGCGGTAGAAACTCAGGTTCAGGGTGTAGCGGTCGTTCAGGAAGCCCATGTCCAGGCTGCCGTTCCAGTCGTGGGTGCGCTCCCATCTCAGGTGGGCGTTGGGGGCTGCCGTGATGGTGCCCAGGCGCAGGGCCTCCGTTTCGGAGTCGCGATACTGGGTGCTGTAGTTCATGATGAGCACGGGGTAGACGCTCTTGTTCACACCGCCCGTCACACCCGTGGACAGGCGCAGGGTGGCTCTGGACAGCCATCGCTTCTGGGCCTGCATCCATTTTTCCTCGTCGATGTTCCACGCCAGGCCGGTGCTCCAGGTGAGGTTGAACTGCTCCTTGGAACCGAAGTTGTTGGAGCCGTCGCTGCGCACGGTGGCATTGGCCACATAGCGGTTGTCGTAGCTGTAGTCGGCGGCTCCGTAGAACGAGGCAAAGGCATTGTCGGTCTTGCTCTGTCCGTTGCAGTCGTTGAGGATGTTCTTATAGAGCATCATGTCTGCCTCGGAAAGGGTGGTCTGTCCGGGCCGCAAGGCCAGGGTGGGTGTGTTGTGGTTGCCTGTCACGGGGTTGTAGCCATACTGTTTCTGGAAGGCCGAGCGGGCCATGTTCTTGCGCACCTCCGCACCGGCCACCGCGCTCACCCGGTGCTTGCCGTCCCACAGGTGGCTGTAGTTGGCCTGGGCGCGCAGGAGCCATGCCTTGTTGCTGGTCTGGGCTTGTGTCCAGTTGCCGTAGATGCGGTCCGAGAGCAGGTAGTTGCTGTCGAACGGGCGGTCCATCCATGCCGTATAGGTGTTTTGTCCCACCATGTTTTCCGAGATGTCGCTCGAATGGGTGTAGGAGGCCAGGCCATAGAGGCGCAGGTCGTCGGTTACGCGCCAGGTGATGTCGCCCCTCATGTTCACGGTGCCGCTGGTCGTCTGGTTGTCGGTCTCGTTGATTTCACGCATCACGTTGAAGCCGTTGGCGGGCATGCGGAGCGATGTGCTTCCGTTGGCCGGAGCCAGGGTGAAATAGGTGTTGTCGGTGGCATAGGAGCCGTCCTCGTTGTAGGGCTTCTCGTAGGGGTTGGCGAAATAGGCATAGCGGAAGATGTCGAAGCCGTAGCTGCTGCCGTGGCTCTTGAGGTAGTTGTAGTTCATGTCGAAGTTGTAGGATACCTTGTCCGACGGACGGCCGCTCACCTTGGTGGTGAAGTTGTAGCTGTCGCTGGAGGTGCGCTTGACGATGCCGTTGTTGGTGTTCACGCCTGCCGACACATAGTAGGTGGCCGTTTCGGAACCGCCGCTCAGGCTCACGTGGTGGCCTGTGCTCACGGAATTGCGGAACAGCTCGTTGAACCAGTCGGTGCTCTGTGCCGCCTGTCCGGCCAGATAGCTGTCCTGTTCCTCGGTGGTCATGCCGGCGAACTGTTTGTAGCCGGAGCGCACCTGGCCCACCAGTCCGATGCGGGGATAGTAGCCGCCGGCGGCATATCCTTGGGCGGAGAACTCATCCCAGATGCCCTGTTCGTAGGCCAGCTTCTGGCTGCTGTTCATCAGGTTGTCGTCGCGTGTGGGCTGCGACTGGACGGTCACCTGGCCCGAGTAGTTCACGCGCGCCTTTCCCTGCTTTCCCTTCTTGGTGGTGATGACGATGACACCCGCCTGTGCCTGGCTGCCGTAGATGGCTGCGGCGGCTGCATCCTTGAGCACGGTGATGCTTTCGATGTCCTGGGGATTGATGCCGGCCACGCCATTGGCATAGATGGTGCTGAAGTCGCCCGACCGCACATAGGTGCTTCCCATGGCGGGAATGTCCTTCTGGATGGGCACACCGTCCACCACCCACAGGGGCTCGCTGTTGCCCGTGATGGAGCTGATACCGCGGATGCGCACCTTGGCACTCTCGCCCGGCCGTCCGCTCACGGTGGTCACGTTCACGCCGGCCAGCTTGCCCTGCATCAGCTGGTCCACGCTTGCCAGCGGCTGGTCCTTGAGGTCCTTTTCCGACAGCATCCCCACCGAACCCGTCACCTTGCGGATGTCGGTCTGCTGGTAGCCGTCCACCACCACTTGCGCAATCTGCTTGGTGTCGGCCTGCATGTATATCTTCATCAGTCCGCCCGTGCCCTTGAGGTTCTGCGCCTTGTAGCCGATATAGCGGATGGTGAGCGGTGTGCCGGGAGCCGCTTCGAGCAGGAACTCTCCGTCCATGTTGGTGGTGCAGCCTTTCTTGCCGTCGGCTGTCTTCACGGTAGCGCCGGGGAGCACCTCTCCGGTCTCGTCGTAGACAACGCCCCGGATGGCATGCTTGGTGTTTTGGGCCATGGTGGCCGTGATGCCTGCGGCGGCGAGCCCGGCCAGCAGGATGAGCCGCAGTTTTCTTTTCATTTGTGGTGCAGGATGTCTGTGTGGTTCATCTGCCGTCCGGCCAGATGCTCCAGCATGTAATAACTGATGGTGTTCTCGTAGTAGCGGTCGCCCAGGCCGTGGTCCTTGCCGGGCAGGATGAGCATGTCGAACCGTTTGCCGGCCTTGATGAGGGCGTCGGCCATGCGCAGGGTGCTGGCGGGATGCACGTTGTTGTCCATGTCGCCGTGGATGAGCAGCAGCCTGCCCTCCAGCCGGGGGGCCAGTTCCATGTTGGTGGGGATGTGGCCGCGGCCGTGGAACGTTTCGCCCCACCATTTCAGGTAGATGTTGTTGTCGTGGTTTCCGCTGGCGGCCACGGCCACACGGTAGAACTCAGGATGGGTGAGCAGGGCTGCCGTGGCCATGAATCCGCCTCCGCTATGTCCGTAGATGCCCACGCGTGTGGTGTCGGCCTGCGGCATCATGCGGGCCACCTGGCGGATGGCGGCCATGTCGTCGGCCAGCGCATAGTCGCGCAGGTTCTGGTAGCCGTGGATGTAGAAATCGTGTCCGCGGAGCGGAGTGCTGCCCCGGTAGCTGAAGCTGATGACCACGAAGCCCAGGTCCGCCAGCAGCTGGTTGCCGCCTTCCTCCATCTGGAAACTTTCGGGTATGAGGTCGGTGTGGGGGCCGGGATAGGGGTTGCTGATGATGGGAAGGCGGTCGCCGTCTGCCATCCACCAGGGGGTGTAAACGAGTCCCCACAGGGGTGTCTGTCCGTCTGCCGCCGTCACGCTCACCACCTTGGGCAGGTTGCGTCCGGCCTTCTTCAGCCCGCTGTCGTTGCAGGCGGCCAGAGTGTAGAGCTTGCGTCCCTGCATGTCGTAGAGCGTGTGCACGGGGGGCATGTCCATGCGGCTGCAATGGTCCGCAATCCAGCGTCCGGCAGCGTCGGCCTGTATCTCGTGGTCGCCGGGCAGAGGGGTGAGGCAGGTGATGCCTTTTCCGTCGAGGCGCACATTGTAATAGTAGCGGTAGGAAGGGCTGTAGTCCTTGTTCTCTCGGCCGTATCCTTCCACGATCATGCGCCGTGCGGTGGTGTCGATGCGCACAATCTGACCCGCCACCATGTCGGAGGGCGTGAGGGCGTGTTTGAGCTGTCCGTCTCCGTCGTAGAGGAAGTATTGTCCGCGTCCGTTCCGCTCGCTCCACCATATCACCTCCTTTCCTCCCAGGATGGGCTGGAAATTGAACAGCTGCTCGCACAGATGGGGTGGGGTACATTCGGTAATGATGGGCCTGGCCTCCCCTTTCTCCGCATCTATGCGCCAGAGGGTGATGGTGTCCTGATAGCGCGACTTCCGGAGCACCCATGCGCTGTTGCCTTCCTGCTTGATGCGCCCCAGCCGGGGCAGGTCGATGATGTCGTCGGCATGGGTGGTGAGGGATAGCTCCTGCATGGTGCGGGTGTCTGCATCGGCCAGATAGGTGTGGAAACGGCTCACGGCCGTGTCGCCGGGCATGGCAAACTTGTAGGTTTCCATCTTGGGCCGCGGTTGGGCCAGACTGTTCACCAGCGACAGGGTGCCCACGCTGCGCTTGTCTTCGCGCACGACCAGATAGCGGTGGGTGTTGCCTATCCATTGTCCGATGGGGGCTGTGGCCCCGCCGTCCTTGATGCGGTCGGTGCTGCCGCTGCCGCCTATGGCAAAGCTGTTGTAGTGGGCTGCCTCCTCAGACAACCGTATGCTGTCGCCCTTGACGGCATCAAACAGCCATAGGTGATGGCCGCGGGCACTCATATAGTAGAGGCTGTCGGTGCTGTAGTTGCGGCTGTAGTCGGTGTGGCGCATGCGTCTGCCATCCCGGGCTGGGAGGGTGTCGGTGGAGGGTGTCAGCTGCTGGGTGTGCCAGTCGTATTGCATGGGCTGGCTTCTCCATCTGAAGGCCAGCGCCCGTCTGTCGGCTGTGATGTGGAGCTCGCTGAGATACTTCATGTCCTTGCGTGCAAACAGCCGGATGGGTGTTCCCTTCTTCAGGTCGAACAGATAGTGGACGGTGCCCTCTGTCCCCTCTTCCTCGCATGAATAGTAGAGATAGCGCGGATGCCCCTGCAGATTGTCCACCTGCAGGTTGCGCCCTGGCATCAGCGAGTCAATGGGCAGGCTGTTCATGCGCTCGGCCTGCAGAAAGAGTCCGTCGCCATGGCGGCTTTCCTTCCATGCCCTGGCAAAGGCGCGTCCGGCATCCACAAGCGAGTCGCATGTGGTCTCCACAATCACGCGCTTCACGTCGGCGGCCGTGAGGTCGGGGAAATAGGTGCGTATGGCCATGGCCAGCCCCGACACGATGGGGACGCTCAGCGAGGTGCCGTTCTGGGTGTCGTAGCCGTTGTCCTCGCAGCAGCTTGTAATGTCTATGCCCGGAGCCGTGATGTCTACGGAATGTTGCCCATGGCAGCTCATGGCGGCGCGTCGGCCCGTGTGGTCGCTGGCAGCCACCACCAGCATGTGGGGCCATCGCCCGCCGTCCTGTGGATTGAAGGGACGGGGATGGATGGGGCGCACATCGTTGTCCGTGCCGAAATTGCCTGCCGACATCACCAGCAGCACATCGTGCTCCAGGGCGTATGCAATGGCCTCCTGCACCTCCTCGGCATGGGGCGACCGATACTTGCCGAAACTCATGTTCACCACCTTGGCGCCATGGTCCACGGCATAGTGCAGGGCCGCCTTCACGTCCCGGTCATATTCGTCGCCGTCGGGGATGGCGCGTATGGGCATCACTTCGCCTTTGGCATCGGCCAGGCGCATCATGTCGGCAATCAGTCCGCACACCATTGTGCCGTGGTAGGCTGTGCCTTCGGTGTGTGTGTTCCCGTAGTCCAGATGGGCAAAATCGAGGAAGTCGTTCCCTAGTTTGTGGTGGGGGTCGTCGTCCGTGTCCAGACTTTCCACCCGCTTGTGGCTCAGTTCATAGTCGTGCCTGAGCCGCTGCACGATGCTGTCCCACGGGGTGTCCTTGGTGTATCGTATGCAATGGGCAAGCGTCACCTCCAGCGGTGCTGCCACGCCCGTTGTGTCTTCCAGGTCAATCTCATAGAGCTGCCTCAGCGTGGTGGCCTGGTTGGGATAGGCTTTCCGCATCAGGGAGTCTACGAATGACACGGCCTTCCACGTGTAGGCCTGGTTCATGGCCATGAGCAGATACGACTGTATGTGTATCTCCCTGGCCATCTGCTTGTAATAGGCATACTCCGCTGTGTCGGCTACGGTGGAGGCATCGGTAGTGGTCTTGTACTTGGGATAGAGCCGCTTGAACTCGCGGAAGGATTCCGTGCCTGCGCGATCGAAGGATGCTCCCTGGGCATTGCCCAGGAAATTCCATCCCAATGTGTCGGTAAGAGTAGCTTGGATAAAAGGGTGCTTGCAGTCGAAACCACCGTCGATGACTGCCGTTCGGACGGTTTTGGCCGGTTTCAGCTGATGGGTGCGGATGAACAGCTGCATCGAGTCTGTGTGGATGCCGCGGACAGAATCGCTGCCGGAATGCCACCATGCAGCGTGCATCTCCTGCGCCCGGATGGTGGAGACCTGCAACATAAGAAGCAGGGCCATCAGGTGGATTGTGGAAAATCCTTTCATAGATTTTGGCTCCTTCGGTTTATGGGTAGGCATGACAGACAGCCTCCACTTTATTCTATTGGGAGTGCCCTGTAGATTGAACTGCGGACAGCTTCCGCCTCCCATCTATAGGGCACTTCCCAATCTCTCTATATTAAAATATGTATGTGTGGTGGAATGCAGCCCTCCCTCAGGCAGGAAGGATTTCCAGCTCCTGGAACACTTTCTTGAGCCTCTTCACCGACTCGTCTACCTGCTCCTTGGTGTGGGTGGCCATCAGGGCATAGCGCACAAGCGTGTCCTGGGGTGCACAGGCGGGCGGAATCACGGGGTTGATGAAGACTCCCTCGTTGAAGGCCTTGGCCACAGCCTGGAAGGTCTTGTCCGTGTCGCGCACATAAAGGGGGATGATGGGGCTCTCTGTATCGCCGATTTCAAAGCCTTCTTCGCGGAAACGCTTCAGGGCATAGTTGGTTACGTCCCACAGGGCCTGCAGGCGTTCGGGCTCCTGCTGGAGGATGTGCAGGGCCTCGCGTGCACAGGCGGTGGCTGCGGGGGTGCAGCTGGCGCTGAAGATATAGGTGCGCACGGTGTGGCGCAGCACATTGATGATGCTGCTGTCGGCAGCGATGAAACCGCCGATGCTGGCCAGGCTCTTGGAGAAGGTGCCCATGATGAGGTCTACATCCTTGGTGAGGCCGAAGTGGTCACACACACCGCGTCCCTGACGGCCGAACACGCCCAGGCCGTGGGCCTCGTCCACCATGACGGTGGCGTTGTACTTCTTTTTCAGCTCAATGATGGCGGGCAGGTTGCACAGGTCGCCTTCCATGCTGAACACACCGTCTACCACGATGAGCTTCACGCGGTCGGGCTCACACTTCTGGAGCTGCTTCTCCAGGTCCTCCATGTCGTTGTGCCTGTACTTGAGCTGGGTGGCAAAGCTGAGCCTGCGCCCGTCCACTATGCTGGCATGGTCGCGGTCGTCGCAGATGACATAGTCGTTGCGGTCCACAATCTGGCTGATGACGCCGCTGTTCACGGTGAAACCGGTGGCAAAGCACAGGGCTTCTTCCTTGCCCACGAATTCTGCCAGTTCGCGCTCCAGCTGCACGTGGATGTCGAGCGTGCCGTTGAGGAACCTGCTGCCGGCACATCCGCTTCCATACTTCTGCAGGGCGCGGATGCCTGCGTCAATAACGCGCTGGTCGCCCGTGAGGCCTGTGTAGGCATTGCTGCCGAACATCAGCACCTTGCGGCCTTCCATCATCACTTCTGTGCCTTGCTTGCCTTCAATCTCTCTGAAATAAGGATATATTCCTTGTTCCATAAACTCTTGAGGCCGTGTATACTTCGCGCATCTTTCTTGTAGTATTCCCATATGTCTTGACTAATTCGTTTGTCTAAATCTGTGCAAAGGTAGCTGTTTTTTTTCATTTGACAATGTTTTAGGCTAAAAAAACGCTATTATTGCACAATATGGCATATTTTATGCAGGATTGTGAGAAAAAAGCACTAATTTTGTCCATCGAATGAGAAAGAAGAAGAAAAATGTATGGTTTATGGTCAACCCCATTTCGGGGACGAGCGACAAGCAGCGCATCGTGGACCTGATACCGCAGTACCTGCCCGAGGAGCTGTTCCGTGTGCGTGTGTGCTACACGGAATATAGCGGTCATGCGGCCGAATTCGCACGCAAGGCTGTGGCCGGCAGGGCCGATGTAGTGGTGGCTGTGGGGGGCGACGGCACGGTGAACGAGGTGGCCCGCTCGCTCGTGCACACGACTACGGCCTTGGGCATTGTGCCCTGCGGAAGCGGCAACGGGCTGGCGCGCCACCTTTCCATTCCGCTCAATCCCGAGGGTGCCCTGCAGGTGGTGGGCCAATGTGTGATCGGCGAAATGGACTACGGGCGCATCAACGGCACCCCATTCTTCTGCACATGCGGGGTGGGCTTTGATGCCTTTGTCAGCAGCAAGTTTGCAGAATCGGGCCGCAGGGGCCTGCTTTCCTATATAGAGAACACGCTCAAGGAGGGGCTCCAGTACAAGCCCGAGACCTATGACATCGAGATAGACGACGAGAACGGGGAGCACATCCATTGCCAGGCCTTCCTCATCGCCTGTGCCAATGCCAGCCAGTATGGCAACAATGTCTACATCGCCCCCTCGGCCAGCATGAGCGACGGCCTGATGGACATCACCATCATGCAGCCCTTCACGGTGCTGGAGGCCCCGCAGATTGCCATCCAGCTTTTCAGCAAGACCATAGGCCACAACAGCCGCATCCAGACCTTCCGGTGCCGCCACCTCACCATCCACCGCAAGCAGGGCGGCGTGATTCATTTTGACGGTGACCCCAAGCAGGAAAGTGCCGACCTGGAAATAGAACTGGTGCCCCACGACATACGGATGGTCATCAATCCGCGTCAGGAACCCGTTTCTCCGCCTTTGCTGCAGATGTTCACCGACCTCTACAACGATGTGAACGCCGAGTGGACGCAACTGCGTCAGGACCTTCGCGAAACGCCCCGGCGCATACGTACCATAAATAAGGAATTACTCAAAAAACTACGTCCTCAATGAAGACTCTACCCAATTGCAAGATCAACCTTGGTCTCAACATCCTGTCGCGCCGCACCGACGGCTACCACAATCTACACACAGTTTTCTATCCCATACCCTTGTGCGACGAACTGCAGGTCGACGAGGCACAGGCCGACGAGATGATCGTGGGTGGCATTCCGCTCGATTCGTCGCCCACCGACAATCTGGTGTGGCGCGTGGTGTGCCTGCTGCGCGACAAGGGCTACCACATCCCTCCCGTCAGGGTGAACCTCACCAAGCACATCCCCAGCGGAGCAGGGCTGGGCGGTGGAAGCAGCGATGCCGCCTTCATGATGAAGATGCTCAACGAGATGTTCTCGCTCCACCTCTCCGACGAAAAGATGGAGGAGTACCTGTCCTCCCTGGGTGCCGACTGCGCCGTGTTTGTGCGCAACAGGCCGGTCTTTGCCGAGGGCATAGGCAATATATTCACACAGATTCCTGTGTCGCTTTCCGGCATGTATCTGCTGTTGGCCAAACCGTCGGACCACATCAGCACGCGCGAGGCGTATGCTGCCGTCAGCCCCGGTGAGCCGGCCATGCAGCTGCGCCAGGTGATGACCTTGCCCATTGCCGAGTGGGCAGGCCGTCTGGTGAACGATTTCGAGCGCAGCGTGTTCCCCCGCCATCCCCGTGTGGCGGCCCTTCTCGACCGCTTTTATGAGATGGGGGCCGTATACGCCTCGATGAGCGGCAGCGGCAGCGCCGTGTTTGCCCTCTTCCAGGAGCCTGCCTCGTTCGACGGCTCCTTCAGCGACTGCTTCATCTTCTCGTGCCGCCTGCCCTAGGGCATTTTTCCGGGAGCAAATAATTTTTTTCAACTTTCGCAAGTTCAATTTCGTTGTGAATGAGCGTATGAGCACGCCCCGAAGGGTAGGGTGTTCAAAATAGGCTTCAAAAACCTACGCATTTTTT
>JAEDIG010000066.1 GCA_016292545.1 Bacteroidaceae bacterium
AGGAGGATGTGGACAAGATTTTTGCATGAATATAAACAATAACAAATAAATATCAGAAATATATGGAACCTAAAGAAAAGATTATTCTCACCGGCGACCGCCCTACCGGTCGACTGCATATCGGACACTATGTGGGCTCGTTGCGTCGGAGGGTGGAACTGCAGAACTCTGGCCTCTACGACAAGATATTCGTGTTTGAGGCCGATGCGCAGGCATTGACAGACAATATCGAGAATCCGGAAAAGGTGCGTCAGAATGTGATAGAGGTGGCGCTCGACTACTTGGCTTGTGGCCTCGACCCCTCCAAGAGCACACTCTTCATCCAGAGCCAGATACCCGAGTTGTGCGAACTCTCGTTCTACTATATGGACCTTGTGTCTGTGAGCCGCTTGCAGCGCAATCCCACGGTGAAGACCGAAATCCAGATGCGTGGTTTCGGGGGCGAGAGTATTCCGGTGGGTTTCTTCACATACCCCATCTCGCAGGCTGCCGACATCACGGCTTTCAAGGCTACCACCGTTCCTGTGGGTGAAGACCAGGAACCCATGCTGGAGCAGTGTCGCGAGATTGTGCGCCGTTTCAACCATATCTATGGCGACACCCTTGTGGAGCCCAATATCCTGCTGCCCGAGAATGCTGCCTGTCTGCGTCTGCCGGGCACCGATGGCAAGGCCAAGATGAGCAAGAGCCTTGGCAACTGCATTTATCTGAGCGATTCGGCAGATGAGGTGAACCGCAAGGTGAAGACCATGTTCACCGACCCCACACATCTGCAGGTCAGCGACCCCGGCCACCTGGAGGGCAACACTGTGTTCACCTATCTCGATGCCTTCTGCTCCGATGAGCAAGTGGCACGCCACACAGGCACCTATGCCACCCTTCAGGAGATGAAGGACCATTACACGCGTGGCGGATTGGGCGACATGAAGTGCAAGCGCCTGCTTATGGAGGTGCTGCAGGAAACCCTCGAACCCATTCGCACGCGCAGGGCAGAGTATGAGAAGGACATCCCAGCCGTATACGAGATCCTGAGAAAGGGTTGTGAGGTGGCGCGCGAGGCCGCTGCTGCAACGATGGATGAAGTCCGCAGGGCCATGAAGATCAATTATTTTGATGACAAGGCACTCATCGAGGAACAGTCACGCAAGTTCGCGGCCAAGTAGTATGAGGTCCAATCCTATACTTATCCCCGCAGTCCTTTTCTCTTTGTCATTCAGGGCGTGCGCCCTTCTTGCCTTGCTCGTTCTGGGCTTGCCTGCTTCTCGCCTCAGGGCAGAAGAAGGCAGTGCAAGGATGATGTTTGGCGACACCACACGAGTGGGCCGTCCCTACAGCAAGGACCCCCACGTTGTGCGGTTCAAGGGGCGTTATCTGATGTATTACTCCATACCGCCCCGCGAGTGGAATAGCTCGGAAGGATGGAACATAGGTATAGCGCAGAGCCGTGACCTGGTCAATTGGGAAAAGGTGGGCGAGATTACTCCGCAGGAAGGACTGGATTATGAGAAAAAAGGGCTTTGTGCGCCTGGTGCACTCGTTCGCAAGGGCAAGGTGCACCTGTTCTACCAGACCTATGGCAACGGGCCTGCAGATGCCATCTGTCATGCTGTCTCAAACGATGGCATACACTTTGAGCGGGATGCCACGAATCCTATATTCCATCCCTCTCCGTCTTCATGGACATGCGGACGTGCCATAGATGCCGAGGTGGCCTGCTACAAGGGAAAATACTATCTCTACTTCGCTACCCGTGACCCTGAATTCAAGGTCCAGAAGCTTGGAGTGGCTGTTGCGGACAAAAAGTCCGACTTCTCCCGCGACTCATGGCAACTGGCTGCGGACAGCAGCATCCTCCAGCCTGAACTCAGCTGGGAGGGGGCATGCATAGAGGGTGCCAGCATCTGTGTGAAGGACGGAAAGATGTGGATGTTCTATGCAGGTGACTACAACAATGCTCCGCAGCAGGTGGGAGTGGCAAGCAGCGAGGACGGCATCCATTTCACACGCCTCAGTCCTACCCCCTTCAAGCCTAACGGCAAACCGGGAGAGTGGAACAGCAGCGAGTCGGGGCATCCGCATCTGTTCACCGATCGTGATGGACGCACATACCTGTTCTATCAGGGTAACAATGACCATGGAAAGAGCTGGTTTATCACACAGGAGGAAGTGCGATGGACCAAGGACGGCAAACCGTCTCTTTCCAGATAGTCATGCTTGCAATATCCTGTGGTGTGAGGCCATTTGGTGAAAAAAATGTCGGATTTATTTTGTCAGGTCGAAAAAAAGGAGTAATTTTGCACCGCAATTCACGACAAGCGTGAGATTCCGTAAGGGCGCTTAGCTCAGCTGGTTCAGAGCGTCTGCCTTACAAGCAGAGGGTCGGCGGTTCGAATCCGTCAGCGCCCACCCGCAGGAATCGGGTAAGAAACATCTCAGCCCCCTCTCCGCCAAAAGCGGGATTTCACATTGTCCCTGAGGGCGCTTAGCTCAGCTGGTTCAGAGCGTCTGCCTTACAAGCAGAGGGTCGGCGGTTCGAATCCGTCAGCGCCCACACCTCTTTTTCATGAGTGTGGTTTTTAGAGTTAGTAGATGAAGTCGAGGCTCATAACAGAGCATCGGCTTTTTTTAATTAATGCGCCAGACTAGGGCCGATTGCTGCCCAACTGGGAAAAATTTGCTGCCCAGTTGGGAAACAAATTTTCTCCAGTTGGCTAGCCAAACACCCCCAAAAAAGAACATGAGCAGCATGGTCCTGCAGTGCATGGCATGATTTGGCTCAAGAAAGCAGGGCTGTTTGAAAGAAAATAAGTGCGAATCGGGACATATTTCACAAAAAAAGTGTAACTTTGCAGCCTAAAAGTGAATTCAGAAAAACATTGTTTCTTATGGAATTGGAATCTTTGACTGCAATATCCCCTGTAGATGGACGCTACAGAAGCAAGACAGAACCCCTTGCTGCATATTTTTCGGAGTATGCCCTCATCCGTTATCGGGTAAGGGTGGAAATAGAGTATTTCATTGCCTTGTGTGAGCTGCCTTTGCCCAGCCTCGCCGGTTTTCCTGCAGAACTGTTTGAACGCCTGCGCTCCATCTACCGCGACTTCTCGGTAGCCGATGCCTGTAGGGTGAAGGACATCGAAAGTGTCACCAACCACGATGTGAAGGCGGTGGAATATTTCATCAAGGAACAATTCGACAAGATAGGTGGCCTGGATGCCTACAAGGAATTTGTCCATTTCGGCCTCACAAGCCAGGACATCAACAACACCAGTGTGCCCCTGAGCATCAAGGAGGCCCTGGAGGAGGTGTATTATCCGCAGCTGGAGGCAATGATTGCGCAGCTGGAGGAATATGCCCGGGAATGGGCCGATGTGCCCATGCTGGCCAAGACGCACGGACAGCCTGCCAGTCCCACCCGTTTGGGCAAGGAAGTGGAGGTGTTCGTCTATCGCCTGCAGTGTCAGTTGGATGTGCTCAAACGTTGCCCCATTACAGCCAAGTTCGGAGGGGCTACCGGCAATTTCAACGCCCATCATGTGGCATATCCCAGCCACGACTGGATTACTTTTGGCGACAGCTTCGTGCGGGAAAAGCTGGGACTGCAGCGCGAGAGGTACACCACCCAAATCAGCAACTACGACAGCCTGGGTGCCTTGTTCGATGCCATGAAGCGCATCAACACCATCATGATTGACATGGACCGCGATTTCTGGCAGTACGTGTCGATGGAGTATTTCCGTCAGAAGGTAAAGGCCGGCGAGGTGGGCTCCAGTGCAATGCCCCACAAGGTGAACCCCATCGACTTCGAGAACTCAGAGGGTAATCTGGGCATCGCCAATGCCATTCTGGCGCATCTGAGCCAGAAGCTCCCCGTGAGCCGCCTGCAGCGCGACCTCACAGACAGCACCGTGCTGCGCAACGTGGGTGTGCCCTTTGCTCACATGCTCATCAGCATACAGAGCAGTCTCAAGGGCCTGCGCAAACTGTTGCTCAACGAGGAGGCCATCAGACGCGACCTCGACAACTGCTGGGCAGTGGTGGCAGAGGCTGTGCAGACGATTCTCCGGCGAGAGGCTTACCCTCATCCCTATGAGGCATTGAAAGCCCTCACTCGTACGGGCAAACCCATTGACGCCGACACTATCCGACAATTCATTGAGGGGCTGGACGTGAGTGAGTCTGTGAAGGATGAACTCCGCGCCATTACGCCCCATAATTATATAGGTATTTAACTTTAATCAACATTGTACAAAAACGACTAAATCTTATGAGTACCGAAGACGAAAGCTGGAGAGAGAAATTCTCCAACAATGAGGGCGGTGGCCGGGATGGCTATCGTGCTTCCTCCAACAATGGCGAGGGAAACCGCAACGCACGTCCTGCAGGAAGCGGACGTCCGATGAGACCTCGTATCACCCGTTCTGTATACAGCAGTTCGGACTACCGTGACAATCGCAACAGTGGAAACTACGGCACCCCCCGCCAGCCGCGCGAGGGTGGCTACAGGCCACGTCCTATGCAAGGTGCTGGCCGTGAGGAGGGCTATACGCCCAGGCCGTCGTCTTATGGACCGGGCCGTGAGGAGGGCTACCAGCCCCGTCAGTCCTATAACCCCAATCGTGAGGGAGGACAGCGGCCGCAGGCCAACCGTCCGCGTCCTGCATACGGACAGGGAGCACCGGCTCCTGCGCGCGACGGGAACTATCGCCAGCGTCCGGCTGCTGGCCGTGAAGGCGGTTTCCAGCAGGGTGGACCACGCCCGCGCAGGCAGCGTACCGCCGACTACAATCCTCATGCCAAGTATAGCATGAAGAAGCAGATTGAATACAAGGAAACCCATATAGATCCGGACGAGCCCATCCGTCTGAACCGTTTCCTGGCCAATGCGGGCGTGTGCAGCCGGCGCGAGGCCGACACCTACATCCAGGCAGGTGTGGTTTCAGTGAATGGCACTGTCGTCACTGAACTGGGTACCAAGGTGAAGCGTTCCGATCATGTGATGTTCCACGATCAGGCCGTGAACATCGAGAAGAAGGTGTACATCCTGCTCAACAAGCCCAAGGATTATGTCACCACCAGCGAAGACCCCCAGAACCGCAAGACCGTAATGGACTTGATTAAGGGAGCTTGCCGTGAACGTGTATACCCTGTTGGCCGTCTCGACCGCAACACTACGGGTGTGCTGCTTCTCACCAACGACGGTGAACTGGCCAGCAAGCTCACCCATCCCCAATATCTGAAGAAGAAGATCTATCATGTGCATTGCGACAAGGCCGTCACGGCTGCCGACATCAAGTTGATTGCCGATGGCATTCAGCTGGAGGACGGCGAGATACATGCCGATGCCATTGAATATGCCAGCCCCACAGACAAAAAGCAGGTGGGCATTGAAATCCACAGTGGCCGCAACCGCATCGTGCGCCGCATCTTCGAGAGCTTGGGCTACAGGGTGGTGAAGCTCGACCGTGTCTTCTTTGCCGGGCTCACCAAGAAGAATGTGCGCAGGGGTGACTGGCGCTTCCTCACGGAAAAGGAGGTGAACATGCTCCGCATGGGTGCCTTTGAATGATGGTTTTCGGATTGAATAAAGAAAAAGCAGAAAATGAAAAGAACGAAAGTAATCGACGCACTCAGCCGCACGGATTTCGGAGCCGATATTTGTGTGAAGGGATGGGTGCGTAGCAAGAGAGGCAGCAAGGGCATCTTCTTTATTGCCCTCAACGATGGCTCCACGATAAAGAATGTGCAGGTGGTGGGCGATGAGGCCAATTTTGATGCAGAGATGCTGAAGAAAATCACCACCGGCGCATGTCTGTCGGTTACAGGAAAGCTGGTGGAGAGCCCGGCTGCCGGACAGGCCAGCGAGGTGCAGGCCAGCCAGATTGAAGTGCTGGGCACCTGCGGTAACGACTATCCCATGCAGAAAAAAGGGCAGACCTTTGAATACATGCGCCAGCATGCCCACATGCGTTTGCGCACCAACACCTTCGGGGCAGTGATGCGCATCCGCCACAATATGGCCATGGCCATCCACACCTATTTCCATGAGCATGGATATTTCTATTTCCACACACCTCTCATCACGGCCAGCGACTGCGAGGGCGCAGGACAGATGTTCCAGGTGACGACAAAGAACCTCTACGACCTGAAGAAGGATGAGTCGGGCAGCATCATCTACACCGATGATTTCTTTGGCAAGCAGGCCAGCCTCACCGTGTCCGGACAGTTGGAGGGAGAGCTGGGAGCCACAGCGCTGGGTGCCATCTACACCTTCGGCCCCACCTTCCGTGCCGAGAACAGCAACACACCCCGCCATCTGGCGGAGTTCTGGATGGTGGAACCCGAGGTCTGCTTCATCGACCTTGATGAACTGATGGACCTGGAAGAGGATTTCATCAAGTATTGTGTACGCTGGGCGCTCGACCATTGCCAGGATGACCTGGAGTTCCTCAACAAGATGATCGACAAGGGACTGATAGAGCGTCTGCAGGGCGTGCTCAAGGAAGAGTTCGTGCGTCTGCCCTACACCCAGGGAATTGAAATCCTGCAGGAGGCAGTCCGCAGTGGCAAGAAGAAGTTTGAGTTCCCTTGTGAATGGGGCGACGACCTGGCCAGTGAGCACGAGCGTTATCTGGTGGAGGAATATTTCAAGAAGCCTGTCATCATGACACATTATCCCAAGAAGATAAAGGCCTTCTACATGAAGATAGACGACGAGAAACCCGTGTGCGGCGGCCAGGAGATGGAGGAAACGGTGCAGGGCACCGACGTGCTTTTCCCCCAGATCGGCGAAATCATTGGCGGTTCGGTGCGTGAGGAAAACTATGACAAGCTGATTGGCGAGATTGAGTCGCGCCACATCCCCATGAAGGACATGTGGTGGTATCTCGACACCCGCCGCTTCGGCTCATGCCCCCATGGTGGCTTCGGCCTGGGCTTCGAGCGCCTTATCCTTTTTGTCACCGGCATGCAGAACATCCGCGATGTGATTCCCTTCCCCAGAACGCCCAAAAATGCGGAATTCTGACCCTGAAAGGTTGACTTATGTCAATAAAAAGGGATTTCACAGAAATAATCCGTGAACTCATTTGCTGGGTTCGGAAAACAGCTGTACCTTTGCATTGTGATTTTCATGGTATTAGATTTTAAGGTTAATGAAAAAGATTGGTTGTCGGGATGACAACCTTCTTTTTTCCCTGAAATCCTTGCCTGAAGGAAACGAAACCCTAACTCAAGAGAATCAATAATTGGAAAGGACCTAACTAAAATGAAGACAGAAAAAATGATTAAGACAATCTCAAGAAGCATGATGGTGCTAGGTGTATGCATGACAGTGGGATGTGCCTCTCAGCAAAAGACTGCACAGGCACTGGCAGGCAAGTGGAATATCGAGTCGGCCAACGGACAGGGCACGGCAGAAGGCGAGAAGCAGGCGTTCATCACTTTTGGCAGAAACGGTGAGGTGAACGGTTGCAGCAGTGTGAACAGTTTCTTTGGTTCATACACGCTCGATGGCAGCAAGATACAGATGTCCAATCTGGGTATGACACGGATGATGGGCCCTCACATGGAGATAGAGACAGCCGTCACCCAGGCGCTTGGCCAGACGCACAGCGTAAAGGTGAAGGGCAGCAAGGCACAGCTCCTCGACAAGGACGGCAAGCCCGTCATGCAGCTGGTGAAGGCCAAATAAGCCCGTTGTCGTCTGTTTGCAGCCAGTCGCTCATAAGCGATTTGCCGTTGTCCGCGAAACTAGCCGTGGTGAGATAGGAATCGGGCTGAAACCAGTTGTGGGTTTCAGCCCGATTCTGCTGTTTATGCACGTGACGGTTTGTCATTGCGGGGTTACTACTATTTCGGTGCGAGCCTCTTTCAGTCCTTTTCCTGTGACTGTGAGGGTAGAGGACCCTGCCGTGGGTGTGCTCTCCACAACCACCACCAGCTTGCCGTGGAAGGCTTTCATGGTGGGACGTGTGAACGGTTCCAGCGATGTGGCATCGCCGTTGCAGCACGATTTGAAGCGTGCCGAGGTACCATCCACCCTGAACGAAAGTTGGTTGTCGGCATCAGGGCAGAGGTTGCCATCCTTGTCCACCACGTTCACGGTGTAGTAAGTCAGGCTGGGGGTGTCCAGCGCTTTGCCCTCGTTGTCTACGGGCTGTGCAGGCATTCGGGTGCGGTCGGCTTCCAGCACAATATGATGAGGCCTCCCGGCTGTGCGCAGGGTTTTCTCGGCTGCGGGCTTGCCCGAGCGGTCGTAGGCAACCACGCGAATCTCTCCGGGTTCGTATACGACATCCATCCAGCGCAGGCGGTACCGGTCCAGACGGTTCTTTGCTGAAGCGGGGTCCGACATCTTTTCTGAACCCCAGGGAACCTTCCGCATGTGGGCCGAAGCAAGGTATTCGTCCATCGTCATTTCCAGTCGTGTGCGGCGTCCTTGGCTCACCCCATTGACAAAGAGCTCGGCTTCGGGATAGCTGGTATATACAAATATCGGGGTCACTTCGCCTTCACGTCCCTTCCAGGTCCAATGGGGAAGGATGTGCAGGGTCTCCTTTTCGGGTGCCCAATGGGTGCGGTAGAGCCACACACGGTCCTTGGGCAGTCCTGCCAGGTCGTAGATGCCGAAATAGCTGCTGCGCGAGGGCCAGTATTCATCGTATGGAGTGGGCTCTCCCAGATAGTCGAAGCCAGTCCACACAAATTCACCTATGACCTTCGGATCGAGATCCTGCATCACCCAGTCGTCATCGGGCAGATTGCTCCAGTGGCATACAACCATGTCATAGCTGCTCACTTGTCCGTCGGGATACATGGTATGCACCTCTTCTGTTACGGGGAACTTGTACACACCTCGGCTCGATACCGTGGAGGCCGTTTCGCTGCCCACGATGATGCCGCTTTTCGAGGCTTTTTCGCCTGCAGGATATTCCATTACATGATAGTTCCAGCCGGGAATGTCCATCGTCTGCCAGATTCCGTTCTCCATGGCCGACCTGCCGTTGTTCATGCCTTGTGTGCAGGGCCGTGTGCCGTCGAGGCGGTGAATGAGGTCCTGCATCATGGTGGAGTAATAGAGTCCGTCGGCAGTGCCCTGCTCGGGCACCTCGTTGCCGATGCTCCACATGACAATGCAGGGATGGTTGCGGTTGGCACGCACCAGATTGCTGATGTCGCGAAGATACCATTTCTGGCCGTCGGCATTCACATTCTGTGTGTCAGTCTCGTCGAAGAAGCGGGCATATCCGTTCTTGCATTTGGGGCTTTTCCACATGTCGAAACTCTCAGCCATCACCATCATGCCCATCTCGTCGCAGATGTCCATCTGCCAGGGGCAGGGTGTGTTGTGCGACGTGCGTATGGCATCGCAACCCATCTCCTTGAGCAGGCGTACCTGGCGACGGAAGGCATCTTTGTAGAAGGCGGTACCCGTGGGCCCCATGTCATGATGCAGACACACGCCCTTGAACTTGCGCTGGGCTCCGTTGAGGAAGAAACCCTGTTGGTTGTATTCGGCCAGCCTTATGCCCACCTTGGTCTCCTGCTTGTCCCATAGCTTGTTGTCTTTGTGTACCTCTGTGACAAGGGTGTAGAGGACAGGATGCTCCGGACTCCACAGCAGAGCCTGGTCCACGTCAATGGTCTGGACCGACTGCTTGAAGTCTTTCCACAGTGTTTTCCTGCTCTGTCCTGCAGGTCTGCCGTTTTCATCCAGCAGTGTATGTGTGACAGACAGTTTTCCGTCGTATGCGGGCGATTCCACGGCACAGCTTACCGTGAGTCTTGCCCGTTCGGCCTTGGTGTGGTCTGGTGTGATATTGTCTAGGCGTGTGGTGCGGACAAAGGTTTCCCATCGGTCGATGTACACTTCCTTGTGGAGCACCAGTCGCACGGGGCGATAGAGGCCTGCCCCAGGATACCATCGGCTCGATTCCTCAATGTTTTGCAGATGAACGGCCAGGGTGTGGCTTCCTGGCTTCATCAGTTCGCCTCCCAGCTTCAGGCTGAACACGTTGTATCCGAAAGCCCAGTAGCCCACGTCTTTTCCGTCTACCCATACGTGGGGCTCTGCCATGGCTCCGTCAAATACCAGTTCTCCGCTGGCATAACCTTCTGGAATGTCGAATGTCGTGCGATACCATCCCTCTCCTATCCAGGGCAGGGAACCACTTCTGCCGGTCTTTTCGGTAGCCTTTTGTTCGCCATTTTCCACAATGGCCACCACCTGTTTGTCAATTTCCTTGTCAAAGGGTCCGTCGATGGCCCAGTCGTGCGGGACGCTCACCTTCTGCCATTGCGAGTCGTCGAATGTCGCCTGTTCTGCTCCCTGTGCAGCACCTTTGTGGAATCTCCATCCGTCCAGCAGAAGCTTTTCGATGCTCTGTGCGTTCAGAGTGAGTGCCAGAATACAGTGTAGCAACAGTAATAATGATCTTTTGTTCATCAGTTTGATTTTTATGTTTAACAATATTGTGATAATTTTATTGGGATGACATGCTGTATAGATAGCCAGACAAGAGAACCGCCATGGGGACTTCCTTCTTGGGGGGCGTGCTTGCTTAGGGAACATCCCGTGTAGGCTGTCGGATAGCGTGGAGCTTATAGATGAGTTGCTTGCCTAGGATAAGTGTCCAGAACATGCAGAAGAAGCACACACCCTGCACGGCATTGTCGAGACCCAGCGGAGCAAAGGGGAGTGAGCAGAACGAGAACAGAGCGCAATATCCCAGCAATGTGTGCTCTACAAACACCTTTCGGATGAGCCTGCGCCCCCATCTGCTGACCGACAGGTAGGCCGACAGGCCTATGGCAGGAATGAAAATCTTTGTGTCCCATAGCAGGCCCAGGGCTTGTGTGGTGTGGGTGGAAAGTGCATTCAGATAGTTCTCCTCAGGGTCAGGGCCGGCTGCCATGTTCTTCCAGATGCTCAGGCTGGTGCCGATGACAAACCCGATGACCATGGGCCAGCAGGCGGTGCGGAAGAAGTGGTCCCTGTGGCGGAAGGCAAGCCATACGAAGCTTGCACACAGAGGAATGGTGATACCGTCGTGGGTGTAGCTGCAGAAGATGCCCATCAGCAACATCAGCGTGTACCATCGGCTGAAGGGAAGAAAACGGATGCGGTTGTATTGTCCGATGAAGAACGGGACGATGCATTGTGAACCAAGTCCGACAATGGTTTCCGTGTCGCGTTGGTAGAACGGGTCAGCTGCAGGCAGGAATACAATCAGGAACAGTGCGGTCATTACCAGCCCTTCCGGCTTGTCGTGCCATCCGATCAGCCGGGCCGACAGACCCACGAAAAGCACGAACAGCGATGCAAGGCTGACGATGACAGGCCACGAATCAACGGCATTCCCGTCGTGGGCGGGAACGAACACCAGCATCATCAGTGTGATGGCGAGGATGGCGAGGTATGTGAGTGCCAGTTTCATCAATTGCGCATTGTTTTCTTCATTCAATGTGCAAAGGTAGTTAAATAAAATGGCTTTTTTGGCAGAAACCGCTGACATTTTGTCTGATTTTGCGAAATTGGCATAGGTTTCGTAAAGAATAGGGCAAAACATCAAACTAAATACAGTACTAAAATGACTCAAATTAAACCATTGGCTGACCGCGTGCTTATTGAGCCCGCACCAGCAGAGACAAAGACAGTAGGTGGAATCATTATTCCTGACACCGCAAAGGAAAAGCCCCTTCAGGGTACCATCGTGGCCGTAGGCAAGGGCACGAAGGACGAGGAAATGGTGCTGAAGGAAGGCGACAAGGTGCTCTATGGCAAGTATGCAGGCACTGAGCTGGAGCATGAAGGCAAGAAATACCTGATTATGCGTCAGAGCGACGTGGTGGCCATCCTGGGTTAATACCTTATATATTAATTAATGTATATACAACAATAAACAACGATTACAACTATGGCAAAGGATATCAAATTCAACATAGAGGCCCGCGAACAGATGAAGCAGGGCGTAGACAAGCTGGCTGATGCAGTGAAGGTGACACTCGGCCCCAAGGGTCGCAACGTGATTATCGAGAAGAAGTTCGGTGCTCCCCAGATTACCAAGGACGGTGTGACCGTGGCCAAGGAAGTGGAGCTGGCCGACCCCTTCCAGAATGCAGGTGCACAGCTTGTGAAGAGCGTAGCCAGCAAGACTGGCGACGATGCCGGCGACGGAACAACCACTGCCACTGTGCTGGCCCAGGCCATCGTGCGTGAAGGACTGCGCAATGTGGCTGCCGGTGCAAACCCCATGGACTTGAAGCGCGGCATCGACAAAGCCGTGGCCAAGGTAGTGGAGCACATCAAGTCGCAGGCCGAGGTTGTGGGTGCCGACTACAACAAGATTGAGCAGGTGGCTACCGTAAGTGCCAACAACGATCCTGAGATTGGCAAGTTGCTGGCCGATGCTATGCAGAAGGTGAGCAAGGATGGCGTGATTACCATCGAAGAGTCGAAGAGCCGCGACACCACCATCGGTGTGGTTGAGGGAATGCAGTTCGACCGCGGTTATCTGTCGGCCTATTTCGTTACCGATACCGAGAAGATGGAGTGCGTGATGGATAATCCCTACATCCTCATTTATGACAAGAAGATCAGCAACCTGAAGGATTTCCTGCCCATTCTGGAGCCTGCCGTACAGAGCGGACGCCCCCTGCTGGTGATTGCAGAGGATGTGGACAGCGAAGCACTGACCACATTGGTTGTGAACCGTCTGCGCGGACAGCTGAAGATTTGTGCCGTGAAGGCTCCTGGCTTCGGCGACCGCAGAAAGGCCATGCTGCAGGATATTGCCACCCTCACCGGTGGTCTGGTAATCAGCGAGGACACGGGCCTGAAGCTGGAGCAGGCTACGCTCGACATGCTGGGCACTTGCGACAAGGTGACCGTCACCAAGGACAACACCACCATCGTCAACGGCCACGGACAGAGCGAGCTCATCCAGGACCGCATCAACCAGATCAAGAACGAGATTGCCGGCTCAACCAGCGACTACGACAAGGAGAAGCTGCAGGAGCGTCTGGCCAAGTTGTCGGGCGGTGTGGCAGTGCTCTACGTGGGTGCTCCCAGCGAGGTTGAGATGAAGGAGAAGAAGGACCGTGTGGACGATGCCCTGTGCGCTACACGTGCAGCCATCGAGGAGGGCATCATTCCTGGTGGCGGTGTGGCCTACATCCGTGCCACTGAGGTACTCGAAGGTCTGGAAGGCGAGAACGCCGACGAAACCACAGGTATCCGCATCATCAAGCGTGCCATTGAGGAGCCTCTGCGCCAGATTGTGGAGAACGCCGGTCTGGAAGGCAGTGTAGTAGTGAACGCCGTGCGTCAGGGCAAGGGCGACTATGGCTACAATGCACGTGCCGACAAGTATGAGAACATGAAGGCCAGCGGTATCATCGATCCCGCCAAGGTGACACGTGTGGCACTGGAGAACGCAGCTTCTATCGCCGGCATGTTCCTCACCACCGAGTGTGTCATCTGCGAGGCCAAGGAAGAAAAGCACGACATGCCAATGGGTGCTCCCGGCATGGGCGGCATGGGTGGCGGCATGATGTAGTCCTCCCACCTGTATACATATCAACATAAAGAAAGCCCGGGGATTTGGTTCCCCGGGCTTTTTCCGGCCTTTATGGCAGCGTGGCTCGTGTTAACTTGTCACTCCCTGAGCCACCCGACTATCCACTTGTCTTTTTTTAACACACCCTGCCCTACAGGGCACTCCCTCATTTGTACAGGTCGAAAAACTTCGCCCTCAGGGGGGAAAACAGTCTGTCTTGTACTGATATAGGTAGACACATTTTATAACAATTAAATGT
>JAEDIG010000192.1 GCA_016292545.1 Bacteroidaceae bacterium
TATATGAGAACCTGGAGCTGCCCCAGCCCAAGGACCACTTCACCGTGGGTATCGTGGACGACCTCACCCTCACCTCTCTGCCCGCCAAGGAGGAAATGGCCCTCGGCGGCGAAGGCATCTTCGAAGCCAAGTTCTTCGGTCTGGGTGCCGACGGTACTGTGGGTGCCAACAAGAACTCTGTAAAGATTATTGGTGACAACACCGACAAGTACTGCCAGGCATATTTCTCCTACGACTCCAAGAAGTCGGGTGGCTTCACCTGCTCGCACCTGCGTTTCGGCGACACCCCCATCCGCTCCACCTATCAGATTAAGACCCCCAATTTCGTGGCTTGCCACGTACAGGCCTACCTGCGCATGTACGACGTGCTCCGCGGCCTGCGCCAGAACGGCCAGTTCCTGCTGAACACCATCTTCGAGGGCGAGGAGCTTGTCAACTTCCTGCCCAACAGCGTGAAGAAGTACTTCGCAGAGAAGAATATTACCGTATATTACATCAACGCCACAAAGATAGCACAGGAAATCGGGCTGGGCAACCGCACCAACACCATCCTGCAGAGTGCCTTCTTCCGCATCACCGAGGTCATTCCCGTAGAACTGGCCGTAGAGCAGATGAAGAAGGCCATCGTGAAGTCCTACGGCAAGAAGGGCGAGGATGTTGTCAACATGAACTTTGCTGCCGTTGACCGCGGTGGCGAATACAAGCAGCTCACCGTTGACCCCGCATGGGCCAACCTGCCCGAGGACGAGGCCGTAGTGCGCGAAGAGCCCGCCTACATCACCAACCTGGTGCGTGTCATCAACGCCCAGAACGGTGCCGACCTGCCCGTCAGCGCCTACAAGGGCATCGAGGACGGTGCATGGGAGCAGGGCACAGCCGCCTACGAAAAGCGCGGTGTGGCCGGTTTCGTTCCCGTATGGACAGCCGACAACTGTATCCAGTGTAACAAGTGCTCCTTCGTATGTCCCCACGCTGCCATCCGTCCCATTGTCCTGACCGACGACGAGCTGAAGGGCTACGACGGCCCCAGCCTCGAGATGAAGGCTCCCGCCACCATGAAGGGCATGCACTTCGTGATGGGCATCGACGCCAAGGACTGTCTGGGCTGCGGCAACTGTGCCGACGTATGTCCCGGCAACCCCAAGAAGGGCAAGGCACTGGCCATGAAAGCCTACGACGACTCGTCGGCCGAAGCCCAGAAGAATGCAGCCGACTGGAAGTACTTCACCACTCAGGTAAGCAGCAAGCAGCACCTCGTAGACATCAAGCAGAGCCCCAAGAACAGCCAGTTTGCACAGCCGCTGTTCGAGTTCTCAGGAGCATGCGCCGGCTGCGGCGAGACACCCTACGTGAAGCTCATCTCCCAGCTCTTCGGCGACCGCGAGATTGTAGCCAATGCCACAGGTTGCTCTTCCATCTATTCCGGTTCCATTCCCTCTACGCCTTACACCAAGAACGCCAAGGGCCAGGGTCCCGCCTGGGCCAACTCCCTGTTCGAGGACTTCTGCGAGTTCGGCATGGGTATGGTATTGGCCAACAAGAAGATGAAGAAGCGCATCACCGCCCTGCTGCAGCACGTGCTGGAGAGCGACAAGGCATCCGAGGGCTACAAGGCCGCCGCACAGCAGTGGATAGCCAACCAGGAGGATGCTGAGGGCAGCAAGGCTGCCGCTGAAGCTCTGAAGCCCTTCATCGCCGAAGGCGTGGAGGCCGGTTGCGACATCTGCAAACAGCTTCAGGAACTGAGCCACTATCTGGTGAAGCGCAGCCAGTGGATTATCGGTGGCGACGGTGCATCCTACGACATCGGCTACGGTGGTCTCGACCACGTGATTGGCAGCGGCGAGGATGTGAACATCTTTGTCATCGACACCGAGGTTTACTCCAACACGGGCGGACAGGCCTCAAAGGCCACTCCTCTGGGCGCCATCGCACAGTTTGCCGCCAACGGCAAGCGCGTGGGCAAGAAGGATTTGGGTCTGATGCAGGCCATCTATGGCAACGTGTACGTGGCACAGGTGGCCATGGGTGCCGACCAGAGCCAGTGTCTGAAGGCCTTCCGCGAGGCTGAGGCATGGCATGGTCCCTCGCTCGTCATCGCCTACGCTCCCTGTATCAACCACGGCCTCAAGGCCAAGGGCGGCATGGGCAAGAGCCAGGCCGAGGAAGCCAAGGCTGTAGAATGCGGCTACTGGCACCTGTGGCGCAACAACCCTGCGCTGGCCGCCGAAGGCAAGAACCCCTTCCAGCTCGACAGCAAGGAGCCCAACTGGGACAAGTTCCAGGAGTTCCTCGAGGGTGAGGTTCGCTTCCTCTCTCTCAAGAAGGCAGCTCCCGAGGATGCGCAGGAGCTCTACGACGCCTGCAAGGCTGCCGCTCAGCGTCGCTACAAGACCTACATCCGCAAGACCCAGGAAGACTGGTCTCTGGAATAATACATTTCCGCTTTTTGGAAATCCCCTTTCCTCTCCCTCTGATTTCCAGGGGGAGAGTTTTTTTATTCCTGAGTTTTGGAGTGACATGAAAGAATGGGCGGGATAATTTCATATCGGGGCGTGAATCCCTTCGCAAAAAATCTCCCACAGGCGTGGATATGGAATTATGTCACCCCATCTTTTCTTTTTCCCCTAAAATCCGCAGATATTTTTTCGAGAGCCTGATTTAGTTCTTTCATGGGAGT
>JAEDIG010000193.1 GCA_016292545.1 Bacteroidaceae bacterium
ACATTGGGCACAATGCCATATTGCGCCAGCACCTGTGGCGTGACGATGCGGTCGCGGCACAAGATGCTCATCTGCTCGGTGACGTTCTTCAGCTGACGCACATTGCCCGGCCAATTGTAGGAGGTCACCACTTCCTCGGCCTGGGGGTCGAGACGAAGCGGTGTGGGGATGTTGTATCGTTCTGCCGTGTCGAGGGCGAACTTCTTGAACAGGAGCACACTGTCCCGTCCGCGCTGCCTCAGGGGAGGCATGCTGATGTTGATTGTGCAAAGGCGGTAATAGAGGTCCTCGCGGAACTTGCCCTCGCGAATGGCAACAGGAATGTCCACATTGGTGGCGCAGACGATGCGCACATCCGTACGGCGGGGCTCACTGCTTCCCACACGGATGTATTCTCCCGTTTCCAGCACACGCAGCAGGCGGGCCTGTGTGCTCATGGGCAGTTCGCCCACCTCATCGAGGAACAGCGTACCGCCATTGGCCGCCCCGAAATAGCCCTCACGCTCACCTATGGCTCCCGTAAAGGCTCCTTTGTCATGGCCAAAGAGTTCACTGTCGATTGTGCCCTCCGGAATGGAGCCGCAATTGATGGCAATATAGCGTTTGGAGCGTCGCTTGCTACAGTCGTGGATGATGCGCGGAATCACTTCCTTGCCCACACCACTCTCCCCCTGGATGAGCACCGACAGGTCGGTGGGTGCTATCTGGAGGGCCGTGTCAAGTGCCTTGTAGAGCTTCTCGTCGTTCCCGACGATGCCATACCTTCGTTTAATGTTGTCTATATCCATCATGATGATATTAGCTAGCGTCCTTCTTCCTTCTTGTCTGCATATAGCTTGCCCAGAGGATTGGCATGACTTGCATCGTAGAACTGGCGGTTGCGATAGATGTCGATGGCAGCATAGACGGCCTGGATGAAGGAATTGGGCGAAGCCTGGTTCTTTCCCGCAATGTCATAGGCCGTGCCATGGTCGGGGCTGGTGCGAACCACAGGCAGGCCGGCGGTGTAGTTGACTCCGCCGTCCATGGCCAGTGCCTTGAAGGGAGCCAGACCCTGGTCGTGATACATGGCCAGGATGGCATCGAAATGGCGATAGGTGCCATTGCCGAAGAATCCGTCGCTGGGATAAGGTCCCCATGACTGCACGCCCTGTTCCTCGGCCTTCTTCATGGCAGGAATGAGGACATCCTGTTCCTCACGCCCCAGCAGTCCTTGGTCACCGGCATGCGGATTGAGCGAGAGCACGGCTATGCGCGGGCCCGTGATGCCAAAATCGCGCTTCAGCATTCCATGAATGGCCTGCAACTTCTCCACTACAGCATCTTCGGTGACCGCAGCCGCCACCCCGGACAGCGGAAGATGGGTGGTGAGCAAGGCCACCCTGAGCCCTTCCTGCATCAGAATCATCATCGACTTATTCCCTTCTCCCATGCACGATTCCAGATACTCCGTGTGCCCTGGGAAATGGAAAATGTCGCTTTGGATGCTGTGTTTGTTGATGGGTGCAGTCACCAGTACATCCAGCAAACCAGCCTTGCAATCCGACACCGCAGCCTCCAGGCTCAGCAAGGCAGCCTTTCCGGCCTCGGCCGACTCCTGACCAAGTTCTATCTTTATCTCATCAGGCACTACGTCCACCAGATTGATTCGCCCGTCCTGGGCTTGACTGACTGAACCGACGGTGCTGAAATTCACGTTCAGCCCCAGTGCCTTGAGGTGGAAGGTGGCAATCTTAGGACTGCCATATATGACCGGCGTACACAGCTCCAGCATCGTGGGGTCCTCAAACGCTTTGAAAATCACTTCATAGCCCACACCATTGGTGTCGCCCTGAGTGATGCCTACTTTTATCTTATCCATAAATTCTGTTATCGTTGATTATATGATTCTTGTCCTTACTAACTATATTGCTGACTACTGAGGGTCGGAAGCACCGGATGCCTTCTCCTCCTCTTCTACATTCACATCGGCCGAAATCTCCACCATGCCCTTCTGCTCCGCCGGAAGGGCCAGTGTGTAGAGGGCACCCTCAAGCCTGCGCATGAGGCCGCGCTTCATTTTTTCGGGTGCATACACAAAGCCTTCGGCCACAACCACACGCCCCGCTTCCTCGTCCACACGGCTGATGCTCACAAACGGGCCGCCCATGCAGTCGTTTTCCATGTACCACAGGCCACGCGCCTCCATGGCATACTGTCCATGCACCACAATGGGTTTCACCTTGGTGCAAAGGGTGTCGGTGGCCATATACATGCCCGGTTTCTCGCCCGGCAGATTTTCCTTCATCACGCTGTCGCGCTTGTGGAGTACATATTGCTTGTTGAAGGTGTGCGGACCCTCATAGGGATAGCTGTAGATGCAGATGTTCTCCATGCCTGTAGCCGTGTTGTTGCTGGTCCAGAGGAAATCCGTTCCCTTCTTCCAACTCTTCAACTCCTCGGGCGCAAAGAACTTGCATTCAAACATTTGCCATGCCAAATCATAGGTCGGCTTTGAATATTTCTTGCGCAGCTGCACAATCAGCCTGTTCATTTCTGTCTTGGTGAGGAAGTCTACAATGTCCTGACGGTACTGCGTGCAGAACTCCGCAAAAGACTCCTCGGTGGGTGCATTGATAGTGAGCACAATCTGCTCCATGGCATACTTGTCGCGCATGAACTTCATGCGGGGTTG
>JAEDIG010000004.1 GCA_016292545.1 Bacteroidaceae bacterium
ATCATCGTCGCAAGAGGGTAGGGTAGTGGGGGTGTGTTCCGGCATGTTGCCGGCAGACAGATTGGCAGGCATGAGCACTGTCCAAACGGCCAAAAGGCCAGTGATTGATGAAAGTAACATACTGTGTGTGTGTGAAAAAAAATTGTTTTTATATAATTGTTTTCTATCAGGAGCGGGGAGCTGTCATCTGCTGTTTGCCCTTGAACACCCTGCGCATTTCCTCCAGTGTGGCACTGCCCTCCATATAGACAAGCGTGATGTAGAAAACGCTGTTTGCAGGAACACACTGATAGCACAGATAGCTATGTCGGGCCGACGATTTTCCCTGGGGTGGAAGGGTCATCATGGCATAATAGAGCCAGCTGTCGCGCGCGTCGCCCTTGCGCTCCATCTCCAGGTCTTCTGCCCGTTGCATATCGGCCGCCACACGTTCCTCAATCTTCCGCCGCTCCTCCTCCGAAGCCTTGAACTTGAGGCTACGGAAATAGCGCAGCTTATAAGGAGCCAGCTGGCCACCCTTGATGATGTTCACCACCATGTTGTTCTTTTCCACCACATCGCCCTCGAAAATGTCATTCACGCGCAGTCCCTTCTGTGCGCCCGCTTCCACAAAGGCAAGCACCATTGCCAACAACAGCAGCTGTAGTCGTTTCATATCCATCGTCGTTTTCATTTAACTATTCCATTCCTGGCAGATTCATTCATCGAAGAGGTTCATCAGCTCGGCCTCCACCTCCGGACGGTCGAGCACCTCGCCCATGGTCTGCCTCATCATGTCCATCGCCAAGGGCGCATTCTCCACCCTGTTGCCATATATATAGATGACAGCCACATCGCCCGACCCGCCGCGCCACAGCGCGAGCGACACCATGCACACGCCTGCCAACACAGCCGCTGCAGCCATCCAGCGAGCTGCCTTGTGCCACGGCCTGCGCCTGTGTCCATGGTCCTTCAGGCGGTCAAACAGTTCGCTCTCGTCCTCCAGGAGCCATTCCTCGCGCCCTTCCATACGTTGGCCGCCGGTCTGGAGCATGGCCATCAGCCCCCGTTCCTCCCCAGTCGGGGAAGGGATGGAGCGGAGCTGCTCCAGTAGCATCTGTTCCTCCCGATGGGAGGCGGTGCCATCCATGTATTTTTCTGTCAGATTACGCTTCATATATATATATTATGGTTAGGATATTTGTTTCAAACGTGCCAGGATACGCGCTCTCGCAGCCGAAAGCATGCTGCTGACCGTGCGGGGCTTGGCACCCGCAACGATGGCTATCTCCTGTATCTCCATTCCCTGCCGCCACAAGTGGAATATGCGGCGGTAGGAGGGGGGCAGGCTGTCGACGGCCTCTCTGAGCAGGCGGTTGTTCTCTGCTTCCTCCACGCCATCGCAACGCATGGAGGACTCCAACGACGTCAGGGCTTCGAGCGGCAACATCTGCCGTCCCTGATGCTTGCGCCAAAGGCTGATGCAGACATTCTTGGTAATCCTCACAGCCAGCAGGCAGAAGTCGCGCGGCTGTGCGATGCGCTCGCGCATGAGCCACAGACGCAACAGCGATTCCTGCACTGCATCCTCGGCCTCCGCCTCGTCATGCAGGAAATCCCGGGCCATACGCAACAACTCCGCACGCTGCCGGGCCGCCATTTCTATGTACGTTTCTGTTGTCATCTCTGTATATATAACGCGCCAGTGGCCGATTGTTATGCGCTCCGACTGATTTTTTTTGATATTATGTATATGGAAACAGAAGGGGCAGCAAGCCACTGATAGTACTGCTTTTGGCTTCGCCTTCCTCCTTGGCTTTGCCTTCCTCTCTCGCGACTCGGGATAGCCCGAACAAGTTCGGCTTTCCACTCGCTGCTCCATCGGTTCGCGCCTCGGCCATTCAAGCGGGGCTTGATGGCTCTCGGCTTGGCGTCGGTTGCCCCTGTAGGGCGATGGTTGCATGTGTGCGTGATAACCCAGGGTGCCATTCCGCTTCGCTCCATTCTGCCCTGGGCTAGTGGCTCGCTGCCCCTCCAGGGCGTTTTCCAGTTCTGCCTTCCCCCGACAGGGGCTGTTTTGTATTTTTCGCCCTGAAAGGGCAAAAGCCATCAGCCCAGGGCAACGCCCTGGGTAATCAAGCCCCCACAGAAACCGTCGCCCTACAGGGGCAAAAGCCTCCCACACTTTGCGCGACAACATTTATGCCTCCTTAGTGGTAGTCTTCTTTTGCCCCTGTAGGGCGATGGGTAGTTAACCATATTGATACCCAGGGTGCCATTCCGCTTCGCTCCATTCTGCCCTGGGCTAGTGGCAGGTTGCCCCTTCAGGGCGTAGCTTCTTCCCCCTAAACAGGGGGACCGAGGGGGTCTTAGGGGGTCATTCCTTATATCCCGGGAAGTTGGAGAAGGCCTGTCCCTCCACTTCGTAGTAGGGCATAAACTCTATGTCGTCACACCCTGCCACTGTGAAATGGAGCGGTTTGCCCTCCACGGGCTGCAAGCGGGCGACCACATCCTTGGCACTGCATGGCACAAAAGGCTCCGTATTGTCCTTGGTACATACGGCTGCCATCAGCACAGGGCCATACTCCAACGCATAGTGGCCATGCTCGAACCCCTTCTCCATGCCTGCATAGCGGGTGGTGCGGAACGCAGCAGGCAGCGTGAATGTGAGTTCGTCGCCCTCGTTCCACACACGGTTCAGCCTGACATAGGTGCCGGGGTTGCCCTTGGCAATACGTTCGCCGTTCAATTTCACCGTCAAAGGAGCGGTTGCCCATTCAGGCACTCGAATCTGCAGACAGGCTTCCAGAGGCGCATCGCACGAAATGGCAACAGACACATCGTTGCCATAAGGGAACTCGGTCTGCATACGCAGTTCCAGACGGTGCCCGTCCACCTGATGCGTGAGCGTAGATGCCTCGAACAGGTTCACCTGCACGCCATCCGGAGCCAGCGAATAGATATACTCCGGAAGAGAGCCGTAGATGCGTGTTCCCTGGCCCTCGCAACAGGTGTTGGTGGCTATCTCAGCATTGGGCTCAAAGCCCTGCTTCCGGCCGTGCATTCTTGCAAAATAAGCAATGCCACGGTCGGCCACCTGATTGGGTATGACAACATTGTAGAGCGACTTCTCTATCTCGGACATGTACTTCTCCTCATAGGGGTAGATGTTGTGGAAACGCTGGTTGAGCTTCACCCAGAAGGCATTGCCACACAGTTCCCCCGTATTGGCCTTCAGATAAAGTGATTTTGGGGGATAGGGGAAATATCCCTCATTGATGGCCAGGGAACCGCCTATGTGCTCCCAGTTGTCATGGAAAAGGTCCCAGAAGCCCTTCACGGCCTCCAGATAACGCTCATCACCCGTGGCACGATACAAGTCCATGTAGGGTTCTATCGCGGTGACCAGATAGTTGTGCGGACGGTCGTAGGGATATTTCCATATTGCATCCGTGTTGCGTGCCGCCAGCCACTCCATCCAGTAATTCTGCTGGAAATAGCGCTGCATGACGGCTATCTCCTCCGGCTTGCCCACGGGCGAAAAATAGGTACGCGTGAGCGGAATCGCCCCCTGCACGCCCTGCCCCGGACGCCTCAGCATCTCGGGCAGGAAAGGAGACGCCTCAAACCAGTCATAGAATCCGCGCAGCAAACCAAAAGCCTTCGGGTTGCCTGCATAGCCGGCCTCTATCAGCCCATGGGAAATCCACGACCGTACGTACGCTCCATTTTCAAAGTCAAAGATGGCACGCTTGGGATAAGCCATCAGATAGCCGTCCGGCTCCTTGCACTGGTCAATAACATCAATCACACTGTCCATGCGGGCACGCAAGGCTTCGTTCTGCATCCAGCGGAGTGTTCCCCCTGCACCCATCAGAAAACGTCCGGCTGTGGAGCCCGGCAGCTGGTGGGTCCAGAAATAGCTATGGCGCTCGCTGCGCGGGGGTAGCGGAAGTCCCGCCTTCTGGCGGAAGTTATACACCAGCTCGTCCAGCGAAAAGCTGTTCATCAGATAGCGGATGTTGTTCTCCATCACCCGCCTGAAGAGTCCGTTCCCCAAAGCCACACCCTTGACAGGAGTTTCCACGACATTGGGCACAGGATGCCAGTCGGCAGGGAAAATCACATTCTCCGGATGGTCGGTCACCACATATTCTCCCATGGGGCGTTCAGGCCGGGTGAGTGCCTGAGGATTGTTGCCGGGAGCAGGATGCGATTCAGACACAGGGCAGCCTTCTGCAATGTCCCTGCCGTGACGGACCACCATCATCTTCTGCAAGGCCAGCCTGGAGTCGCGCAGCTTGGTGGCAGTGAGGCGGACATAGCGCCCCGTGGCCTGCTTCCGTACGGAAAACGTCTCATTCTCCTGATTGCAGTAGTCATCCATTTTCACACAGTAGTCGGCATACATGGCGGCTGTAGCGAACGTGGAATCGTTGCTCACCTCAATCCTGAAATGCAGGGGGAAGCCGAAAGACAGGAAGCTGCCCTCCAGATTGTCGGGCAACAGCTTCACCTCGTCGAAAGTCTGCTCGCTGCCCAGGTCTATCTGCACCCACCGCATCTGGCCATTGTCTGTGGCCGGCGACTGGTAATGCGCAAAATAGATGCGGGCGGCACGCTCCACACCCAGCCGGGCGGCGGCCACCTCTGCATCATTATTGTATTTGAACTGGGCCCTTGCTCCTGTTGCCAGCGTCCAGGCACAGGCCGCAACCGCCAGTTTGCATAATCCATTCATAATCTATACCATAATATATATATATAGGGAGAGCGCCCTACCGCTTATATATCCTTGCCACATAGCCACCGCCGGGAGCCAACCTCACCGTGAGTTTGCGAATGTCGGGAACAGGCTGCACCTCCCGCTTATAGTCGCAGGCAGCACGGTCGGCATTGATGCCATCGCGGAAGAGTTCCATCCAATAGTCGCCCTCACCAAGGAAGGAAAGGTCGAGCGTGAGCTCACGGGCATCCCAGTTGGTGAGGACACCCAAATACCAATCATCACCGCTGCGACGCGCCAAGGCGATGTATTTGGCTACCTCGCCCATCAGAGGGCGTGTTTCCTCCCATACGGTGGGGACCTTGGCTATGAAGCGCGTGCATTCCTTCTCGCGCATATAGTTGGTGGGCGCATCGCACAGCATGTTGAACGGAGAGTCGAAGATGACATAGGTGGCCAGCTGGCGGCAACGGGTGCCCTGGCTCATCGGCTCGGTGTTGACAGGACGGTAGTTGCCCTTTACGGCATTGCGCATGGCACCCTGCGTGTAGTCCATCGGGCCTGCCACCATGCGGATGAAGGGCAGTGTCACGTCGTGGGTCACCATGTCAACATTCTCCTTCGACCACTTCATCTGTTCCAGGCCGAATACGCCCTCATAGTTGAGCACATTGGGATAGGTGCGCTGCAGGCCAGTGGGCTTGTACACTCCGTGGTAGTCGAGAATCATGTGGTGGCGGGCACACAGCTCGGCAGCCTCATAGGTGAAGCGGACCATCTCCTGGTCGTCTCTGTCCAGGAAATCCACCTTGAAGCCCTTCACGCCCATGTCGGCGTAATGCTTCACTACCTTCTCCATGTCCCTGGCAAAGGCCCAATAGCCTGCCCACAGGATAATGCCCACATTCTTCTGCTTGCCGTAGTCTACTATCTCCTGCAGGTTGATTTCGGGAATCACCTGCAGCATGTCGGCCTTCAGGTTCACTGCCCAGCCTTCATCGAGGATTACATAGCCGATGCCATGTGCTGCGGCAAAGTCGATGTAATATTTATAGGTGGCGTTGTTGATGCCTGCACGGAAATCCACACCGCTCAGGTTCCAGTCGTTCCACCAGTCCCAGGCCACCTTGCCCGGCTTGATCCAGCTGATGTCCTCCACACGCGAAGGAGCCGCCAGCCGATACACCATGTCCGCATTGGCCAGCTCCACATCGTTTGCAGAAAGGGCAAACACGCGCCATGGGAACGCCCTAGTGCCGGCAACCTTGGCAATGTAGTTTTCCCGTTCCTTCACCAGCATCTGCAGACGGTTGTGGCCGCCCTGCTCCGTCACCTTGGGGTAGGGGGCATGGATAGCCTGCAGGAGGGGCTGGTCGGTGGCGTTGTTGAGGAACATGCCCGGATAGTCCTCCAGGTCGGCCTCTGTGATGACCATCTTCCTGCCGCCCTCCAGGTCCACCAGCAAGGGCAGGATGTTGAGCCGCTTGCTGTCAATCCTGGTAATAGGCTCATTCACATAGGTGGTCTCGAAGGAGTTGAAGAACTGTCCCTCAAGCGTTGCCGCCTTGCTGTTTGCAAAGTTTGCAAACGTCATGTAGTCCTTTGCAAAAAGGTAGGAGGCCTCCTCCTTTGCAATGCAGATGGAGTCCTTCATCCTTGTGGTGAAACGATAGGCCACGCCGTCGTCGTAGGCACGGAGCACCAGGCCATAGTTTCCCTTGAAGTCGAGGCGCAGCTCATTGTAATGGTCCTCTACTTCGCTCTTCTTATAGAATGGAGAGGGAATCGTTTGGTTGACCGACTGCCGCTTGGCCTTTGCCACCTTGGGGTTCGCACCCAGCACCGTCCCGTCTGCCAAGGTCAGCGAAAGGGTGGAGTTCATCACTGTGGTTCCCTCCTGCGAGAGGGAGAAACCGATCTTCTCGTCCATCGTCACCTCCACCTGTACCTTCTGGTCGGGGGATTGCAGCTGGAAACGCTTCTGCGCCATCAAGGGCAGGACACACAGCCCGCAAAGGGCTGCTGTAATCATCTTCTTCATATGCTTATGATTTTTTTAATGTTAATGTTACATATTGATTCACCCGGAGCACGGTCAGAACCTTCTTTCCGCCCAGTCGCTACGGTCCAGATTGCGGTAGCCCACCGCCTCAGCTATGTGGCTGAGCTGCACCTTCGGACTGCCATCAAGGTCGGCAATGGTGCGGGCCACCTTGAGGATGCGGCTATAGGCGCGGGCCGAAAGGGAAAGTCGCTCCATCGCTTTTCGCAACATGTCCAGCGAGGCCGCATCCGGCTCGGCATACTGGTGTATCATGCGCTCCGTCATCTGGGCATTGCAGTGGATATGCTTATATTCCTTATAGCGCTGCTCCTGTATTCCGCGGGCGGCTATCACACGCTCGCGTATGGCGGCACTGGACTCTCCACGCTTCTGCTCCGAGATGGTGGAGAAGGGTAGGGGAGTTATTTGAATCTGCAGATCGATGCGATCCATCAAAGGGCCCGATATACGGCTGATGTAACGGGAAATCTGTCCTGGTGTGCACAGGCAATTGTGCGTAGGGTCGCCAAAATACCCACAAGGACACGGGTTCATCGAGGCCACGAACATAAAGGAGCAAGGATAGTTGATGCTATACTTGACACGGTTGATGGTGATGGCACGGTCCTCAAGCGGCTGGCGTAGCACCTCCAAAGCCGAGCGCTGGAACTCGGGCAGCTCGTCGCAGAACAACACGCCGTTGTGGGCAAGGGATATTTCTCCTGGCTGTGGGTTGGTGCCTCCGCCCACAAGTGCCACCTGAGAAATGGTGTGATGAGGACTGCGGAACGGACGCTGGGCAATCAGTGCCACATCGGCTGGAAGGCGTCCGGCAATGGAATGAATCTGGGTGGTTTCCAGGCTCTCTCTCAGCGACAAGGGCGGCAATATGCTGGGCAGACGCTTGGCCAGCATGCTCTTTCCGCTGCCGGGAGGACCAATCATAATGAGATTGTGGCCACCGGCTGCTGCTATCTCCAGGGCACGCTTGGCCTGCTCCTGTCCCTTCACATCGGCATAGTCGAGTTCAAAATTGGTCTGGCGGGCATAAAAATCGGCACGTGTGTCAATCTCTGTCGGCTCCACCAGCGTGTGCCCATTGATATGGTTGATTACCTGCCCTATATGACTGACACCAAACACCTTGAGATTGTTCACCACAGCGGCCTCGCGCACATTCTTCTCTGGCACGAAGAGGCCTTCATACCCCATCTTGCGGGCCTGTATGGCAATGGGCAGGGCACCACGCACCGGCACGATAGACCCGTCGAGGCTCAATTCCCCAACCATCATAAAACGCTCAAGGGCAGTGGCATCCACCTTCTGCTGGGTGGCCATAATGCCAATGGCCATGGGCAAGTCGAAGGCCGAACCTTCCTTGCGAATATCGGCGGGGGCCAGATTGATGGTGATTTGCTGGGTGGGAACACTGTAGCCGCTGTTCTCCAGGGCGGCCATGATGCGTTCATGACTCTCCTTTACGGCATTGTCGGGCAACCCCACCATCACAAAGCGCACACCACGAGATGAATTTACCTCAATGGTCACCGGTATGGTTTGCATGCCTTGCACAGAGGCGCTGAACACTTTAACGAGCATAGTATGTAGGATTTTTTAAAAGGTTTACAATTTGCCCTATTCTTTCTTCTTCTCCCGGAAGTCCTTGGCCTTGGGCTCTATGTCGGCCGACCAGTCGGTTCCCTCAGCCATGATGTGCCCCTTGGCATCTACCAATATATAATATGGTAGGTCCTTGATGCCCCATTGGCGTACAAGCGTGCTGTTCCAGCACTTGAAATCGCAGTAACTAGGAAAATCGACAGAATCCCTCGACTCTATGTCCTGCAACTGTTTTTCGTCCACATCCAGCGAATAACTGATGGGCAACACCTTGCGCTGGCTCTCCCTCCGCAACTTACGGGCCTGGTACAGCGCCGACTGCGAACCATTGCGCCACGATGCCCAGAACACGAAAAGCAATGTGGAATCCTTGCAACCGCTCTTGGTGAGCACACGGCTCTTGATGGTGTGCACACTATCGTCGGGGTTTAACCTTACCTCCCTCGTTTTCAGCTTGAAATCCGGCAATTTGGCATCCTTGCGGATGATACCCATCGACCTGACGTCCTGCGCCAGGTTAGAGAGCTGGATTTCACCAGGACATGCCCTGCACAGGCTGTCATAGACTTCCTTCATCTCCTTGCTGTCGACCGAGGACGACAACAGATAGTACTTGCAGAAAAGAAAGCGGCTCACTGCGGAAACGGGATTTTCGAGCATGTATTTCCGGGCCAGCTGCACTTCCTCCTTCTGCGGAAGCTGACGGGCTTCCTTGCGGAACTTCGTGTAGAGTTCGTTGTCCTTTGTCCCCTTCACCTCCACATCGCTCAGGCTTCTGGCATCGCCCTTCACCCTCACCGACTTTCCTTCCTGGCCAAAGATGACCAGCTCGGAGAAATTGGGATAGAGGATATGATAGGTGGCTTCGCCCGTGAGCGACACGGTGTAGTCAAAAGCCCCGTCCACCAGCCGGAGGGTGTCGTAGCGGTCGAGGCCGCCATCGGGGCTGTATATATAGAACTCACCCTGCTCCAGGTGGTCGAAATTTCCGCGGATACGAAACTGTCCCGCATTATTTCCACAACCGAGCAGGGTGAGAATTGCTGATATATATAACAGCGTTTGCTTCACTTACTTCACGAGTTCTTTAATGGTGCTGGCAAAGTTTGCGAATTCCAGATCCTTTGCTGCGCGTGCACCCAGGGTAGCATCCTGCTGGATGGCGCTCTTCAGGTTGGTGGCCACTGCATTGGCATCACCCGTGCGGGCTGCAAGGATAGCCTTCAGATAGCTGGTGGTGGCATCAGCATTCTTGATGGCGTTCAGGGTATTCTTGGCACTGCTGTAGTCCTTGGCCAGAATCTGGGCCAAAGCAGCGGCATTGCTGGTGGCACCCTTCATGTTGGCGGCAGCCTGGGTGTAGTTGCCCTTGGCAATGTTGAGGGCACCCATAACCTCGTTGAAGGTGTCGGCACCTGAACCGGCAGCCAGATAAGTCTCGGCAGCGCTCACGTCGCCACTCTTGACAGCCAGCAGACCCAGGTTGGTGTTAACCTCGCTTGCGCTCTTGTTGATGCTTCTTGCCTTCTCCAGATACTGCTTTGCACTAGCTGCGTCGCCATTCTTGATAGCCAGCTGAGCCAGGTTATTGACAGCACGGTAGTCGCTGGGATACTGCTTGGTGAGGGTGTTGTACCAGTCCTTCTTGGTGTTCTCGTCGGTCACCAGCTTGTTGGCACCATAAACGAGTTCCTCTACGCTCAGCTTAGAGGGATCCTGCTTGTACTGGGCAAGAATCTGCTCGTCGCTGCGGCCGATAACGTCATAGTTCACAATCAGGCGGGCACGACGCAACTCGGGCAGGATGCCTTCCTTAATGTCGGTATATACCTCGCTCATGTTGCTGATCTGCTGCTCACGCTCTTCGGGATCCTGATACATGGACAGCACGCGCAAGATGACGTCCTTGTCCTGCAGGTTGCTCTGCGAAACGAGCTGCTGGAAGCCTTCCCAGTCCTCAGCGGTGAACTTGGTGTCAACCTCTGCCTGCATCTTGATCTTCTTCAGTTCCTTCTTCATGTAGTCGGCGCTGACGTTCTGACGCTTCTCGGCCAACTTTTCGTTGAAGGAATACTTACCATCGGGGCTGGCGTATGCGCTCACCTCGATGCCCTGGAGGGCACGGCTTTCCTTGTCATCGTTGATTTCCTTCAGCACGGCAACCAAATCCTTGATGCCCACCTTCTGGAGCTCGCTGGTGCGCAGGGTGGCCACATTGATGAGGAACTTGATGCTCTCTTCCTGCTTGTGGGCAATGATGCGCTGCCATGCATCGGGTGCAGTGGCAGGAGTGATGGCGCAACGGCTCAGCAGCTGGCTGGTGGCCACCACGCCATAACCAATCTTCACCTCGGGAATCTTCACGGTCTTCTTGCCCTTCTTGGCCTCGAAGCGTGCATACAGGTCGCTAGTGAGCATAGCGTCATCGTATGTGAAGCTGGTCTTCATTGTGTACGTACCACCTACCTTGTAGTTGATGGTGGTGCCGTTGCCCTCAACCTTTTCGCCCTGGAAAGTGGCGCTCTGGCCTACAGCCTCGCCACCCTCATACTTGAGCACGGGGATTACGGTCACAGTGGCCTTCTTCTTCATGTACTTGGTGGGGAAGGTACCGTTGATTGTGGCAGGCACCTGGCCTCCTACAGCCTCCAGAGGAGTGGGGGTCACATTAAAATTCTCTGCACCGAGCTTACCGAGCTTGCTGCAGGATGTCAAAGCCGATGCAGAGGCAACGGCCAACAACAAAACTTGTGATTTTTTCATTTTTTGAAAGAATATTTTTATGTTCACTTTTTATGCCTATTGTTCCAAATTTTGGTGCAAAGTTACACATATTCTACCGAATAACATCCCGTTCACCCCCTTTTTTTTTCAAACTTCCTATAAAAAACAATGGTTTATCGTTTTTTCTTTGTAATTTTGCTTCATTCAAACAGTTTTCCTGCACCAATTTCCGCATTAAACCAAATATAAGACCATAATGAAAGTATCTTCCATCACAGCCACTTTTGGCATTCTCATGCTAGGTATGGTGTCCTGCACGAGTGGAGTCAAGGACTCGCGTATCGGACACTATCCAGGGAACCCCGACGAGAACTTTGCGCCCGAAATGAAGGCCGACCAGGCCTATCGCAACATTGCACTCCATAGGGCCGCATACCACTCGTCGGCCTACGACTATAACCTGACGGCGCAGCTCGTCACCGACGGCATCCTGCCGCCCGAAGGAACGGAACCCATCTTCCTGACGGCATCCACCCACGCTGCAGCACTGCCCAAGAGGGAGCGTGAATGGGCCATCGACGGAGGGGAATACACACGGAACATCCTCATGGGAGACCACGTATGCCTGGAATACCTGTGGCATGGGGGCATGAAACTGGAGGCCGACCGCATCCAGATAATATGCCGTGTGGCATACGACCCCGAAAAGGCCGACGGCACATACCGTTTCCAGATTACGGGAGAGGGACAGCAGGTGATGGGCCAGCTCGAAGGGAAGGACTACCCCGGAGAGGAATCAGGCCACAAAGTGCAGAGCGACCCGAACAAAATGACGGAAGGCACGCTCCTGCCCACCCGGAACATCATGTCAACCATCCCGCTGGCTGCTCCCGCCGAAGGCACAAGCCAGCTGAAAGTGGACCTGCAGATGGAGGGGGCCGTGCATTGGACGGTGACAGAACTGAAATTCTTTGCGGATGATCAGGCGGTGACCGACGTGTTGCCTTCGGCCGGGTTCACCAGCGCATGGATGAGCGAAGGAAAGAAAGACGAATGGGTGTATGTAGACCTTGGGGAAAAGGCACAATTCAACAAGGTGAAACTCCACTGGATATGGAAGGCCCAGAAGGGGCGCATCGAGGCATCGGATGATGCCAAGAACTGGCATACGGTGGCGCAACTGCCTGAAGGAGAGAGCCTCACCGACGAAGTGGAGTGCAAGGGGGAAGGGCGCTATGTGCGCATCCTGATGGACGAAACAGCCCACGAACGTTTTGCACTGGCCGAAATGGAGGTGTGGGGCAAGGGCGGCCTCATTGCCATGCCTGCAGAGAAAGCGCAGACCGACGGCCCACGCTACCTGCTCAACGGAGGAGCGTGGAAACTGCAAAGAGCCTCGGAAGTGAACGCCGCCGGCGAAGAGATTGCCACCTCCTCCTTTGATGCTTCGGAATGGATTACGGCCACCGTGCCCGCAACGGTTCTGATGAGCTACGCCAATATCGGTGCCCTGCCCAATCCTGATTTCGACGACAACATCTTCCAGATTTCCGAGTCGTTCTTCAACAGCAACTTCTGGTATCGGCGGACATTCGTCCGTCCCGAACAGCTGAAGGGAAAGCATGTATTCCTTAATTTCGACGGCATCAACTGGAAGGCAAACATTTATCTGAACGGCAAGAAGATAGACCGCATCGAAGGTGCCTTCATGCGCGGACGCACCGACATTACCCGCCTGCTCGCTGATGGAGAGAACGTGCTGGCCGTGGAAATCGTGAAGAATGCACATCCCGGAGCCGTAAAGGAGAAATACCGCGAGGACACCGATTTCAACGGAGGCCTGCTGGGATACGACAACCCCACCTTCCATGCCACCATCGGTTGGGACTGGATATCAACCATACGCGGCAGGAACATCGGCATCTGGAACGACGTATACCTGACTGCATCCGGTGCTGTGAGCCTCCACGACCCTTTGGTATGCTCCAGCCTTCAACTGCCCGACACGGCCGCCACGCTGACACCACGGGTGATACTCACCAACCATGAGCCTCATCCCATGGAGGCTGTGCTCAAGGGATGGATTGGAGACATCCATTTTGAGCAACCCGTAAGCCTGGCTGCCAATGAGACACGCGAGGTGACATTCAGCCCCGAACAGTTCGCTTCGCTCCAGCAAGTAAGGCTGCCACTATGGTGGCCTGCAGGCTATGGCGCACCCGTGCTCCACCCCTCTGGCTTTGAGGTCATTGTCGACGGGAAGGCAGCAGACAGCATCCACTTCAGCACGGGCATCCGTGAGATGCAATACAAGGACGAAGCCACCCAGCTGAAACTCTACATCAACGGCAGACGGCTCGTACCGCTGGGAGGAAACTGGGGCTTCAGCGAAAATAACCTCTGCTATCGGGGACGGGAATACGACATTGCCGTGGGATACCACAAACAGATGCACTTCAACATGATACGCAACTGGGTGGGGCAAACGGGCGACGAGGAATTCTATGAAGCCTGCGACCGCCACGGCATCATGGTGTGGCAAGACTTCTGGCTGGCCAATCCAGCCGACGGTCCCGACCCGCTGGACGAAGGTATGTTCCTGGCCAATGCCCTCGACTATGTGAAGCGCATCCGCAACCATCCCTGCATAGCCCTTTATTGCGGCAGGAACGAGGGCTATCCGCCAGCCGGCATCGACAACAGCCTGCGCACGTTTGTGGCACAGCAACATCCGGGCATCACCTATATCTCCAGCTCGGCCGACGACGGTGTGAGCGGACACGGCCCCTACTGGGCGATCCCTGCCAAGGAATACTTTGGACGGCAAACGGGGAAACTGCATTCCGAACGGGGCATGCCCAACGTAATGACATGGGAAGGCCTCTCGCGCACGCTGCGCCCGGAACACCTCTGGCCACAAGGCAATGAATGGGGGCAGCACGACTATTGCATGAAGGGTGCACAAAGAGGCGCCTCGTTCAACGAAATCATCCACACCGCCTTTGGCGACATCAACGATGCGAAGACCTTTGCCACATTGGCACAATGGGTGAACTATGAAGGCTACAGGGCCATGTATGAGTCGGGAAGCGCCGACCGCTTGGGACTGCTCATCTGGATGAGCCATGCCTGCTGGCCCAGCATGACATGGCAATGCTACGACTACTACTTTGAACCCACAGCGGCCTTCTTTGGCTGCAAGAAAGCATGCGAACCCCTCCATATCCAATGGAACGAACTGACGGGCAACGTGGAAGTGGTGAACCGAAGCGCAGGCCATCAGGGCAAGCTCACAGCCAGCTGCCGCATCATGGACCTGAAGGGGAACACGGTGCGGACATCCTCAAGGGAACTCAGCTGCAACGAGGATTCCACCGCCATCTGCCAGCAAGTGGAGTTCCCGCAGGATAGCACGAGCGTATATGTGGTAAGGCTGGAACTGAGCGAGGGCAATGAGGGCACGCTGCTTTCCGAAAACACCTACGTGCGTCCCGCATCCAATGGCAGCAGGCAGCAACTGCTGCAACTTCCCCAGGTGACCCTGAAAGCATCCTGCGATATGGCCTCCAGCCACCTCACCCTCCACATCCAGAATCCTTCCGGCACCCCGGCCTTCATGATAAGGCTCTGCCTGAAGGCAAAGGATGGAGAACAGGTGCTCCCTGTCACCTATAGCGACAACTATTTCCACCTCATGCCCGGCGAAGAAAAGACCGTCACCGTGGAATGGGACGCATCCGACACACGCGGCCTGCCCGTAAGCATCGCCCTGTCTGCCCTCAATGTGCAGGAAACAACCATTCGCTAATGGGAATGTCCTATAAATTCGGCCCTTCTCCCGTCCATCCGTCCGATGGAAAGGAGAAGGGCCTCCGTTAAACCTTAATATTAATACGCGCGTAGAGGCCAGTCCTCGCCTTGACTTACCTTTTGGTTAGTGCCTTTGTCGGCCCACCTTGCCACATGCTTTTCATGTTTCAATTCGCTCTGTTCCTGTCCTTGATGATAGCCGCAAAATTGTCTATGGCCCATTGCACCATCGGACGGCATGCTTCCATGAAGGAATGGGCACGGGGAGTAAGGGAATATTCCGTGCGTGGAGGCACCTCGGCATAGACCGTGCGCACAAGGAAGCCGTCGGCCTCCAGGTTCCTCAGCGTGGCGGTCAACACCTTTTGCGATATGTCGGGAATGGCCCTGCGCAACTCCGAGAAACGCATGGGGGCCGACTGGCTGAGCAGTTGGTGCATCAGCAACAGCGACCATTTGTCGCCCACACGCGACAAGATGTTTCGCACGGGACAATCCGGGAACACCATCTCTTTCAACATCCTATGACAGTTCTTTTCCATATAATGGAAACGGAAAGAGCCACAGGTTTATTGCCCTTCCCGCCTGAAATTGCAACAAAAACCTGTCTATTGCTCCACCACACCGTCTGTCATCGTATACTGCTCCAAGGAGCCTGCCTTTCCCTGAATGCAAACATACACCAGCGGTTCATTGCCCGTGCATCTGGTGTTTCGGCTCACCGACGGTGCCACCCTTACGATGCTTCCCGATGACACCGGTTCCTCCTTTCCGTCGAGGACAAACACGCCCTCGCCACTCAATACCACATACACCTCCTCGTTCTGCTTGTGGTGATGGAAGAAGGGCACGGAACAGCCTGGTGCCAGACTGCCGAACGAAAGCTCCACGGATGTGGTGCCCAAAATGTCCTTCACAAATGCCTTGCCTTCAAACGATGCAAGGTTTCCCACTGTGGCAATGCTGTAGCCATCAGTTGACTGCTGTAATTCTGCCTTGTTCATAACACTTAACTTTTATTGGTAATTTGACGCTGCAAAATTACATCTTTCCCCCCATCCCCACAAGAAGGCACAAAAAGGACAGTTAGTCACCCCATGGAAACCATTGCAGACTGTCAGCACATTACAGAATCCACATTTATGTTTTATTATCATTCTGCAAGGGGGGTATCGTAAAACGATTCATGTGAATATAGGATTTCCTATAATTTTGCGTCTACACAGGAAAAAGATTGCGGACCCCGGATTCTACTGAAGCCTTTTCAACACCCTTGCCGGCACGCCGCCCACCAGTGTATGGGGTTCCACATCCTTCGTCACCACCGCTCCGGCAGCCACCACCGCTCCGTCACCGATTGTCACACCGCCGAGAATGGTGGCGTTGGCTCCTATCCAGCAACCGTCACCGATAACGACAGGCTTGGCAAACGTGCGCCAGCGGTATTCGCGTGAAGACGGCTTCCAACCGGACATCAGACGCTCGGAAAGCTCCGTGGGATGCGAGGCCGTGTTGATTTGAACGCCCGGGGCAATGAGCACATCATTGCCAATGACGATGGCGTTGCAGTCGTTGAGGATGCAGCGGTAGTTGATGCTCACATTGTTGCCCACATGGATGTTATCTCCAAACCCGATGATTGTGCCATCGCCCACAGAGACGTTCGTGCCCACGCTGCCAAACAGTTCGCGTATCATAGCGTAACGTGCCGACCGGTTGGCATACGGGAGCGCGCTGTATCGTTGCATCCATTCCGTGGCACGGGCCTTCCGGTCGAGGAATTCAGGGCTATGGCAGTCGTACAGCTCACCCGCCATACATCTGTCCTGTTCGGTTTTCACGTAATCCCCGTCGTGGCATCCACCCTTGCTGGAGAGAATGTCTCTCAAATCAGCCTCATACTGGGCGGCATTCTTGAAACAAATGCCTTCCATGCCATATCGGCGTGCTCCTGCCACATTCTCCCTCAAGTCGTCTGTGAACACACATTCCTCTGCCTTCAATCCGTATTTCTCACAGATACGTTGGTAGATTTCCATCGAGGGTTTTGTGATATGCTCTTCCGAGGATATGACCCTCCCGTCGAGCAACTGGAATATCGGGTATTCTTCCATGGTGAGGTGGACCTTGCTGCACCAGTTGGTGAGGCCATACAGCTTATACCCTTCCCCCTTCAGCCTGACGAGCAGAGCACGCATCCCCTTTATTTCACCCAGTATGAAATCGGTATATCGGTGGGCAAACTGCTGTATCTCCTCCTTATACTGCGGCATGGCGTACTGCATGTCGTGGACAATCTGCTCAAAAGGAACATCCTCACGGTCAAGACGTTCGTTCCATCTTTCCGCCATCAGGCGGCGGAAGAAGTCTTCCGATTGCTGGTGTGTGGCAAAGATACTGTCGAGAACGGTGAAATAGTCATAATCTACAAGCACCTTTCCAAAATCAAAAATCAAGTTCTTTATCATACGCTAAAAGGATTCATTTCAAGATGCAAAATAACAACTAATATTTCATTCCACCAAAGAAAAGCCACTTATTCCGCTTTTCGAGGTGCCATCAGCAACATATTTTGTGTTGTTCAGTGTAGTCCTTAACAGCTTTTCGCAATCCGCGGAAGAACAATTTACATTCCATAGGGTCATTTTGATGTGCATAATGTGTTGCCCACATTGTTAAGTATTTTGGATGAAAATCATCTTCTTCACAGCACAATGAATGCTCCATCATTGCATAGAATGTTTTCATCGTTGTGTAGTGATATAATATCTGTTCGGTCATATTCTCTCTATATTAATTGTCATATCCAAATATATTTTCATTTCTTCGGCAGTTGTTTCATCATTCTGTCAAAGTCACTTTCAAGCTGTGACATTTCTCTCTGACGATAGATTTGGAACTCCTTTTCAGCCTTTTCCATGGCCTGTTTATGAGAGATGTGACCTTTGCCTTCAAGCAACTTCCGTTTTAGCATGATAATCTGGTTGTCAAGTGCAGCCACCCAGTCTGCCATCCTCATTTCCTGCATCTCCAATGCCTGAAATTCTGCATATTCAAGGAACTGGGACACCAATAGATTCAGTCTTTTCAACTCCTGTTCCGTGAGATAGTTCTTGGCAATCTTCACATCATCCTTGGTAATGTAGTTTCCCTTGAAGTTTGTCATACCTACCATAGGCTTGTCGCTATCCACACGTTCATAGGTTTGTTCTGAACCGTAGCAAAGAACTCGCGGGTCATGTCGCAACGAGGGTCATAGTCGATGGATGTGGCATAAATGTCCGTCACCTGCTGATAGAAGTTGCGTTCAGAGGCGCGAATGTCTCTTATGCGTTGCAGCAGCTCGCGGAAATAGCGGTTGCCTCCTTGCTTCAACCGCTCATCGTCCATTGTAAATCCTTTTTGGATGTATTCGTGCAGCCGTTCTGTCGCCCATCTTCTGAAGCGTGTTGCCATCTGCGACTGCACGCGATAACCCAAGGCAATGATTACGTCGAGATTATAATGTGCAATGTTTCGTTGCACATTACGTTTACCCTCTTGGCGAACTAATAAGAAATCCTTATAAGTTCGATCTTCCTGTAATTCAGCGTCTTTGTATATGTTTTTAATGTGCATTGATATATTCTCTTGCGTAGTATCATATATCTCCGCAAGCTGTGCCTGCGTAAGCCATACGTCTTCATCTGAAAACCGTACGTTCACCCTGGTGATACCGTTGTCATCTTGATAGATGAGTATATTGTTGTCATTCTGTTGCATAATCCGTGCTATATGTAAATGTTGAATATCCTTTACCATATCATTTGACCACCCAATAGCCATCTTTTCTTCCACCCTCTCTTACTAGAATGCCGAGTGTCTGTAACTGTGAGATATAACGTTGTAATGTGCGGAACTTGATACCTGCCTTTTGCGCCATTTCGTTTGTAGTGATATTTGGATTCCTTCTGACTTCATCTACAATAACCATCTGAACTTCAGATAATTCTTTTACGCCATTTACAGGGTCATTTATTGGTTATTACTACCCATTTTCCCCCATAGTCTCCGCCTTCGCGTTTCACTATGCCAAGGGATTTCATCTTGTCAAGGTCTCTGCGTATAGTTCTTGACGATACCGATAGTTTCCTTGCCAATGTTTCGGTAGTCCCATTGACATTGTCTAGGACATCGTCTAGGACATCCGTTTTTAATGTATCATAGATAATACATTGTCGTTCAGCAAGTTTCTCTAGGACATTCTCTATGCCATCCTCTTTGATATTTTCATTGTTTTCTGATGTTCCATAGAATGGTATTGGAAGCGTCAACCTCACTTCATCCGTCGTTTGTCTGTCTTCAAGCAATGAAGTTTTCCATTTCGCTTCCCTCCAAGCATCCAATTCTTATATGTTTTCATATTCGTTCATATTTAGCGATTCAACAAAATCATTCTCATTCTCTTTCATCATTTCGCAGAACTCTGCGTATGAAGCCGCCGACTTGCATATTTCTATTCCAAATATTGACAAGGTGGAATAATCTGTGCCTTTAATATGCTTTGTCGGTGTAATTTCTTGTTTTTTCTCTAATGGAGACACGAATCCTCCTTTCTTGGCTTTCAACGCATTTACGTATGAGATGATCTGATGAATATCGTCTCTTCCGACCTTGGCAACATCTTCATAACTGCCCAATCGTTTGTATTTGGCATCCAGAACTACATCCTTCTTATAAAAGTCAGGGTAGCGAATACCACTCTTGTCTTCAAACAGATAAATGCCTCCTTTACTTCGCTTGTTTTCAGGATGCGCGAAACCATAGTTCCTCAAAATGGTATTGACATATTCCTCCCATAGCCATGCGCCATCGAAAAGGATACCGTACACCTCATCATCGCTCTCGCCATACTTCAGTTCTTCCATCCTGAGTATTTGCAAACAAAGACTCCGTAAAGGTCTATATTCAGTATAATATGGGTGGCATTTCATGCGCAGATTCCTGTTTAAGATGCTGTTACGCTCATTCTCGTTATATGATGGCGTTTGTTCAATAATCAATTTCACATTGTCTATGGTTTCCTTGTCAATATCAAGGACCGCCTTGCCATATTTTTTCTTTTTCATAAACTCGATGGTATGGCGTATCAGCTCAGTCATTGTGTTGTCTTGACAATACTCACGAGTTGAGTAGGCGACCTTCCCTGCAAACGGCACATTGTGTGCAATGTGTCTACCCAAGTCTATTGTTCCCTTTACATTTGAATTGTTGTACTTATGAATTTGATATTCCCTATATATACCTTGCCTTAGGGCATTCTTCAGGAAATAAGGAAACATAAACATCATAAAGTCAAAGACATCTTCCTGTTCATTATTGTGGCTTAGGTCAAAAAGACTGAACGACAACACTTTCTGTAGCATATAGTGCAACAGGTAATCATCATGCCCCTCGTCAAATCTCGACTGTATCTTAACTTGGAGATTGCCAATACCAATGAAGCCCATAATGTTGCCAGTAGAAATCTTAACTTTCTCGGAATCATCAGTATTTAGGATGCTTACAACAGAAGACTCGCCAATTCTGTCATCCGTGTCATCTATGCAGTAAGGGAATATGAGCAGGCTTTCATTTTCACGGCAAAGCTGCCCTATTGTCTTGTCGGCAATAGGAAACAATGCTGAGACATCCTTTCTATTATATGTCTTTACATTTGCTTTACCAATATTGTTGTCTTTTAGATATATTCTCATCGCTATTCAAGCTCGTCGGACTCTTCCTGTTCTATAGGTAATTCTTCTGATTTAAAATATGCCTTTTTGAATTTCTTCAGAATATCTTCTGCTTTGCGGAAACCACGCAGATACTCTTTCAATAGTGGTTCTATATTCATATTCCATAGTCTTTCAAAATCCCCACCGTTGTTGCCTAATTTCAGGAAATATGCCGGGCCTACCATATATGCAGCACCAAGTCCTTCTGTATTTGCGATTTCTTCGTTCAACCTGTTCATTGTTTTCTTTGCCTCGTCTGCACATGGTAAAGAGTCAAGCATTGACTGAGTCTCAGCAGGTGTCACCTCCTTCCAAGTGAAACGGCGACGCATCGCAAAGTCCATACTCTCAACGCTGCGGTCTATGTCGTTCATGGTGCCAATGATATATACATTTTCAGGAACATAGAAGCCATCTGCAAAAACATCACTATCTGGAATAAGGTTCTGGTATTGTGTCTTTACCCTGCCTTTTTCGCCCCTATAGCCAGGGTCAATAGCATAAAACAGTTCACCAAATATCTTTGAAATTTCACCACGGTTGATTTCATCAATGATGAATACGTATGGGCGATTTGCTTCATCCATTGGATTATTAGCAATGCTTTTCTCTGAAGAATTATCATTCAGATGTACATCTTGGTTCTTATCAGTTCTATCAAGCAATCCCTGTACAATACCCCGATAATATGAATAGTCCAACGTGTTACCGATAATCTTTACGAAATCGTCAAATCTCTCGTTTCTGACATCATTAATACCTCTTGAGTAATAATGATTATATAATTTCTTCAAGTAATCATATTGCGCGTTTTGATAATCCTTTGTTTTCCAAAATTTTATTACTTGAAAATTCATCTTATTCTCCACCTTTAATCTCATAACTGTCATACTACTACGAAAATCAGAATATAACACAGCAGTACCAGCAATAATATCGAATATTAACTTTCTGTATGCTCTTTCAAAAGGGGTTGTTCCAACAAGGCGAACCTGATTTGAAGTCGTTTTGTAAACCTTAGGTTGTACCTTAGATATTGCCCTTTTGCAAAACTCCTTAAATACTCCATCTTTGCGTTCAAATCCCACTTGTCCGTCACTTTTCTCTATTGGTCTCAATCCTTCAACAAAGTCTGTATAGTCGTATGAAGGATGGAATTGGACAAAACCCACACGCTCTTTAAATGTCTTCTTTTCCTCCTCTGAAAGATTATCAATATCATTCTTACCCAAAACAATCGCACCTGCAATTTGCTTGGCAAGGTAAGTCTTTCCTGTGCCAGGGGCTCCAGTCAAGACCATATTATTATTGCTTCTAAGAATATTTATGTATTGTTCTGTTGTCATTGCTTTTTTGTTTAAAAAATCAGTAGAATAGATAAACGCATCAAGAACACTAAAATCCTCTGCATTCACGATTTCCTTTAATTCAGTTAATACATCCAACATATAAGGATAATCTGTTTTCTTGCTCCTTGGAATCCCTAAATACGATAGCAAACCATCTATTTGACCATTTGCTATTGGGCAGATATCCGGATGAATGTAATGTAACCAAGGTGAATATATACCAGTTGTACAATACATGATTCCCTTAGAGTCAAAATCTTTCACCGTATCCTTTACATCCTCCTTGGTCTTATCTTTAAATATTTGAGAGATAAAGTCGCCAACTATTTGGGCATTCTTTTTATTGATAAAGACCCTAGTCCTTCCAATAGCTGTAAACCCTCTGAAATCACATTCCTCAAATAGTTTTAATAACATATTATAATCGGATCTTGTATCTGATATTGATTCCAACTTTTCTCTGATATATTCTTCAGATGGATTAAATTTAAACATATGAACCAACATCGTTACATTATCCTCATTGAATTTTTTATGCTCAACCATATATTGGAGCACATTTTTTGCAACAACACAAAAGGCACGTTGCTTCTTCCTATATGAATAATCTTCACTATTGCGGAACTTTCCATACATTGTAATGAGTTCTGCGGTCTTAGTGTCTGGAATATATTTGTATGCATTCATAACCAATCAAAATATAATGTTTCATGATAACATTTGCCTTTATTTACCGTTTCTCAAACATCAGTCGTCCCTGCCTTCTTCAGGCGGCAACAGATATTCGGAGGCTTTTTCTGAGGATATGGCAGACTTGCCGGTCTTGCTCTCCAGCTGTTTGCGGGCGGCTGCTGCCACGCTTCCACCTTCCTGCGCCACCTTGGCACTCTGCCGGAAACCCTTTGGATTCTTCTGTCTGGAAATCTCGGTGGTGGATGCTTCTGCAAGCATGTTGAGGGCCAGCTCAACGTTAGTCATGTTGTCGCGCAGACTCTCTTTTTTCAATCCCTTGTGATGTTTGTATTGCTTGGTTGTCATACCGCTCCATTCGCGCGTGATGATGTCGGTGAGCGTGGCATATTCCACTCCCTCCTTCACCCCCGAACGGTTCCACTCGTCAGTCAGCTCTTTACGTACCTCGATGCTTTTAATCCTTCGGTTTATCCACAGGTCGCTATAACCCAACCGCTTATAGTCGGCAATTGCCTGCTCGATGCTCATCTCGGGGTCCTGCATCTGATCCAGGCGAAGGGCTGCCACTTGTGCCATCCATTGCTTGAATGGCTCGGCCTTGGGAGAGGGGATGGATTGGATGAGGCGGAAGATACCTTCCGTATCGGCAGTCATCTCCTTATGCTTCTTACCATCTTCGCTAACCAAAGGAACCAGGGTACAAATTGTACCCCAGTTGGCTTTGAGACTTTCATCTCTGCTCTTCATCCTCTTTATATATTGCTTTGGGTCTGCACTATCCGTAAGCACAGCCACCACATCGACTATGGAGAAGTACCATTTCTCCTCCTTGTCGTCCCATACGGTGCGGACCTTCCTTTCCTCAAACACCTTGATGATTTCCCGTTTCGTCATCTCACCTATCTATTATTATTGACTCACGCCTGTCCTTCTTCTTCACCCTTTTCCCACCGCTTCCGGTCTGCCTTCAACGCATCCTTCTGCATACGTCTTGTGAGGTCCTCACGGAAAGCAGCCCTTTGTTTCAGGTTCTTGAAGTCGTTGCCTGGTTTCCAGTTTACATTAACGGCCTTGATGTGCTTGTCGGGATTGAAGTCGGCCATTGTGTCTGCTCCCTCACATTCAAGGGTGGGGTAGAACTGGCCCATCTCGGCAAGGTCTATCTTGTAGCCCTCGGCCATCTTGTCGGCCATGGCCTCGGCTAAGGTGGAGATGACTGCCCCGTAGTCGCCCTTACGGAAAGCCGATCCGTGGAGGACGATGTAGTCCAGCAGTTCGTCCAGTGACAACGTCTTTTCATACTGTGCACAGGCGTATGCCTTCTTCCCGCGCTCGGGGTAGCGTGGGTTGCCACGCATCACAAGTGTATATTTCATGTTCCTATCCTATTAAATATGTTAATGAATAACTGAATTATGGTGCAAAGATAATATACCCTGGAGCAAGATGCAAGCAAATAAAAGAAAAAGTGATACTTTTTGCTGCAAAAAAGCATATTATCTTCGTTGGCGATAAGGTTATTAATCTTACGGCTGTAACATTAATAACCTTTCACGCGTAAGATTAATAACCTTATCGCCAGGTATGCTGTTATGTGTGCATTTCCCTTTCAGTTTCCTGCCGGCTTGGTCACATCCACGTTCTGTGCAGGATACCACCTGAAGGCCTTCGCGTCATCCGGCTGTGCGGGGGCATAGTCTTTCCAATCAGGGCGCAGTGATTTCACGAGAGGGAGACCGAGCTGCTTCATTCCCATGATTACCATCTTTGCCACCTCGTATGCACCGTAGGGATTGAAGTGGGTGTTGTCGGCAAGCGCCTTGGCCTGACCGGGATATGTGTTGGCAGGATAATGTACGAGGGCCGCCTTGCTGCCTTCACATCCGAGCGTTTCGAAGAAGGTGCGGGTCATGTCGTGCAGTTCAATCACGGGCACATTCTCGCGGCGGGCCACCGTTCGCATGGCATCGGGATAGTCGCCGTGGGTTTCCTGTATCCTGCTATGCGTGGCCTCATCAAAGGAACGGCGCTGTGTGGGCGTCACGAAGATGATGGTGCCGCCCTTTTCCCTTACCCGGTCGATGAACACCTTGAGGTTCTGCGAGAAGTTGTACCATGCCCCGCTTCCGGCACCACGTTCCTTCTGGTCGTTATGGCCAAACTCACACAGCACATAGTCGCCCTTCTTCATCTGAGAAATCACCTGGTCGAGACGGCCTTGGGCGATGAAGGAGCCTGCCGTTAGCCCGCTTTCCGCATGATTGGCAATCACCACATCGGGGCCGAACCACACGGGAGCCATCTGTCCCCAACTGGCGTATGGTTCACCCGGCTGGTCGGTGACGGTGGAGTTGCCGCAGAGGAAAACCTGCGTAGCAGCGGTGTCGCGCTCTATCCTCAGTTCCTTTACGGCAGGAGCTGCGCCCGTGAACTCCAGCGTCAGGCAGTCGTCCCAGGTGAGATAGTCCTTCTCGCGGTCCTTTATCCTGACGTATTTAAGGTCGGAGATAAACGGGGTGCGCTTGTTGACGGTAAATTCAACCGTCCGGAACTCGCCCTTCTTCGTGGCCACCTCATCCACCATCAACCGCCTGCATTCAGCTCGGACAACCGTCCTCCCGGCCTTTTTCCTGGAACCAAGTACAACCTTCACCCTGTAGTTGCCGTCGGGCAGTTCGGCCGAATAGCAGAACGGCCGGTTATCCTTGGGGTCTTTCTGGCTCATGTCCTCCACGATAGGGGCAGAGGCAATGAGATACTTGGCAAGCGGCGAGCCGCCGCGCATCAGTCCTTTTGCCACACTCTTTGCATTCATCCTGGCACCCATGAGCGAGGTGTGGGTATGGTCATGGTTGAAGTATGCCTTTGCCTCTTCCTTTCCTATACGGTCGAGGAAGTCGGCCGTGATGTTGTGGACATCCACCAGTTCAACGCCCGTTTCCCTGGCCACCTCGCGATACCATTTGCCGTAGGTGTCGTTGCGGCGCTCAATCCTGCCGCCGGGCCATTCGTTACGCGGAGTGAGCGACAAGAGGACAGGAGTGGCTCCCTTCTCCCTCACGTCCTGAATGAACTTTTTCAGATACCAGCCAAAGGAATATACCACCTCATATTTACCGCTGTCGGCAAGCCTGTATACATGGCTTGTGTCCTTGGCGCCGGCTATGGTGCCGCGCTGCTTCTGATTGTCGATAGGACCAATGTCATTGTGTCCGAACTGAATCAGCACGAAGTCGCCGGGCTGCAGGCTGTTATACACTTTGTCCCATCGTCCTTCGTTGAGATAGGTGCGGGTGCTGCGCCCTGCCTTGGCACAGTTGACGCAGGTAATCCTGTTCTGGTCGAAAACGGTGTAAGCCTGCGAGCCCCATCCCCACATTCCGTCTTCGTCGTTGTCCTCATTCTTCACCGTGCTGTCACCCGTGATGAACACCACGGGCTTTCCCTTTTCGCGCTTCACCTCCTCCACGGGCAGTTCCACGCCCCGCATCATTGCCTGCAGCGGAGCCAGCTTCGGGTCCTTGCTCCCGGCTATTCCCTCAGCTGCCGACCTTGCGTTCATCATCGCACCGAAGCGGCTGGTATGGATATGGTCGGTATAGAAATGATACTTTTCTTTCCATGGTCCGTAGGCATCCAGCTTGGATGCCGAAATCTCGTTGAGGTCAACAAAAGGCACGTCCTCCTGTTCTGCCACCTGCTTAGCCCACAGGCCGAAGGTCGTGTCCACACGAACAATCCTGCCGTTGTCGTCGTAGGCATCACGCGGAGTGAGCGACATCAGGATGGGATTGGCACCCACGGCACGACAGTCGTTGATGTATTTCCTCATATATTCGCCATAGGTAAAGACGGTTTCCTTCACTCCCGTCTCCTGGATGGTCACGTTGAGCGTGTCCTTGCCTATGCCGGGTATGCTGGCGCGTGCCCTTCCGCTGTCATACGGGCCGTTGTCGTTATGGCCGATGGAGATGATCACCCAGTCGCCTTTGCGTATTCCCTTGCGCACATCCGGCCAAAGGCGGGTGTAGAAAGTGCGGCTGCTCATTCCGCCGAGAGCCTGGTTCTCAACGGTAATCTTTTCCTCATTGAAGAAATCCTGTGCAAAATAGCCCCATCCCCACTGTCCGTTGTTTCCGTTGCCCAGTGTGCCGTTGCGCATGGTGGAGTTGCCTATGAGGAAGAGCACGGGGTTGTTTCCCTTTCGGCTTGTTCCCGCAGGTATGCGTGCCGTCCGGGCCTTGTTGAGGCTGTCCAGTGTGTTGTCCACCACCTTGTTGACATCCTCTATGGGTTTTGCCACTTGCGAAAATGCCATTGTGGCAGAGAGCATTATCATTGCTCCCATGAATATTCTCCTTTTCATCCTGATATATCCTATCATTTGCCAATAACATGCTGCAAAATTACGCAAAATTCTTCCTCATCACATGCAAAGACCAGATAATTTCCAATGTTTCTGGCCAATAATCTTGTCTGTTGTAGCATTTATTGGTACATTTGCGCCAGAATTGACAAATAAATGAGGATTATGGAAGAGATTTACAAAGCAGACAGCAGCAGATATGAAAACGGAATGCAGTACAGGCGTTGCGGACACAGCGGTGTGCTGCTTCCCGAGGTTAGCCTTGGCTTCTGGCACAACTTCGGTGCCGTAGACCCTTTGCAGCGCAGCCGCGACATCGCCCGCTATGCCTTCGACCATGGTATCACTCATTTCGACCTGGCCAACAACTACGGTCCTCCCTATGGCAGCGCAGAGGAGACTTTCGGCAAGCTGATGAAGGATGATTTCATGCCCTACCGTGATGAAATGTTCATCAGCACCAAGGCCGGCTACGATATGTGGCCTGGTCCGTATGGCAACTGGGGCTCGCGCAAATATCTCATGGCCAGCCTCAACCAGAGTCTCAAACGCATGAACCTGGAATATGTGGACCTTTTCTATAGCCACCGATACGACCCTGAGACACCTCTGGAGGAAACACTCCAGGCCATGGTGGACATTGTGAAGCAAGGCAAGGCATTCTATCTGGGCATCTCGCGCTGGCCGCTCCAAGCCACCCGCTTTGCCATCGACTATCTGGCCGCACGCGATACACCATTGCTCATCTACCAAGGCCGACTGAACATGCTCAACCACGAGCCGCTCAGCGAGGGCATCATCGACCTGTGCATACAGCGTGGGGTGGGCTTCATCTCTTTCTCTCCGCTTGCTCAGGGCCTGCTCACCAACCGCTATCTCGACGGCATACCCACAGACAGCCGTATGGCCAAGGGCCGCTCCCTGAAACAGGCAGCTCTTACTCCCTCCCTCCTCAATCAGCTCCGCCAATGGAACACCGAGGCGCAGGCTGCAGGTATGACCCTTGCCGAGAAAGCCCTGAAGTGGATTCTCGACACCCGCGGCATCACCTCCGTGCTCATAGGTGCCAGCAGCACCAGCCAGTTGCAGACAAATCTTGAGGTTGTTGGGAAGCGGCAGTGACTCCCTCAGTCCTCCCGTTCAGGAGGAAGAAGATAAAGGAAATGCGCCCTGGAAGGGCAAAAGAACCGCCCACACATTGCCGCGATGACACTTATACCCCTTACAGGGTGCAGAACGGCCTTTCATATCATGGTGCTCCGAACGGAGGACGATGCAATGCCTGAAGGAGCACAAGCAAAAACGACAGTCTTTCATAGGCGTTATGAACCAACATGGTTGTTTTCCTACATGCTTTGTCAGCATGGATTTTCCACAAGGCAGATGTGCCGACTCTCCTGCCTTGCACCAATGAGTATTACGGCCTTACCCTTGTGACATTTTTCTTCGATTACATGCTGTAGGTCTCTTGTTACCATATCAGACAAACAAACGATTTTCCAAAATTTCACGCCTAATCCAAAATTCAGGCTGTTTTTTGGGGATTAGGTGACATTACTTTAGTTTATGTCAGGCTCATTGAAACTGGGGAAAAACAATATTCCGGCTCATAAAACGAAAGAATTTATTGATGGTATCGACACTCACGTGTCCGAAACAGCGGTGTCGATACTAGAGGTCACCAAGAGAAAGCCCCTTGTATTCAATGTCATACTTGGAATAGTCATTCCTGGCACACTGCAGGAAACAATCAGCCTTGCTCTCTGCGCGCAGCTTCGTCGCGTGCCTTGTCGCGTGCACGCTTTTCCTTCATGGCGGCAATGGTGGCATCATCCAGTATCTGGATGGCCCCTCGATGGATGGCAGCCTGAAGGTCTTCCTCCCCGAAAGCCTTTCCCTGTACATTGAAGTCGGAAATGTTGAATTCGAACTTCACCCTCAGTTCATGCCTGACCATTTTCTGCTGGTAGCGGGTGCCCGCATTCTTGAGGCGGAGCAACTTGGCTATCTTTTCTATCTCACGGCTGGAAAACTTGTTTCTTCCCATAAATTCCTATGTTCTAATGATTATATGATTGTCAACCGGCTGTGCAGAAACGCTACAGCTGCCCCGTCTCCACCTGACGCACCACCCGTTCTATGAGCTTGTCGTCGTCCTCCGGGTCGTATTCCTTCTTCAGGCTTGCACGGAAGGTCCATGCGAATACCTGATAGAAGGCAGCCTTTGCAGGTCCAAAGAAAGCCTTCACTATCTCGTAGCTCGACTGGTTGCACTCGCGGTCCACCAGCTTGATAAGCAGCTTTCCCTGCGAATAGGTGAGTTTCTTCATGCGAGGTGTATAGGTGTCCTTGATGTCCTTCTCCACGGCACGGATGTGGGCTTCCTTCGACTTCTTGTCGGGCAACTGCTCCAGCACGTCATAGGTTTCCTCGATAAGGCCGTTCACCTCCTGTGCAATGGGCAACACACGCTTCACATTGTAGACCAACCGGTTGAAAGCTCTGCGCTCACGCTCATTTCTGAAACGCAGCGGAGCATACACCGGCAGTTCGGGCAACAGATAGCACCACATGGTGTCCTTTCCCTCAATCACAGGCTTCTTGTAGCGATACACCTGAAGCTTCAGCTTGTAGGTCATCTGCTCGTCCAGCACCGTGTCGCCCTCGGCATCCTGTGCCCAAAGGGTGAGGCCCGGCCCTATTAATATATATAGTATAAACAGGATACGTGTCATTCTGACTGCAAAAATACAAATAAAAACCATATAAATGGTGCCATTTAAAGGAAAATAACGTATCTTTGTGCAATATTAAGGTTGCAACAAAGAAAAGTGTATGAGTACCATCATTTATCCATCACCCATTTTCGGCCCTGTACACAGCCGCCGACTGGGTATCTCACTAGGCATTAACCTGCTGCCTGCCGACGGCAAGTGGTGCAGTTTCGACTGTATCTACTGCGAGTGTGGATTCAATGCCGACCATCGTCCGCACCTGCCGCTTCCCGGTGTGCAGGAGGTGGCAAATGCACTGGAGCAGAAACTAGGCGAGATGCGGAACCAAGGGCAACTGCCCGACGTGCTCACCTTTGCCGGCAACGGGGAGCCCACAATGAACCCCCACTTCCCGGAGATTGTGGATGAGGTAATCAGGCTGCGGGACATCTATTGCCCCATGGCCAGAGTGAGCGTCCTGAGCAATGCCACCCAAATTCATCGCCCCGAGGTGAGGGCCGCTCTGATGAAAGTGGACAACAACATCCTGAAACTGGACACGGTGGATGCAGCATACATCCACCGCACCGATCGCCCGCAGGGACACTATGATGTGGAAAAAATCGTGGAAGGGATGTGCAGTTTTGGTGGGCAATGTATCATACAAACCATGTTTATGCAGGGAACCCACGAAGGGAAGGATGTGGACAACACACTGTCCGCCTACGTGACACCCTATCTGGAGGCACTGAAGCGGATAAAGCCACGCATGGTGATGATTTACACCATCGACCGGGAAACGCCAGCCAAAGGGCTGCAGAAGGCCGGCCGCGAAAAGCTGGACGGCATAGCCGCCCTTATCCGGGAGGCTGGCATAGAGGTGAGCGTCAGCTACTAGTTGTCGAGGCCAGGAGGCTCCCATGCACGGATGTTGCGCATGATACCGTCATACTTGGCTCTCTTTACGGCACTTCCCTTGAAAAGTTGCTGGTATTGCTCCAGGGTGAGCGTACGCCAGGAAGCGGATGTCATGGCCAAAAGCGCATCAGAAGGCTGGAAGGCCGCATCACCGCAAGGGGCATGGCTGCCATGCGGACACGCCTTCAGGCACTCATCGCATCCATAAAAGGCCGATGAGAGGCGCAAGGGCGACAGCCAAGGGCCACGATGCTCGATGGTGAGATAGCTGAGACAACGGCGTGCATCCACCCACCCTCTGTCGAGGGCATGGGCAGGACAGGCATCCACACACCGACGGCACGCAGCACAGTGGTTCTCCATAGGCTCATCATAACTATCGGCCATCTGCTCCACCACCAGTTCACCCAGAAAGAACATGCTGCCCTGGCCGGGAATGACAAGTTGGGTGTGGCGTCCCTGCCAGCCCAATCCGCAACGCCAGGCCCAGTATTTCTCGGCCAGAGGGGCGGTGTCCACGAAACACCGTCCTGTAGCGCCAATTTCCTGCATCAGCTGTTGCAGACGGTCCTTCACCACCACATGATAGTCCTTCCCCTGGGCGTACCAGGCCAATCCATCCACTGGGTGTGCAGGACGGTAGGGAAGAGCCACAGACACCACCGTTTGCGCACCTGGCACCAACAGCGAAGGATCCATGCGAAGGCGGACGTTGCGTGCCATATAGTCCATTCCCGCATGAGCCCCCTCGGCAAGCCAGCGTCCGAAATGTGCTTGTGCATCGGCATCGAGCGGAAGCGCCCTGGCCATGCCACAAGCAGAAAAGCCAAGGCGCAGCGCCTTGGCTTTTACATCCTTGCTATTCAAACACGCGGAACTCATACCCCTGTTCAGACAGCCATTTCAGCGCACGCGGAAGTGCACCCTTCAGTTTGTCGATACTCTTGAGCGAGTCGTGAAATGTGATGATGCTTCCCGGGCGGGTGTATCGCTTCACGTTCTGCACCACATCATCGGCCGAGAGATAGCAACTGTAGTCGCGCGTGACCACATCCCACATCACCACCTTGAATCCCTCGCGGCGCAGGCGATGATACTGCGACACCCTCATCCAGCCGTGTGGCGGACGGAAAAGGTCGGTATGGAGCAGTTCGTTGGCCAGATACACATCCTGCAGATATTCGTCGTAGCTCCACTTCAGGCCCCCCAGATGGTGGAATGTGTGGTTGCCGATGCGATGGCCGCGGCTTCTCACCTCGCGCACCAGATGAGGGTACTTCTGCGCATTGTCGCCCACCATGAAGAAGGTGGCACGCGCACCGAAGCGCTCCAGGGTGTCCAGAATGAACGGTGTGGCCGCGGGGATGGGGCCGTCATCGAAGGTCAGGTAAACCGCCTTCCTATGACGATCCATCCTCCACAGGGCATGCGGATATATCCACCGCAGGAATATGGCCGGTTGCTCAATAATCATAAGCCGGAAATCATCTTTTGCAGGCTCTGGTTGTAGCTGCCCAGCCGCTGCTCATACATGGCAGCCTTGTCGCTCTTGGCCCCCTGGAGCACCTCGATGGATGCATGCAGGATGGACATGTTGTACATCAGCTCCTTGTCGTTCATGAGCATGATATTGGTGGGCAGCGACAGATACCATTCCACGTATTCCGACGCATTCTTTGCCACAGCCTGTGCCATTGTCTCGGCCTCTTCCTTCATGTTCACCCTGAGGCTCACACGGGCCAGGTCGAGCGACCCGCTGGGATAGTTGTGGGGCACATTGTAGGCAGGCAACACCTGATTGGCATACCTCACCACCTGTGCGGCACTGTCGAGCTTGTTCTCGTCGAGGAGGCTCTCTGCCAGGCGGGAGAAGTTGCGGCGATGGGTGTAACACATGCGCATAACCGTTTCGTCGATGTAGAGACCCTCTTTTTCAAGGCCTCCGAACTTGTATTTGTGCATCATGTTGTCAAACATGCGGTCGGTGTCTATGTCGCGTCCGCTCTGCTTGGTGTTGAAAGGCGTCACGCGGTTGGCCAGACCCTCCTGCACGAAATAGTCGCCCAGAGCGCCATAGTTGCTCGGACCCACGGTGTATGCTACATAGAGCGGACGTGTCCAGTTGCACTGCGCCAGCATTTCGTACATCATCATCTCGCTCTTGTATACGGCACGCTTGCCCTTGAGGCTTATGTGCATCACATCGGGTATGCTGTCGGCGGCCATCATCATGCCGCTCTTGCGCACGGCTTCCTTATCGATGGTCATGACGATACTGTCGGTGGGGATTATCTGGAGCTCAGGATTGTCGTTGAGCACCCATTTGTCGATGATGTTGCGCAGTTCATACGGGTTGTCGCCCAGCATCTCGCGCATCAACTCGGGATCATCCTTGTAGTAGTCAATTACCTGCTTGAGGGTGTTCGGACGCACGCTCACACCTTCACGTGTTCCCGACACATACTGCAGGCGGCTCCAGTGGATGGGCACGGCAGGACTGTCATAGGCAGGACGCTTCATCTGGTCGATATACCAGTCGGTTTGCAGATAGGAAAGGTTGCACACACGTGCATCGGTGCGCAGGCCTTCTGTTTCCTGGCAATACCAGAGAGGGAAGGTGTCGTTGTCGCCGTTGGTGAAGATGATGGGGCTCACGCCCTCTTGGAGTGTCTGCAGATAGTTCTGCCCGAAATCGCGGCAAGTGTAGCGACCCGAACGGTCGTGGTCGTCCCATGTCTGACCGGCCATCTGGACGGGCACAAGCACACACAGGCAGCTGACGGCAGCACAAAGGTTGTCGTTCCGGAGCACCCTGCGCAATGCCTCACACACACCGGCCACACCCATGCCGCACCAGATGGCAAAGGCATAGAACGAGCCCGCATAGGCATAGTCGCGTTCACGCGGCTGCATGGGTGTCTGGTTCAGATAGATGACAATGGCCAGTCCGGTCATGAAGAACAGGAAGAACACCACCCAGAATTGCTTTTCCCCGGCACCGTCCACCAGGTTGCGCTTGTGGAAAAGCTGCCAGAAGAGACCAATCAGGCCCAGAATCAGCGGCAAACAGTAGAAGACGTTGCGTCCCTTGTTTTCGCGCAGCTCCGTTGGGAGTTTGCTCTGGTCGCCCAAACGCAGGTTGTCGAGGAAGGGTATGCCCGTTATCCAGTTGCCCTTCTCCCATTCGCCATTGCCTTGCAGATCGTTCTGGCGGCCGGCAAAGTTCCACATGAAATAGCGCCAGTACATGAAATTCACCTGATAGCTGAAGAAGAAGCGGAGGTTTTCCATCATCGTGGGAACTTTCACCTTCACAATCTCACCACAGCGGTCGTAGGACACTTCCTTGCCCTTCACGCCTCCCATCCAGCTCTCGTAGGCCTCCACGTGCTCGGGACGGTCGCTGTACATGCGGGGGAAGAGCATGTTCTGGGCATATACGTATTCCACGTTGTAGCGCTGTATTTCATAGCGGTCGGGTTCGTCGGCACTGGCCTTCTCCTTGCGCTGGTAGACGGGCGCTCCCTGCTTGCTCACAGGCACACAGTAGTTGCCGTCGGGGCGCAACAGCACCTGGCTGGTGTAGGCCGGTCCGTAGAAGAGCGGACGGTCGCCATACTGTTCGCGACTCAGATAGGTGCCCAGAGTGAAGATGTCCTCGGGGCTGTTCTGGTCCATGGGCGTATTGGCAGAACTGCGGATGACGATGACTGCATACGAACTGTAGCCAATCATGATCATAAGCATGCACAGGAGCGTGGTGTTCATCACGCGTGCGCTCACGAGATGATGTCCCAGTTTCTTGTAGTTGAGACAGGCGAACAGGATGCCCAGCACCACTACGCCCACCACGATGCTGGTGATGCCATAGCTATAGAAGGGGATGCCAAGCATGCCTACACTGAGCAGGAACGAGATGTTCATGAACCTGCGGTTGCGCTGTCTGGTGGTTTCAAAGATGCTCCACAACACCACAGCCACCAGCAACACCATGTAGATGATGAGGCCCGTGTTGAAGGGAAGGCCAAAGGTGTTGACAAACAGCAACTCAAACCAGCCGCCCACCTTCACGATGCCCGGCACAATGCCATATAGCACGGCAGCCACCAACAGGAAGCTCACGCCCAGGGCCATGAGCGAACCCTTGGCATTGGCCTTGGGACACTTTTTGTAGTAGTACACCAGCACGATGGCCGGAAGACAGAGCAGATTGAGCAGATGCACACCGATGCTGAGGCCTGTGAGATAGGCGATGAGAATGAGCCAACGGTCGCTGTGGGGCTCGTCGGCATGTTCTTCCCACTTGAGTATCAGCCAGAACACGACTGCCGTGAAAAGGCTGCTCGAAGCATACACCTCACCCTCTACAGCACTGAACCAGAAGGTGTCGCTGAAGGTATAGATGAGTGCACCAGTGAGTGCGGAGGCCTCCACTACAATAAGCTGCGAGAGGTTGGAAACCACACCGTCGGTGCCCACCAGTTTGCGCGTGAGATGGCTGATGCTCCAGAACAGGAACATGATGCACGCTGCACTGAACAGGGCACTCATGGTGTTGACCATGCGCGCCACCATGGCAGGGTCGCTCACAAACTGGGTGAACAGGTTACCCATGAGCATGAAAAAGGGTGCACCGGGCGGATGTCCCACTTCCAGCTTATAGGCAGTGGTGATAAACTCCGGACAGTCCCAAAAACTAGCCGTCGGCTCGATGGTACTACAGTACACAAAGGCCGCAATGGCAAAGGTGATCCAACCCATCAGGTTGTCTACGAATTTGAACTGTTTCATTATGAAAAAATTGTTGTTTATTGTTTTCTGGCTGCAAAGTTATATAATTTTGTGGAGGCAAAGCCCAAATCTGTCTTATTTTTAGTTAACAAGCGGATTATATCTTGTCCAGAGCCCAAATAAGCAGGGCATAGCGGAGCGCCTTGCCCAGAAAGATGCTTAAAAAGGAAACCACTACGCCGCTCCGCATGAACCCGAGCGTGACGCTGAGCACGCTTCCCAGAATGGGCAGAAAGCAGAAGAAGCCCATCCATGCACCGCCGTGCTGCATCCAGCGCTGGGCCTTGTACACCTTTTCGCGCGGCACACGTAGGTAGCGTTCTATCCACTCCATGCGTCCAAGCGTGCCCACCCAATAGTTGAACATGCTGCCCAGCACGTTGCCTATGGTAGCGCTCAGGAAAAGCGGCCATGGGCTCAGGCCCGACAACAACAACCCCGCCAGCACCAGTTCGCTGCTGAACGGGAACACGCTACCGGCAATGAAGGCCGACACCCCCATGCCCAGATAGCCATAATCCACTAGGAAAAGTACGATGGCATCCATAGGCGCAACGCCGCCATAGCGGCAAAAAACATAAGTGCAAGAATGAAAAAAATGCTACTGGCCCGGCTGTTGGCAAGCGAGAAATAGTGGGACACCAGCGGAGCACTGCTGACAACGGTCATGGGCAGCAGTAGGGCATGAGAGAAGGGATGGAAAAGCAATGCCACACTCGACACAACCGTTTGGCATACACACACATAGAGGCACATGCGAACGCTGATGCTGTCATCGTAGCAGTTGGCAAGGTAATGGATGCCTCCCACCAGCGAGAGCAGCAACGCGGCACTCCAGGCCATGATTTGCCCCACGGGGAGCGACACATACCACTCCCAGCAAGGCCGCTGCAGAGACAGAAGGCCGCGGACGATGTGTAGCAGAGGGTCCGTGTCGCCGGTCCACATACACCACACCGCCAGAAACCAGAAGGGGACAATCAGCCCTATCAAACCAGCACCGAACGTGCGCACCGTGAGGCAACGCATAAACGCATACATGTACCACCAGTAGCAAACCGCCAGATACAGCAGACCAGGACAGGCCATACCGCCCAACGAGAGCAGGAAGAAAGAGTTGAAGACCATGCCCATGGGTTCCCTTCGCTGACAGGTTTGGAAAAGGAGGTGGAAACTGGCAGTGAAAGCCGTTACGGCAAGTGCTTCCCGGATGCCCTGACGGAAGAATCCCATCGTGGCCACACACAGCAACCAGTAGCATGCCGACAGCTGGCTGTGCTTGCGGATGAGCCTGCAATAGAAATCCGTGGCGATGAGGGAAAATGCCGTCAGCGCGCATAGCGCTATCCCGATGATGTTGTCACTCAGGCTTCCCGCCAGAGGCCTCCACCACAGCAAGGCAGCGAGCATCACACACGACGGGAACGTGAAGACACTCTCTGCCACCCGGTTCTGGAACCTGCTGTCTCTCATCAGAGGTCTGCTCCTATGTCGGAACGGAAGTATTTCTTTTCAAAACATATTTTCTGTGCCTCGGCAAAACTCTTGGCCAGCGCTTCGGCCTTGGTGGCACCATAGCTGCTCACGGCAATCACACGGCCTCCCGAAGTGACCACCTGGCCATCCTTCAGGGCTGTGCCTGCATGGAACACCACACTGCCCTCCACCTGGTCGATGCCCGTGATGGGATAGCCCTTGCCGTAGGCACCTGGATAGCCACCGCTCACCAGCATCACGCACACGGCACTGCGGTCGTCAATCTCCACCTGACACTGGTCCAGACGGTTTTCGGCCACCGCCTCGAAGAGTTCCACCAGGTCGGTCTTCAACCGGAGCATGACCGTCTCCGTCTCGGGGTCGCCCATGCGCACGTTGTATTCGATCACCTTGGGCTCTCCGTCTACATTTATCAGTCCGAAGAAGATGAACCCATGATAGTCGATGCCCTCCTCAGAGAGGCCCTCCACCGTGGGGCGGATGATGCGGTCCTCCACCTTGCCCATCCATTCCTTGTCGGCAAAGGGTACGGGGCTCACACTGCCCATGCCTCCGGTGTTCAGTCCTGTGTCACCCTCTCCAATGCGTTTGTAGTCCTTGGCCTCGGGCAGTATGGCATAGTGGCGACCGTCGGTGAGCACGAACACGGAGCACTCGATGCCCGACATGAATTCCTCTATCACCACGCGGCTGCTGGCATTGCCAAACATGCCTCCCAGCATTTCCTCCAGTTCGCGTTCGGCTTCCTCAAGGGTGGGCAGGATCAGTACACCCTTGCCGGCACACAAGCCATCAGCCTTGAGCACATAGGGCGGCTGCAGAGTGCGCAGGAATGCCTTACCCTCGGCCAGCGTCTCGCCCGTGAAGGTGCGGTAGGCGGCAGTGGGAATGTGATGGCGCTGCATGAATGCCTTGGCATAGTCCTTGCTGCCCTCCAGCACGGCTCCTTGCCGGCTGGGCCCTATGACGGGGATTGCAGCCAGCCGATCATCGGCCTTGAAATAGTCGTAGATGCCCTTTACCAAAGGATCCTCGGGACCCACCACTACCATGTTCACCCCATGTTCCAGCACAAAATCCCTGATGGCATCGAAGTCATCGGCCTTGATGGGCACGTTCACACCCACCTGTGCGGTTCCTGCATTTCCAGGAGCAATATACAATTGGCTTGTCTTGGGGCTCTGGGCAATTTTCCAGGCCAGGGCATGCTCGCGGCCGCCACTTCCCAACAATAGAATATTCATCTTTTTGTTCTATATTATATTATTAATGTATACTGTGTGTGGTTTCTCTTTCTACTTGAGGTAATCCTCGAAATAGCGCGTGATGCGCTCGTGCAAGTGGATCTGGTCGCGCCCATACATGTTGTGGCCCTGTCCGGGATAGAGGAAAAGGTCGGGCTGGGTGCCGGCATCCTCACACGCACGGATAAAGGAAAGGCTGTGCTGAGGCACACAGGTGGGATCGTTGTAACCCAGAATCACCTGCAGGCGCCCCTTCAGATTGCCGGCCTTGTCCAGAAGGCTGGTGGAGGCATACCCCTCGGGGTTGTTCTGGGGAGTGCCCATATAGCGTTCGCCATACATCACCTCGTAGTATTTCCAGTCGATGACGGGGCCTCCGGCCACACCCACCTTGAACACATCAGGATAGGTGCACATGAGACTGCTGGTCATGAACCCGCCAAAGCTCCATCCGTGCACGCCCAGCCTCTCGCTGTCCACCCAAGGCTGGCTCTTGAGGTATTCCACTCCGCGGAGCTGGTCCTTCATCTCCACCACACCCAGCTGGTGCCATGTGGCCTGCTCAAAGGCCAGTCCGCGCCATTCGCTGCCACGGTTGTCGAGGATGAAGAGCACATAGCCCAGCTGTGCCATGTAGGCCTCCCAGCCGCGCATGCCCCAGTGCCACGATGCCTGCACATTGTGGGCATGGGGTCCGCCGTAGACATACACCACGGCGGGGTATTTCTTTGAGGGGTCGAAGCCCACGGGCAGCACCATCCTGAAGAACAGGTCGGTGACACCGTCGTCGGCCTTGATGGCACCACTGGTTATCTCGGGGATGCTGAAGCCCTGCTCCTTCCAAGGGTCGGCAGCCGTGAGCACATTGACGGGCCTGCCCTTGGCGGTCTCCACCAGATTGATGCTTCTGGGCACCGAGGGGCTGCTCCAGGTGTCGATGACCCGGCTGCCATCGGTGCTGATGGTGGCATAGTGTACGCCTTCCTGATCGCCCAGCGGAGTGGTTTTCCCCGTCTTCACCGACACGGCATAGAGGCAGGAATAGCGCGGGTCGCGCTCGTTGCTCCTGTACACCACACTCTTCTGCCTGGCATTGAATCCCACCATCTGCTGCACCACCCATTGCCCGCTGGTGAGCTGGCGCAACTGGCCGGTGTTCACATCGAGCAGATATAGATGGTTGTATCCGTCGCGCTGGCTCTGCATGATAGCCTTCGTGGAGTCCCAGGGAAGGAATGTCAATCCGTTCATCGGTTCCACATACTTGTCGCTCTGTTCCGTGAGCAGTTCTCTGAGAGGTCGTCCGGTGGACACGTCGTAGGCCATCAGGCGCATGTGGTTCTGCAGGCGGTTGAGTTCAAACACATAGAGGGTCTTCCCGTCGGGTGCCCACGAGATGTTGGTGTGGTAGTCTTCCTTTTCTCCCACCAGATCCATCCAGACGGTGGTGCGGCTGGCCACGTCGAACACGCCCACCTTCACCTCATGGCTGCGTTCTCCGGCCATGGGATAATGATCGGTATAGGTGGTGGCAATGCGGGTAGTGATGTCTACCTGCGGATAGCTGGGCACCATCGACTGGTCCATGCGGTAGAAAGCCAGTTTCTGCCCGTCGGGGCTCCAGAAGGTGCCCTTCTCAATGCCGAACTCATTGCGGTGTACGCTGGTGGCATAGACAATGTCTTCGCTCCCGTCGGTGCTTCCGTCGGTAGTCACCTGAAGGGTTTTGTCATCGGCTGTCTGCACATACAGGTTGCCCTTTATGGTGAAGGCCAGATGGCGGCTTCCGGCGTTCCAGTCCTGATTGGCCGCTCCCTCGGGAATCTGCTGGGTCCAGGCCACGGTGTGCTGCCGGAAGTCAATCAGCATGCGCTCCTTGGCTGATGACACCAGCACCAAAGGCTGTGCCTCGTATGGGAACTTGGTGTTGTGGCCGCTGTATGCAATTTTCTTGCCTGCCCACTGGTTCAGGTCCTCCACGGTGAAGAGCACCTTGCCGGCATCCAGGTCGGCCACTTCCTCGGCACGCGTTTCTATGGCGGTGTTGCCCCACCAAGTGAGGTATTTGTTTTCGGGAACCATCTGGTGGTACTGGTTGCCACCGCCCAGAAGGTGTTCGAGCGTCAGGGGCTTCTGTGCCACCACATTCATACATGCACACATAAAGAGGGTAAGGAACGTGCTATTCTTCATCATTTTCAAAACGGTTGTTGTTGTTTTTCCTGAATTTGCTGCTGGCCTTTGCACGCGCCTTTTCCATGGCACGGTCGCCGCGGCGGTCATAGTCCCTGCGGCCCGCCCTGCGGTCGCCGCGGTAGCTGTCTCCGTCGCGGAAACTGTTACGGTGGTCGCTGTGATGGCCATCCTCGTCATGGAAGTTGCGGCGGTCGCCGCTGCGGCCGTCCTCATCGCGGAAACCGTGTCGTTCTCCACGGAAGTTGTCCTTGCGGTCGCCCCTTCCGAACTTCTGTCCGAAACGTCCGCTCCTGCCTGCGCCCATTTCGTCGTCCTCGTCCAGTCCCTTTCGGAATTCACGGTTCTGCTTGAACCGCTTTTTCTCGGCCATCATGCGGCGTTCCTGGGCTGTTTTTATGTCGATGCCCTGAGCTCGCATGTCGCTGAACTTGCCCGAGTAGGTCTGGTACTTACGCAACTCGCATTCCAGCGACCCGTTGAACAGCGGCACGCGCAGCGAGGGCTTCAGGCCTATCTGGTCGAAACATTCCTCGCGGTAGCTGAGCACCCAGGCATCGTTCTCCTGGAACTGATGCTTCAGCCGTTCGCCTATCATCTTGTAGAGGCCCAGCAGGTCGGGCGACGAGATGCGCTCCCCATAGGGCGGGTTCATCACCATGATGCTCTTCTGTCCGGGCTGCACAAAGTCCTTGAAATCGCGCTGCTCGATGGTAATGTCCTTGCCCAGACCGGCAGCCTTGACGTTGCGTGTGGCAATGTCCACGGCGTTGCGGTTGATGTCGTAGCCATAAATATGGTGGTCGAAGGGTTTCTCCTTGGAGTCATCATCATAAATGCGGTCGAAAAGCTCCTGATCGAAGCCGGCCCACTTCTCGAAAGCGTATTCCCTGCGGAAGACACCCGGGCTGATGCCCCTGGCGATGAGTGCCGCCTCGATGGGTAGTGTGCCGCTGCCGCACATGGGATCGATGAAGTCACACTCTCCCTTCCATCCCGTCATGAGGATGATGCCTGCAGCCAGCACCTCGTTGAGCGGAGCCTCCACCTGTTCCTGGCGGTAGCCTCTCCGATGGAGGCTTTCGCCGCTACTGTCAAGACTCAGGGTGCAGTCATATTCGGCAATGTGTATGTTCAGCTTGATGTCGGGGTTGATGATGCGGATGTTGGGGCGGTTGCCCGTTCGCTCGCGGAACTGGTCTACAATGGCATCCTTCACCTTATAGGCTACAAACTTGCTGTGGCGGAATTCATTGCTGAAAACCACGCTGTCCACAGCAAATGTCTGCTCTACGGTCAGATACTCCGACCAGTCGATTTTCTTCACGGCCTCATACACCTCATCAGCCGTCCTGGCCTGGAAATGCTTCAGGGGCTTGAGCACACGGATGGCTGTGCGCAGCTGGAAGTTGGCACGGTACATCAGTTCCAGGTCGCCAGTGAAAGACACCATCCGCCGACCTATCTTGATGTTGTTGGCCCCCAGGTCAATCAGTTCGGTGGCCAACACATTTTCCAGACCTTGGAAGGTCTTGGCAATAAGTTCAAATTCTTGCATGTTCAGTTTTATAAGCCTCCCAAGTCCTCGGGAAGTATCATTATGTCATTCTTGTTTGTTTTTCTCTTTTTTGCCTGCACCAGATGCTCGCCCGGCTTTGTGCTCTCCGTCACCCACAGGTTGCCACCGATGATGGTGCCCTGGGCAATGGTGATGCGTCCGAGCACCGTGGCATTGCTGTAGACGATGACCCCGTCCTCCAGGATGGGGTGGCGGGGGATGCCCTTGATGGGATGGCCGTTCTCGTCGAGCGGGAAGCTCTTGGCACCCAGGGTGACACCCTGATAGAGCTTCACGTGGTTGCCGATGATGCATGTGGCGCCAATCACCACACCCGTTCCGTGGTCGATGGTGAAATGGTGGCCGATAGTGGCTGCCGGATGGATGTCGATGCCCGTCTCGCTGTGTGCCATTTCGGTGATGATGCGCGGTATCAGGGGCACTCCCAGCACCAGCAGCTGATGGGCGATGCGGTAGTTGGAGATGGCCTTGATTACGGGGTAGCAGCTGATGATTTCGCCGTAGGACTCCGCTGCAGGGTCACCGTTGTAGGCTGCCTCCACGTCGGTGGCCAGCAGCTGCCTCAAGGAGGGCAGTGTGGAAATGAAGGCGGCCGTCAGCTCGTGTGCCTTCTGGGTGGGGCATCCGGTGTGGGGTTGCTTGCCGTCAACACACAGCCCGGCCAGTATCTGGTGGTAGAGCAACTCATAGAGCCGCTCCACGTTTACTCCTATATGATAGGCGAGTGTGTCGCCGCTGATGGTGGATTTGCCATAAAAACCGGGAAAAAGGACCGCTCTACACAGTTCTATGATTTCCGCTATCTCCGGTCCTGAGGGCAGCGGATAGCCATCGTGGTGTTCCAGAAACAACCCATTCAACGAATTGTTGTTCGACAATTCATCTATGGTCTGGCGCAGCAGATGATTCAGATTTCTTGGGCTCATTGCAGGGTTTGTATCAGAAAAGTATTGCAAAGTTATGAAACTTTACCCTCACCCACAAACGCAGAGGCTGAAAAATTCACCATAAATCGTAAAATAACTGTTTTTTGAACAGAAATTAGCACCTCCGACGCAGGCGGCATGTCCAAAAGGACTAATTTTAGGCTCATCCGACATTTGGAGTGACTTCCTCATCCTCAAACCCCGAAGGGGGTGACATAATTCCAATCCACGCCTGCGGGGGACTATCTGCTAACTCTCAGATAGTCCCTTTTCTGATTATTTTTTGCGACGATATTTCTGATTTGGGTCGTTTGGCTTTTCGGGAATTGTACGTTCAAGAACCCCGAGCTCTATTAAGGACGCAATATATTTCTGCCGGTTCTTAGATTGATTAGAGATTTTCAACCTATCCATAATCTCCTGTGCAGTCCTCGGTACAGAACAAAAATTTCTAATATCCTCTTCCTTCTTTGTCAGTTTACGAGTAACCAAGTTTACGCGAGGTTGGTTACTTTCCCTATCAGCTTGGTTACTTTCATTGGTAACTAAGTTACTTTCGGATTGAGCTTGGTTACTTTTTCGAGGTATGGTAATAACAAACTCGTTGGCAGCATGAGTCATTTCCTTGTCCTCAACACCATTGAAGAAAACAGCATCTGGATTGTATTCAAGCGCACGGCGCACACCGCTTCCTGCTCCAGTATAAGGCAACAAGTAGTTGGCATTCGTGAACAAGAACATATTACGGGGCATTGATGTGCCATTCTTAATATCTTCAATCGACAGCCCATTAGGTAAGGTTCCCGGACTATGAATTTCCACACGATTATCAAATATAAAAATCCGAATCGGGGACTTAATATTCAGCGATCGATGTACAAGTGCATTGACAACATACTCGGTAAGACTTTCGTAAGGTATCTCCAGTTCACCAATAGAATTGAACTCCTTTTCTACCTGCACTTTATGCAGATTGCGAGTAAAGAAATTCATAATTGTACGGAACTGATGGAGTAAATTACCCTCGATTTCCATATCGTGCATCTTGTCGCGGAACTGGGTGCCACCTACTGAATTTCCGATATAGCTGATACACTTTGCTGTCATAACAGGCAGCCAACGCTGAGTGTATTTGCCGAATAACAGCATAGCTGCAACGGTCATTTTACCATCCGGACGAATGAAACGCAGATTTCTGAGCAACCTCTCTATGGTTACTCCTTTTATAACAGACTCAGCCATTGCATCAAGCGAATAATCTTTCATATTCAGCTCGTCGATATTCTTTCCCTTGAATACTGGTGCAAAACGGCTCATGAGATAAAGTTTGATAGTATCTGCATCAAGGTCGTCAATAGTAGCATTAGGTACAGCAGCCTCATCAGGAGCAAAACTACCGCATTCACTCATCATCTCGGCAAGCTCTGAATTGTCAAACACTTTACGTTTGTCCGCACCATTCTTCACCCATATAATTCCCTTGTTATCGTGATAAGGTTTGTTCTTTCCTTCGGGAATTGTAGCTACGACAACCGCCCCTCCTGTAGTTGGCACATTGTTTACGTCAATCAGTACATTGGGTATCACATTCTCCGATGCGATGCTCGTCAGCAGATTTGTTGTTTCCTGCAATTCATGATACGACAGAGCATTGATTACACCCGACTTGTCATTTACGCCTATGATAAGTCGTCCGCCACGAGAGTTGCTAAACGCCACCATCTCGCATCCGATGTCATATTTATCTGTAATACGTTCCTTGAACTGTACCTTACCGTCTTCTGCCAAGTCACGCATCTGAAGTAATTCTTGTTCTGTCATTTGAATGATTTACTGGTTTGTTAAAAATTTGAGCAAATATTAGAACTCAATCGATAAAAGTTGTCTTCTGATGGTCGAATTTTATATATATCTATGTGTGGATTCATATTCTTAAATTTCAAAATATTTAATTCAATTTGCTTAGAACATTTATAGCCTAAATATATTTTAGTAATCATTAATGGGTTGATATTTATAAACTTCTGCTCATTTGTTGTCAATGAATCATCATACCAAATGATTCTCCACTCATTTTCATGTTCATAGTCTATTGATTTTGTTAACAGACCACTGCCAACAATTCCTTGCATTGGATTATATTGTTCTTCATATTTAATTTTCTTCATCAAGGCATACTGATGACAGAATTCTAGTTCAGAAAAGTCATATTCAATACATAATCCCTTATGAGAATCGCCATAATAAGACCATTTAGATGCATCTAAATAATATTCTTTTTTATTATTTAAGGCAGTGTTTTCTACTACGCCAAAACAACCAACTCGCAACCCCTTGAATAAATCAATGTTTGGAATGCCATTATTCAAATCTCTTGCAATAGGGCAATCCATCGGGTCGTTAAATCCAGATGGATGTATTAGTCTTATTCTATTTAAAATCGATTCTAGGTTATCAATTTTTACACCTACAAATTTATAAAATTTGTGGGTTCTATATAAATTCTCCCTACTACCCAATATGTGCTTTTTTATGCTTTCTGTGAAATATAAGCTAGATTGTTTTTTATCTTTGTCCACCAACAGTAATCCTTTTATATAATAGCAGTGTGCTAAATTACAAAGAGATTTTTCCTCATCATTCGCAAAATAAGAAATAGCTTTATCCGTCCAATCGCCAGCAAGTTTCTTATTCGCGCGAAAGACTTCAATGGCGTTAGATAAACAAATCTCGCCATTTTCAAAATCTTCATTATTCCAATTTAGTTCTTTCATAATACATATGATTTAAATATCTGAAATATAGTAGAAAAACCATGATTTGATTATAAATTAGAATGCGAAGAACTTGTCTCCCATTTTCTTTTTTAGATTAAACTTCTTTGTTGAGTCGAGGGCACGCTCTATACAGATGAATTTGGTGTCTGTATGTTGCAAGAAGTAATCGACTGTGGTGTCATCGAGATTGTTGTCAACACAAATGTATGCAGTCTTCACGCCATCTGTGGCAAGATAAACCGTATTGGCGGTAAACATCGGTTGGTGCTCAAGTTTGTATGTGAGCATGAAGCCACGAGAAAGCAGGATTTCTGTGATGAGTTCATTGTCATCAAATGTCATTGACAGTTGTTGTTCCTTTTGAGACACATATTGTTGGAATAGTTCCAGATTCTCCTCTTCTGTTTTCTCTGGATCGGGAGCAAAATCCGTGCGTGGGAAAGTTGATTTTGAAAGCGTAAAGACTTTGAAGCCAAGTTGGTCTAATTGCTGTTGGTCTTCAGGTGTGATTAACTTTCCATCAAAAGATGCTTTCGTTTTCTCTATAACGGCTTTGTTTCGAGCAATAGTAATGTCGCTGATTTTCTTGAAACCAGCACGTCGTGCATTGCTATTCTCGTCTGTTGCCTGTGGTACTTGTACAAGAATATATTTGCGGTATCCATTATCTTCGGCATTTAATTCAGTAACAGCTTGTCCTGTCGTTCCAGAACCACCAAAGAAATCTAATACAATAGAATCGTTGGTTGAACCTGCTCTTAATATATGCTTTATGAAGAACACTGGTTTTGGAAAAGAGAATACATCTTCTAAACCTAATTTCTCCATGTCGTTTTGACTTGATTTGAATTCGTTTTCGTTTAAAAGAGTACGAAGTTTCTTACCTTCAGCCATTCGCTGTTTGAATTGTACTGACCATTCTCCATTGTCTTTATGTACAAACCTTATTTCTCCTGCTGCCTTATCTTCAAGGAAACGTTTTTCACTCCTAAACCAATTACCTTTTAGCATACTTCCGTCTGGTGCTTGTATCAGATATGGAATAGTTGCAGTACAAGAACGTTCCATTGTATCCCAAAAATATTTCCCTTTTTCATCTTCGTAAGCGTATCTTTTCAGATATGCTTGATCAAAAGGAATAAACATATTAGGCAAAGATGTTACTTCTTTAGCATATACAATTACAAAATCATTTTCAATCGCAAAATATTTAGAAGCACTTCCACCTCCAGCTTTTGTTCTACGAGATAGTATAGAGAGGAAATTTTCTTCACCAAATACCTCATCACAGACTTTACGCATATGATGTAACTCATGTTCATCAATTGAGATGAAAATAACGCCATCGGGACGCAAAAGATTACGAGCCACAAGAAGGCGACTATACATCATATCCAACCAGTTGCTATGAAAACGACCGCTTGCATCGGAGTTTGTGTCAAGTGCTATTCCATCTTCTGATTGTTCTGTACGTTCCCAATATGCTTTACGGCCTTCAGAGAAATCGTCATTATATAAAAAGTCTTCTCCTGTGTTATAAGGAGGGTCTATGTAGATGACTTTAACCTTGTTCCGATAGCCGCCCAACAATATCTTGAGCACTTCAAGATTTTCCCCTTCTATAATGACATTCTCAGTCGTTTCAGGATTTACGCTGCGCGATTCGTCATAATGCAATGTGGCACGAGTTGGCGTAAAGGCATTACGTTTGGCATTTGATTTGCCAAACCAACGGAACTCGTAGCGTTCCGTTTCTTCAACGCTATCAGGGTTTACTGCTTTTTTCACTTCGTTTATGTCCAGCCGTCCCTCTTGGGTAAACCAATCTGGGAACAGGTTACGGAGTGTTTCAAGACGCTCGGCATTCATGTCCGGCGATTGTATGATGTGATCTTTATACGTTTCCATTTTTATTTATTGTTTGAGCGGCTTGCGCCTTGAATGTTTCATATTCTTTTATTGGAGCCTTATAATAAGCCTCTATTCCGAGTGAGCGAAAATGTTCGATAGCACATTTTATCCGTGCAATCTCATGAGGTGTCAACGCCTTCTTATCTTCAATGTCATTTGTTCCTTTTATCTCTACCACGAAATAATACTCTTTATCCTCATGCGGATTACGAAGTTCTCTTTTTCGCAATACAACTCCAAAATCAGGCTCATAGTTGCCTACAGGTGTCGGAATCTTATACCATTGTGGAAATTTAAGGAAACACAGCACGTCTGCATTCGTAGATTTGTCTGCGTCTTCTGCAAAATCTCTTTCTATACTGCTGTCATAAAGAGTCTTATCCCAAACGCCATGATTGGGAGTGCTTATCCAATTCTCACAGCCGTCTTTTGAGAAGTCATTGAAGTCAAAAGCATATTCTTCTCCCGTTGGACAATACTCAACGCATCGTACCAACTCGTCGAGCTGTATCTGTTTCATCTTAAATACAGCCTGCTCCATAAAGACAGGAGGATTCTTGACATACTGGTCTTTATTGCTGATTCCGGCTATGATTCTCAATACCGAAGTATAGCACAAACCGGTTTTCTCGCTAAGCTCTTCCACGAGGTCATGCGGAGTGAAGCGAGCAAGCCCTTTGCGAAAATCTGAACCACCATCCTCAAAATCATTGAGATTGCTGATGTCGTTCACCTTAACGCTTTGCACGTCTAAGGAATAATCACTGATCCGTATGTCATTCAATGCGGCAATACTTTTACGGATTAGGTCATCCTCATCCATGTGGATGCGATAAGTGGTTTTCTTTGCCACCGTATTCCAAAACCGACGGAACACGCTCATAAACGTCTCGTCTTTTTTGATTTTGAATGTCACACGATTTTTATTCTGTCCCTTGTGAGTGTGTTTAAGACGTGGAGTTGCACCTGTTGTTCCATATAGTTCTTCCGTCTCTTTCTGGTAGCTTCTGGCAAATGTCTCGTAAGTCTCGTTGGGTACGATGGTGAGCTGATTAATCCGCTCATCATCAGGTGTCTCATCATTGTCGTACACCCGTTCTCCAACCTGATTGACACAGATGCGCAGACCACGCCCAATTTCCTGACGCTTTTTATTTTCCGAATAGCTCTCATTGAGTGTCGCAATACCAAAAACATTAGGATTGTCCCATCCGACACCTAATGCCGAGTGTGAAAAGATAAATTCTATCGGGCTATCAAAAGAGAGAAGCTTCTGCTTGTTATGAAGAATCTCATCAAAAATCTCTTTATTTCTCTTGCAGGCTTCTTCTTTGTCGGTATATTCTCCTTGGGTTGTTTTGGCAAAATAAAAACCTTGTACAGCTTGCACGTCTGCATCCGATGGTTGTTTACCACCATTAAACTCAGGATAAACCTCACGATATTTCTGCTCAAAAAGTTGTTTGATTACAGGGCGCTCAACACTCATGTAATTAGATACCCGGTCTATGAACACCAGTGACAGGTTTTTGATACCTTTTGTCCGCAATCGGTTTTTATTCTCAAAATGTCGGCGGACAAGCCATTCAAGCTGTAACGCCCAAACTTGTTCCTTATTGGCAGACGAAGAGCCTTCAACAATTTCCGTACCGTTAGAGAAAGTGACATGCCATTTGTGATCTGACATCGACTTATATATGCGGCTTATTGTAAAATCCCGATAGGATTCATTACCTGACTTGTCTGCAAGATTATCATCCTTTTTCAAAAATCCTGAATCTTTGAATTCAAAACGACCTTTGGTTTTGTTGAGCTTCCAATATTTGAGTTTAACTTTTACCTGAGTTGCAGATGATTGCACACTGCTTATCTCAATTTTCATTGTAGCCTCATCATTGCTTTCAGATACGGTAAGCACTTCCAAACGTTTAACCAATCCAAGCCGATAACTTTCGGCAGGTGTAAGTTGATACAATACATTCTTTTTGACCGCATGTGTCGCCGAATACCGGAACTTAAACAGAGGATTGAGTTTAGCTATCCTTTGTTTTGAGTTCTCTGTGTCCATACCCTCCTGCGGCTCATCCATAAATATTATAGGATGTGTTTGGGCTAATGCTTCAAGGTGAGGCAGATTATTGAAAAGTCCCTCCCGTTCAACCTGATTCAAGATGTTATTCTCAGAATTGAACGATGCCATTGTCAGTACCATAATTTGCAGATGGTCTGACGTGATAAAATCGTGGAGCGTACTTAGTTTTGAACTATCATAAATAAAAGCATTAGGAATAACGTCATATTTATCAGCAAGCTGTTCTTTGAAATTCTCAATAGTGTCTATGACTCCTTGACGAATAGGAACAGATGGGACAAGAACTATAAATTTGCTCAGCCCATATTCGCGGAACAGTTCATACGCCGTCTGAATATATGTCAACGTTTTGCCTGTACCAGTCTCCATCTCAATACAAGCATCATTTTCTTCAACGATAAAAGATTGTGAATCAACAATATTATTTTCCTTAATTATTCTATGGATATTATCATAAAGTTGCAGGTTAGTCAACGAACATACGTTTGCGTGAATATCCTCAATATGAGCATTATCGTACGTATTACGTTCCATACCACGAAAAACCTCAACCACACTTTGTATGGCTGATATTTGGTGTTGCGGGTTTTCGAGTTTAAATTGCATATTCCAAGTACTTATATCGACTCGACAAAATCTGTTATTTGGCTGCAAATATAGTGAAAGTTTTTCACTTAACAAAGAACAATAAGCTATTTTAATTTAGAAAATCGAATATATGCTTATAAATTGAGATTTTCCTGTTTCTTGATGAATTTGAATTATCTTTTCTCTAAAGAAAAAGCGATTTCGTTATCTCGACTGGCTTATAATTCGGTTTTTTATATAAACTTGGGACAGGTTGATTCCAGTATGGACATAAAAAAGATAGCTTAGCCGATGGGGAAATTCTCATACGCCTTCAACGAGATGGTGGGCTTCACCGAAGAAGAGGTGCGCGAGATGCTTACCTACTACAGCCAGCACCATGAGTTCCATCACACCATCGATGAGCTCATCGAGATAATGAAACCCTACTATGACAACTATTGCTTTGCCGAAGAGGCCTACGGGGAGACCACAATGTACAACTCCAACATGGTGCTCTATTTCCTGTTCCGCTACATCGACAACCGTTGCAGGATTTCCAAGGACATGATTGACGAGAACATCCGGGTGGACTACAACAAGCTGCGCATGCTCATCCGAAAGGACAAGGAGTTCTCGCACGATGCCTCCATCATCCAGACGCTCGTGTCCAAGGGATTCGTGGCGGGAGAACTGAAGAGCGGATTCCCTGCGGAAAACATTGCCAAGGACGACAACTTCATCAGCCTGCTCTACTACTTCGGCATGGTGACCATAGGAGGTTTCCACCGAGGCAGACCCAGGTTCATCATCCCCAACGAGGTGGTGCGCGAGCAGGTCTACACCTATCTGCTCAAAAACTATCACGAAAACCACTTGGAAACCGACACCTACCGTCTGGGCCAACTGGA
>JAEDIG010000194.1 GCA_016292545.1 Bacteroidaceae bacterium
TTCGAGATAATGGCCCCCGTGGACTCTCCCGAATCGTTGGCCGCCGCCCTGCGCGCAGGAGCCGACAGCATCTATTTCGGCATTGAGAATCTCAACATGCGCGCGCATTCGGCCAGCACGTTCACCATCGACGACCTCAGGCACATCGCCAGAGAATGCGAGCGATGCGGAGTGAAAAGCTACCTCACCGTCAACACCATCATCTATGACAACGACCTCACGCTCATGCGCTCCATCCTGGATGCCGCCCACGAGGCCGGCATATCCGCCGTCATAGGGAGCGATGTGGCCGTGATGCAGTACTGTCGCGCCATCGGACAGGAAGTGCACCTGAGCACGCAGCTGAACATCAGCAACATCGAGGCCCTGAAGTTCTATGCCCAGTTTGCCGACGTAGTGGTGCTGGCACGCGAGCTCAACATGGAGCAGGTGGCCGCCATCCACCGCCAGATTGAGGAGCAGCATATATGCGGCCCCAGCGGAAACCCCATCCGCATAGAGATGTTCTGCCATGGAGCCTTGTGCATGGCCGTGAGCGGGAAGTGCTACCTGAGCCTCGACAACACAGGACGCAGCGCCAACCGGGGGGAATGTATGCAGCTGTGCAGGCGCACCTACACCGTACGCGACCGCGAGACCGGCACCGAACTGGACATCGACAACAAGTACATCATGTCGCCCAAGGACCTCAAGACCATACGCTTCATCGACCGCATGATGGAGGCAGGCGTGCGGGTGTTCAAGATTGAAGGAAGAGCCCGTGGTGCCGAATATGTGGACCATGTGGTGAGATGCTACGACGAGGCCATCCGCGCCGTGCTCGACGGCTCCTTCACCGACGCCCGCAAGGACGAATGGGATGCCCGTCTGTCGGAGGTGTTCAACCGTGGTTTCTGGGACGGCTACTATCAGGGGCAGCTGCTGGGCGAATGGAACGACTGCCACGGCAGCAAGGCCACACAGAAGAAGGTGTATGTGGGACGTGGTGTAAAATACTACAGCCGCCTCCAGGTGGCCGAGTTCAAGATAGAGGCATCGCCGCTGAAGGTAGGCGACCGCATCCTTGTCACAGGCCCCACCACAGGAGCCCTGGAGGCCGAAGTGTCGGAGATCCGATTCGACCTGCAGCCTGTGGAAACAGCCCTTCAGGGACAGCATGTGAGCATCCCCCTGGACCGCAAGATACGCTACAACGACAAGCTCTACAAACTGGTCCCCAACGAGCCATGAAGCGCACCTCCCCCCTACCCTTTCTGCTGCTGTTTGCCCTGCTGACGGCCCATGCCCAGACGGCCACCTACAAATGCCGCAGATGGCACATTCCCGCAGCCAACTACAGCGGCATTGCCCCATTGGGAGACAGTCGCTATGCTGTGGTTTCCGACCAGGAGGCGCAAGCAGGCTTCTATCTGTGGAAAATCCATATCGACCTCTCCAACGGCCGGCTGCTGGATATGGAGAACCTGGGATGGAAAGGCATCCCCTACCCCATCGACCGCGATGCCGAGGGAATTGCCTGGTGCGAGCCACGGCAATCGCTTTTTGTGAGCGGAGAGGCCGACCAGCGCATACTGGAGCACCGGCTCGACGGATCGCTCACGGGGCACGAACTTCAAGTGCCCGCCAGCATGGACATCCACCACATACAGCCCAACCGCGGTTTCGAGGCACTCACCTACGACCCGCACACCCGACGCTTCTGGACGGTTACAGAGAGCCCGCTCCCGGGCGATGAGCCGTTGCAACTGAGGATGCTGAGTTTTTCCGCCGACCTGCAGCCGGAGCAGGAATACCCATACCGTCTGGATGTCCCGCAATCGGCCTCTACGGGCCGCGACTACTATCATGGAGTAGTGGCCCTGGCTCCCTTCGGAAACGGCCGTCTGCTGGTGCTGGAGCGCGAAGCACGCATTGCACGCCACTACACAGGCAGCCGCTGCTGGTGCAAGCTATTTGTCTATGACCCCGCCACGGGCAGCAAACGCCTGATTCATGCCTGTGCCTCCAGGCTCACTCCCTTCAACACTCGTTTTGCCAACTATGAAGGCATGTGCCTTGGCCCCACACTGTCGGATGGCCGTCCCACCGTCCTTCTGCTCAGCGATTCGCAGGGAGGCTATGGCAAGGCTTTCTGGCACCTTCGCGACCGCTTGCGCATTATTATCCTGGACAAAGAATAAAACTGCTATTTTCCCCTGTTTCCCTTGTCTGTCTCGGAATAAAAGCGTAGCTTTGCAAAGGAATATGCGCAAAACGCGCCAAAAAGGATACAGATATGGAGAAACTGAAGCGACTGCCCGTAGGCATACAGACATTTTCAGAGATAAAGAACCTCGACATGCTCTATGTCGACAAGACGGAGTACATCTGGAACATGATAAACCTCAGCAAGTACATTTTCCTGAGCCGCCCCCGGCGGTTCGGCAAGTCGTTGCTGGTGTCTACGCTTCAGGCATATTTCGAGGGGAAGAAGGAACTGTTCAAGGGGTTGGCCATTGAACAGTTGGAAAAGGATTGGGTGGAATACCCAGTGTTGCGGTTCGACATGAGTCTGGGCAAGCACATGGAGA
>JAEDIG010000195.1 GCA_016292545.1 Bacteroidaceae bacterium
ATGCTTGCGGATCATGTTGAATCCGAGTTCCTTGGTCTTGATGATGTCATACTTCAGGGCTTCGTCGCAGGGTGCGGTGTAGAGCCCGTCGGGCCACCATCCCTGATCCAGCGGACCATACATGAAGATGTCCTTGTTGTTGAGCTGCATGCGCATGATGCCGTGCTCGTCGCGACGGCTGGAATACTTGCGCATGGCTGCATAGGAGTTCACCCTGTCCACTTCCTTGCCTGCGGCCAGCGCACGCACCTGTAGGGTGTAGAGATGAGGTGTGTCGGGGGTCCACAGTTTCATGTCGGCAGGCATCTGCAGCTCCACGGGCAGGCCGTTCACGGCTGCACCCTTGGCCACCTCAGTCGTGCCATCGAGCACGGTCACCTCCATGCGCACGCCCCGGCTGCATGTCATGTCGGCCTCCACCGTCAGGCGACGATGGTCTATGTCGGGCGTGATGCGCAGGCTGTTGATATGCTGCTCCTGCACGGGCTCCAGCCACACGGTCTGCCAGATACCCGTGACGGGCGTATACCAGATGCCGCCCGGGTTCACCTTCTGCTTTCCTGTGGGGATGTAGCTTTCGTCGGTGGGGTCCCACACACGCACGGTCAGCTGGTTCTCGCCCTTCTGCAGGGCATCGGTGATGTCCAGCCCGAAAGCCGTATAGCCGCCCGTGTGGCCGCCCACATTGGCTCCGTTCACCCACACGTCGCACTTCCAGTCCACGGCACCGAACTGGAGCAGCACCCTGCGCCCGTTCCACTTGCCGGGCACGGTGAACGTGCGTTCATACCACAGTTCCTTGTTCTTGCCCACGGTCTTGCCCACGCCCGACAGCGACGATTCGGCACAGAAGGGCACCAGTATCTGCCCGTCGAAGGCAGCCGGCTTGGCGGAGTTGCGGTCCACAATGGCATACTGCCACAGGCCGTTCAGGTTTTGCCACTCACCGCGCTCCATGATGGGGCGGGGATATTCGGGCCACACATTGTTCACATCGATTTTCTCTGCCCATTCGGTCCGGATGCGGTCACCTGCCGGGCTCCATTGCTGGGCATTCGCGCCCGTGAGGCTGCACCATAGCAAGGCAGCCGCCATCAATGTCTTTTTCATTCTTTTTTGGGGTTTATTGTTAGCTAGTAGTTGTCGTTCCTTTTCATACAGGCCGCCTCATTTCTGGCGGAAAACGGGAGCGGGCACAGGCTTTTCCGAGGGGAACCCGTCGTTCACCACAGGCCATCCCGCCTCGTCCCAGGTCACCTTGTCGAGCATCAGCAGCCGGCCATGGAAATTGTTCTTTGCGTCATAGCAGTGATACATCATCCAGTCGTCGCCGTTGTCATCGGTGATGATTTCGCTGTTGTGGCCCGGTCCGGCCCAGCGGCTGTTGCCCTTGATGATCGTAGTATAATGGTTGTCCAGCATACGTCCGCCCTGGCGGTCGGTATAGGGTCCTGTCAGCTGGCGGCTGCGGCCCACCACGGTGCGGTAGGTGGAATTGCCGCCTTCGCAGCAGGTGCCCACGCTGGCAAACAGATAGTAATAGTCGCCGCGCTTGTGCACCATGCTTCCCTCAAAGGCATTGCCTGCGATCTTGGTCTTGCGCGAATAGTCCTTCACGGCCATGCCGTCCTTTGTCAGCTCGGCCAGGTAGATGCCATAGAAGCTGCCCCACACCAGATACTTCTTCTCTCCTTCCTCCACATAGCAGGCATCTATGCTGTTGGTCACGCCTATTTCCGTGCTGCGGAACATGCGTCCTACGTCGGTAAACTTGCGGGGCGTATCGCCCACAGCCACACCGATGCCCGTTTCCGTGAGGTTGTCCCACTGGGCCAGGGCATAGTACATCACATACCTCCCATCGATATAGTTCACGTCTGCGGCCCACACGGCAAATCCGTTTCCGTTCCATGTGGGCGTAGTGAACACGTCCTTCACATCGGTCCAGTGGACAAGGTCCTTCGACACGCGCGTCTGGCAGTTGGTGGCATAGCACCAGAAGTTGCCCTCCTGGTCGCGCTGCACAGTGGGGTCGGGTGAATCATAGCCAAACACAGGGTTTGTATAGGTTGCCGTCTGGGCATCCGCAACACTCCATGCCCACAATCCTGCGAGCATCAAACTCATACATTTTTTCTTGCCAATCATATCTATAATTAGGAAATTTTCGTCAAATTTACCAAATTATTCTCACCCCCACAACTTTTCCACCTAATTTTTCCTTTCAACCCGCAAAATCGCCATAATTATTCCCATTTTGCTGCCCAACTGGAAAAAATTTGTTACCCAACTGGGCAGCAAAATTTCCCTAACTGGGCAGCAAAAATCCGCCAAGTGGCAAAATGTAGCAAAGCCCCCTCGATTCTCCTGTTTAGGGGGATGGAAACGCCCTGAAGGGGCAGAAGCCACCAGCCCAGGGCAGAATGGAGCGGAGCGGAATGGCACCCTGGGTAACAAAAACAGATAAATGACAACGCCCTGGAAGGTAGGGTGTTCAAAATAGGCTTCAAAAACCTACGCATTTTTTGCCAATGGT
>JAEDIG010000067.1 GCA_016292545.1 Bacteroidaceae bacterium
ACTCCCATGAAAGAACTAAATCAGGCTCTCGAAAAAATATCTGCGGATTTTAGGGCCTACAGCCTCCAGCAGCCGTTCCATGAGGCGCGGCATCGGATAGTCCGGCAAGTCACCCGCTGCCACCCATTCACCGTTTCCGGGCAATTCCCCGGCAAAGCCTTCCACCATATAGCAGTCGGCATAAAGCGTCTGGTGGGTGAGCTGGTGCTTGAACCGGCTGGCACAACTGGTGAGGCGGCAACCGGGAAACATAGGAGCTGCCTCATCCGGGCAGAAAGGCCGGTCGCCCTCTATTCCATACAATTCATAGAGTCCCTGCCAGATGTCACCTCTGGGCCTTCGCCTCAAGTACACACGTCCATTGGTGTCGCACACATAAAAATAGGCAAGATAGCGGTCGCGCACATGCACGCTCCGCTCCTTCACCGGCAGTTCCCTCACACGTCCCTCCCTGAACGCCCCGCATGTGGTCCCCAACGGACACCGCAGGCAATCCGGCACACCCGGCACACACTGCAGGGCACCAAAATCCATAATGGCCTGATTGTAGCGACCGGGGGCTGCCGTGTCGAGCATCTCGTCGGCCATGGCCCGGAACACCTTGCGTCCGCGGGTGGTGTCGATAGGCTCGTCTATCAGGAAATAGCGTGCCAGCACACGGAACACATTCCCGTCGAGCACGGCATGCGGGAGGCCGTATGCAATGCTACAGATGGCAGCGGCCGTATACTCCCCCACTCCCGGCAGTGCCTTCACCCCCGCATAGTCGGCGGGGAAGCATCCTGCTGCGGCCATCATCCTGGCTGCGGCATGGAGATGGCGGGCACGGCTGTAATATCCCAGCCCTTGCCACATGCGCATCACCTCCACCTCCGAGGCCTCGGCCAACCGGCCGAAGTCGGGAAAACGTTCCACAAAGCGCTCATAGTAGTCCATTCCCTGGGCCACCCGTGTCTGTTGCAGGATAATCTCGCTCACCCATATCAGATAAGGATTACGCGTGTGACGCCAGGGCAAATCGCGCCCGTTCACACCATACCATTCCTCTAATGCAGCTGCAAACTCTCTGTTCATACTCATGTGTACATATTATTTTCACAGGCAAAAGTAACAAAAATTCTTCATTCTGTCCCATCTGGTGCAAAAAAGAAGAAAAAAAAGAGGGAATAATTTCAGCAAGTCAGCAAAATGTTGTAATTTTGCAACCCGTAAGATTGGAACAATAAAGTATTAACCCATAAAAATTATTAAAGTTATGCCAAACGGAAAGAAGCATAAGAGACACAAGATGTCTACTCACAAGCGTAAAAAGAGACTGAGAAAGAATAGACATAAGAGCAAATAAGTCTCCAAACAAAAGAAAACAAGGCTCGGTGACTGAATTCCATGTGTCACCGGGCTTTTTTGGAAACATCCCTAAAACAGAAAACCAAGAAGAATGACAAGCGAAGTTTTCCTGGACGTACAGCCAAAGAAAATTTCCATCGCCCTGACAGAAGACAAACGGCTGATGGAATATCAGGAAGAAGGCCAAAGCGAGTCTTTTTCCGTGGGCAACGTGTATCTGGCCAAGGTCAAGAAACTGATGCCCGGTTTGAACGCATGCTTTGTGAACGTAGGTTCCGAACGCGACGCTTTTCTTCATTATCTGGGCCTGGGAGCTAAATTCAATTTCTACGCCAAGTACCTGAAAATGGTACTCAACGACAAAAAGAACATGCCTTCCTACGAGAAGATTTCCGAACAGCCGGAACTGCCCAAGGAAGGCAGCGTGCAAAACACATTGAAATGCGGACAGGAGATACTGGTGCAGGTGGTAAAGGAGCCTATCAGCACCAAGGGCCCCCGGCTTACATGCGAACTTTCGTTCCCGGGCCGGTTTCTGGTGCTCATGCCCTTCTACGACAAAGTGTCTGTGTCCACAAAAATCAAAAGCAGCGAAGAGCGCGCCCGCCTCAAGCAAATCATCCAGAGCATCAAGCCCAAGAACTGCGGCATCATCGTGCGCACAGTGGCCGAGGGGAAAAGAGTGGCCGAGCTGGACAACGAGATGAAAGTGCTTGTGGGACGATGGGAAACAGCCATCCAGCGGGCCATGAAAGCCAAGCAACTCCCCCTGCAGGTATACGAAGAAACGAGCCGCACGGTGGGACTGCTCCGCGACCTCTTCAGCCCCAATTTCCAAAACATCTACGTGAACCGCGAAGACGTGTATGAGGAGATAAAGAGCTATGTCAGCCTCATCGCCCCCGAATGCGCAGATGTAGTAAAGCTCTACAAGGGCAAGCTGCCCATCTTCGACAACTTCGACATCACCCGCCAAATCAAGTCGGGCTTTGGCAAGACAGTGTCCTACAAGCACGGAGCCTACCTCATCATCGAGCACACCGAAGCCCTGCATGTAGTGGACGTGAACAGCGGCAACAGAGCCAAGAACAAGGACGGACAAGAAGCCAACGCCCTCGACGTGAATCTGGGAGCAGCCGACGAACTGGCCCGCCAACTCCGCCTCCGCGATATGGGCGGCATCATTGTCGTGGACTTCATCGACATGAAGCTGGCCGAAGACCGCCCGAAACTCTATGAGCACAGGTGCGAAGTGATGAAAACCGACCGCGCCAAGCACAACATCCTTCCGCTCAGCAAATTCGGCCTGATGCAGATTACACGCCAGCGCGTGCGTCCCGTCACCGATGTCAAGGTGGAGGAAACCTGCCCCACCTGCCATGGACAAGGTGTCATCAAGAGCAGTTTCCTCTTCGACCAAGTGCTCGAAGGAAAAATCAAGATGCTGGCCGAAGACCTTGGCATCCGCCGTTTCAACCTCCACGTCCATCCCTACGTGGCCGCCTATCTCAACCAGGGCATCCTCAGCATCAAGCGCCGCTGGCAGATGCGCTTCGGCATGGGCATAAAGGTGATTGCCAGCCAGAAACTGGCCTTCCTGCAATACGAGTTCTACGATGCAGACGGCCAGGAAATCGACATGAAAGAAGAAATTGAATTACAGTAGCCAATCCCGGTTCAGAGAAGGAGCCTGACATCACACGCCCTCCTCTCACAAAAGAGATTTGCCGGAGGCCAGCACATGTGGCTGGCCTCCGGCCTGCATTTTCCCCTCTCCTGTTACATGGAACCTTATGGACACAAAAAAAGGTGTACCCAAAAGTACACCCCCTTCAAATAGTAAAAACAATTACTTCAGCTCCAGGGTGATGACCTTATCGGCCTCGGTTACGTTAATCTTGTCCTCGCGGAGCAGCCAACCCATAGCCAGATACAGGTCCTTGTCGGTCTTAATCTTTGTCACCTTCTTCAAGTCCTTGGTGTTCATTGCACCATTCTCGCTCAGTGCGGTCCAAATGGCACCAGCGTTCTTTCCAATCATTTCGTTCATAAATCTTTTCCTAAAAAACAAAATCCTTAAATCGAGTGCAAAGTTACGTATTTATTTTATAATGAACAAGAAAAAGGGAAAGAATCTTAGCCCGGACACTCGTTTTCGAGAAATTTACGCATCCATTCCATGCAAAATTAACAAAAAAGTGGTAACTTTGCCCAAAATATACGTTATATGAAGAAACTCACTATTCTAGCCTGCTTCTTGGTGGCAATGGCCTCCTGCCACAAAGAAAGCTTTGATGAACGGGTGGCACGCGAATGTCAGGAATACACGGCCAAATACTGCCCGGCCGAGATGGACGAGAACACAATTCTCGACAGCCTCTCCTACGACATTGCCCAAAAGACGCTCACCCATGCCTACCGCCTCTGCGGCCCGCTGGCAAACGATTCGCTCTATACGGGAGCCGTAAATCTGGCCATGGAGGAAATCGTGCTCGACGACCTTCGTGAATCCATATCGCTACGCCCCTACAAAGAGGCCGGCCTCACCTTCCGCTTTGTGTACTACAGCGATCAGTCGGGTCACAAACTGCTCGAGTATTTCTTCTCCCCCAAGGACTACGGCCAGACGCCCCAGTTCCAGACAGACTCCATCCAATAGCCACCCTGTCCTCAAGAAACAATCCCATCCCATATTATACCATATAATTAATTATACCAGATGGAACAGCAATCAGCCAACAACAATCCCCAGAACAAACAGATTCTCTATAAGACCCAGGGCACATGCAGCCAATACATTGAAGTGGGCCTGACCGACGGTCTCATCTCCAGCTGCCGCTTCTACGGAGGCTGCGACGGCAACACAAAAGGCTTGGCCAAGCTCGTCATCGGCATGCGTCCGGCAAACGTAATCAGCCGGCTGTCGGGCATCACCTGCGGGCGCAAGCCCACCAGCTGTCCCGACCAGTTGTGCCAGGCGCTCAAACAGATGCAAGGAGAAGACTTGTAAGAATCGGTCAGGACAGACATTCCGCAGAAGAATCAGAAAAGGACACCTGTGCAGGGTGTCCTTTTTGAATTCATCATTACTTTGAGCCGATAAGGGGACTCGAACCCCTGACCCACGCATTACGAATGCGTTGCTCTACCAACTGAGCCATATCGGCGAAAAGCGAGTGCAAAGGTATAGCTTTTTTCCGTATGTGCAAAAGAAAAACAACCTTTTTTTTGTTCCGCTAGCAGGAAATGTGTAATTTTGTGTCCGTTTTCCGAAAAAAGACAATAGGAATGGACAAAAGAAGATGCATATACCTCCTGGCTGGAGGATTTGGAGCCTTGCTGCTGGTTGCAGCGGCCGTGCTATTTATAGTGACACGGCCCGTAAATACTTCCGGCGAAGAAATGTGCCTGTATGTGGATGCCGACGACAATGCCGACTCCGTCCGTGTGAAATTGGGACAGCCTGCCGGATGGCGGTTGCTGGCCGCCACCGGCTACCATGTGCACACAGGGCGCTATGTGGTGCCCCACGGCGACAGGCTCCACACCGTGTTCCGCCGTCTCAGAGGCGGCCAGCAAGACCCCATGGAACTGCAAATCCCCAGCGTGCGCACCCTTCCCAAGCTGGCCTCCTACCTGTCCCACAAACTGATGCTCGACTCTGCCAGCATCGCCTCCTCATTTGCCGACACGGCTTTCTGCCACACCCTTGGCTTCACGCCCCAGACATTGCCCGCCCTTTTTGTGCCCAACACCTACGAGGTGTATTGGGACACCTCCCTCTCCACCCTCATGCGCCGCCTGCAATCCGAACACAAGCACTTCTGGGAAGGCAAGCGCAACACCCTGGCCCAATCTATCGGGCTCACTCCCGTGGAGGTGTGCACCCTGGCCAGCATCGTCGACGAGGAAACAGCCGCCAATGCCGAAAAGCCGATGGTGGCAGGCATGTATGTGAACCGCCTCCATATCGGCATGCCCCTGCAGGCCGACCCCACGGTGAAATTTGCCATCGGCGACTTCTCCCTCCGCCGCATCTACCACAACCATCTGAAGACAGAAAGCCCCTACAACACCTACATCCATCCCGGCCTTCCACCCGGCCCCATCCGCATTGCCAGCATTGCAGGCATCGACGCCGTCCTGGGCTACGTACACCACGACTACCTCTACATGTGTGCCAAGGAAGACTTCAGCGGCACCCATAATTTTGCCCGCACATACGCAGAGCATCTCAACAACGCACGCCGGTATGCAAAGGCGCTCAATACCCGCAATATACGCTGACAACACCCTCTGCACCCTCATCCGCAGGGCCAGATTGCGCTGATTTTGGTGATTTTTTCCACGACAGGCCCTCCATCTCAATATTTTTGGCTAAATTTGCAGGGAATATCAATTCAATCAATACAAATCAGCGCAAAATGGCAGAAAACATCTATCCCATTTATGACCGTATGATGACACGCGCCGACAAGGAATCACTGCTCGGGCAGCGGGGCGTGCTTGTGTGGTTCACAGGGCTCAGCGGCAGCGGCAAGAGCACCATCGCACTGGGCGTAGAGCGCGAGTTGCACGCCAGAGGCATCCTGTGTCGCATACTCGACGGAGACAACATACGTGCAGGCATCAACAACAATCTGGGTTTCTCGCCCGCCGACCGCGAGGAAAACATACGGCGCATTGCCGAAATCGGCAAATTGTTTGTGCAGACAGGCATCGTCACACTGGCCTGCTTTGTCAGCCCCACCGAAGCCATCCGAAGCATGGCACGCCGCATTGTGGGCGAAGACGATTTCGTGGAAATATACGTGAGCACCCCTCTGGAAGAATGCGAGCGACGCGATGTGAAAGGTCTTTATGCCAGGGCGCGCCGAGGCGAAGTAAAGGAATTTACGGGCATCACCGCCCCCTTCGAGGCTCCCGTCCATCCCCACCTCAATCTGGACACCAGCGTGCTCTCGCTCGGCCAGTCGGTAGAAGCCACACTCAATCTGATCCTCTCACGTTGTGGCCGTGGCTGACCCTGCAGGAAACATCCATCCATTTAAACAGAAACTATATAAAACAGAATATAACCCGTTATGTCTGAATATAATATTTCCCATCTTCAGGAGCTGGAGGCCGAGAGCATCCACATCATCCGCGAAGTGGCAGCAGAGTTTGAAAACCCTGTGATGCTCTACAGCATTGGCAAGGACAGTAGTGTAATGGTGCGTCTGGCCGAAAAGGCATTTGCCCCAGGCAAGGTTCCCTTCCCCCTGATGCACATCGACTCCAAGTGGAAGTTCCGCGAGATGATAGAATTTCGCGACAACTATGCCAAACAGTTTGGCTGGAACCTCATCGTAGAGAGCAACATGGAAGCCTTCAACGCCGGAGTAGGTCCCTTCACCCATGGCAGCAAGGTGCACACCGACCTGATGAAGACCAAGGCTCTGCTGGATGCACTGGGCAAGTATAAGTTCGACGCAGCCTTTGGAGGTGCCCGGCGCGACGAAGAGAAATCGCGTGCCAAGGAACGCATCTTCTCCTTCCGCGACCGTTTCCAGCAATGGGACCCCAAGAACCAGCGCCCGGAGCTGTGGGACATCTACAACAGCCGCATCCACAAGGGCGAAAGCATCCGTGTGTTTCCTCTGAGCAACTGGACGGAGCTCGACGTGTGGCAATACATCCGCTTGGAAAACATCCCCATCGTGCCGCTCTATTTTGCCAAGGAACGTCCGTGTGTGGAAATCGACGGCAATCTCATCATGGCCGACGACGACCGTCTGCCCAAGGAACTCGTACCCAAGATCCACAACCGCATGGTACGCTTCCGCACCCTTGGCTGCTGGCCGCTGACAGGAGCCGTGGAGAGCAATGCCACCACCATCGAGGAAATCGTGGAAGAGATGATGACCACCACCAAGAGCGAGCGCACCACGCGTGTCATCGACTTCGACCAGGAGGCCAGCATGGAACAGAAGAAGCGCGAAGGCTACTTCTGATCCCCCCTCCCTTCCCAAGAGAGTTGCCACCCCATTACATTATCATTTTGAACCCTATCAAGAAAAGAATATGGACAAATCATTGGATATAAAGGCGTTTCTGGATGCCGACGAAAAGAAGGACCTGCTGCGTCTGCTCACAGCCGGCAGCGTGGACGACGGAAAAAGCACACTCATCGGACGTCTGCTGTTCGACAGCAAGAAACTCTATGAAGACCAGCTCACCGCCCTTGAGCGCGACAGCAAGCGTGTGGGCAACGCCGGAGCCGGACAAATCGACTATGCCCTGTTGCTCGACGGACTGAAGGCCGAGCGCGAAGAAGGCATCACCATCGATGTGGCCTACCGCTATTTCAGCACAAACGCACGCAAGTTCATCATTGCCGACACTCCGGGGCATGAACAATATACACGCAACATGATTACGGGCGGCTCCACAGCCAACCTGGCCATCATCCTCGTGGATGCACGCACAGGAGTCATCACCCAAACCCGCCGCCACACCTATCTTGTGAGCCTTCTGGGCATCAAGCACATCGTGCTGGCCGTAAACAAGATGGACCTTGTGGACTTCGACGAACAGGTGTTCAACCGCATCAAGGATGAATACCTGAGCCTCACCGCCCGCCTGGGAATCGACGATGTCACCTGCTTCCCCCTCAGCGCTCTCGACGGGGACAATGTGGTGGAGCGCAGCACCCGCACTCCCTGGTACCAAGGCAAAGCCCTGCTCGATTTCCTTGAAACCGTGCCCATCCATCAGGACCGCAACATGAAAGACTTCCGCTATCCCGTGCAATACGTGTTGCGCCCCAATCTCGACTTCCGTGGCTTCAGCGGAAAGATTGCCAGTGGCATAGTCCGCGAGGGCGACGAGATTGTGGCCCTGCCCAGCATGAAACGCTCCCACGTGAAGAACATCGTCACATACGAAGGCAACCTCAAGGAGGCCTTCTGCCCCCAATGCGTGACCCTGACGTTGGAAGACGAAATCGACATCTCCCGCGGAGAAATGCTTGTCCACCCCGACAACCTGCCCCACATAGGGCGCTGTTTCGAAACCATGCTCGTATGGATGGACGAAGAGCCCATGAACCGCGGCAAACAGTTCTTCCTGAAGCACAACACCAACACCACACGCGCCACCATCGACAAAGTGTGCTACCGCGTGGACGTGAACACCATGGAACAGCTCGAAGGCACCGACTTCAAGCTCAACGAAATCGGTATGGTGCAGATAACCACGGCCAAGACGCTCTTCTTCGACGACTATGCCACCAACCGCGCCACCGGCAGTTTCATCCTCATCGACCCCATCACCAACAACACCTGTGCCGTGGGCATGATTCGCCGGCCACTCGCCGAAGAGGACCGTGAGCAGGACCAGCTGCCTGTCATCAACCTCACCAGTCTGGGCATCCGTCCTGAGGAAGAGGCCGTAGTGGAGAAAGTGGTGAAAGACCTCTCCCGCCAGGGAATAGAAATAAAGATCGTGAAACAATAAAAAGAAACAGCCAATCAATATGGGACTTCTGGAATTCAGCAAATTGCCGGTCAACACCCTGGTGGGAGCCGACTGGCAGACATTCAAGGCCGTCACCCGTGGACAGCACATCGCCCCCGAGAAGCGCACCAAGTATCTGCTCACAAAGGCCGTGTGCCGACTGCTCAGCGTTTGCGTGCCGCTTCAAGAACGTAAATACCGCAAACTGCTGGCCCACACCAAGCCGGAACATGACCCCCTTTTCATTCTGGGCCATTGGCGGAGCGGCACCACCTTCCTCCACAACATCTTTGCACAGGACAAGCATTTCGGCTACACCACCACCTACCAGACCGTCTTCCCCCACTATGTGATGGCCCTGCAGGGATTCTTCAAGCCCACCATGGGATGGCTCATGCCCGACCATCGACCCACCGACAACATGGAGCTGGCCCCCGACCTGCCCCAGGAGGAGGAATTTGCCATCAACAACGCCTGCCCCATCAACTACTACAATTTCTGGTTCTTCCCCGAGAAGATGCAGGAATATGCCGACCGCTATCTCACCTTCAGCAAGATTACGCCTCAGGAGGAGGCACTCTTCAAGCAGGAGTTCGACAAACTGGTACGCATCTCGCTGTGGAACACCGGAGGCACGCAGTACCTGAGCAAGAACCCGCCCCACACAGGCCGTGTGAAGGCACTCACCGAACTCTATCCCAATGCCAAGTTCATCTATCTCATCCGCAACCCCTACACTGTGTTTGAGAGCACGCGCAACTTCTTCCTCAACACCATCAAGCCCCTGGAACTCCACTCCATCAGCAAGGAAGAGATGGAGCAGAACATCCTCCGCATCTACATGGACCTCTACCACGCCTATCAGGAGCAGAAGCGCTTCATTCCCGAAGGCAATCTCTTCGAGGTACGCTTCGAGGACATAGAGCAGGATGCCCTGGGCATGACAGAACGTATCTATCACGACCTTTCGCTCCCCGGATGGGAAGAAGCCCGGCCTGCCATCGAGAAATATATCGGCGGCAAAAAGGGATACAAGAAGAACAAGTATGCCTATGACCCGCGGACCGTGAGCCTGGTGGGCGAGCATTGGGGCGAAGTGCTCGACGCATGGGGCTATCCCCGCCTCTAACCTGTCCACCTCTCCATCTTGCAAGCAATGAAAAAGAAATTCTCCAAGCGCGGAATCACCGTGCGCATGCTCATTCTGATTCTGGTGCCCATGTGCTGGGGACTGCTGTTCTACTTTGCCGGACGTCCTGCCGATGTGCGCACGCGCGACGGCATCACCATCACCATGGAAGAGCCTCTTGGCTCATGGCGCTACGATGAGAAACTGGCCAAGGACTGCCCCCATCTGGCCGACAGCCTCAGGGCCACCGTCACAGGCGATGTAGTCTACCGCATCCGCTCCACCTATTTCTACACCCTCGTGCAGAAACAGGTGAGCCTGGTCTGCATCGCCCTCATCGTGCTGATGGTGGCATACGAGTTCTTTGCGTCCAGGCGTAAAGGCGAGGAATAAAGATTTCACATCACAAACGTTCCTCTGGCTCATCAACCAGGATCATCAATCTACACAAAGATAATTGTATCATGGCATGAAATGGTCGTTTCATGCCATGATACAATCATTTTAAACCATGAAACAATCATTTCATGCTACACGCGTTTATTGGAACAAGCAAGGAAGACCGGTAGAGACAACTGAACAAAAGTTATCACACCCAAAAAATGGTACATCAGCCTCCGTTAGGTGAAGTTCATAAAACACCCCTTTTTCAGAGAAGATATACTTACTTTGCCCGAGAAGTATATCTTCTATCGCAGATGAAGTATATCTGCTTTGAAAAGTAAGTAGTATTGCTTGTCAACTATCATGTCAGCTACGCTCTTACTTACTCCCGCCCGGAAATTCCGAATTTCATTTGGCATTTCTCTCGCTTATTCGTAACTTTGAGCTACGCTCTTACTTACTCCCGCTCGGAAATTCCGAATTTCATTTGGCATTTCTCTCGCTTATTCGTAACTTTGCACCATGATACAGGCATTGGCAGAACAGAGACGGCTCCTGCAACGCGAAATCGGATATAAACACGAGGAGCTACAAAGTTACTACAACTCACCGGACCAACTTGTGGTGGAGATTATCCGCACGGGTCTTGATGAGGGGCATGCCTTCGACTTCGGTATTCTTTGGAAGATAGAAGGTTTACCATGAATAATTCAACAAACAGATGAAAATACATCAAATCATATTCGCAATGAAGAACTTTATCATTCCTTTCGCAATGCTGGCATTGATGACGGCATGCGGCGGCAACAACGATGGCAAAAGCCAAGAAAACGTAGAACAAAACAATAAGGTTATGACACTGAATATCGACGATTTCGAGTGGACGCGACAACCAGAGAGTTGCGCCATAAAGGGTGACACAATCGAAGTAGTGACTAAACCAGGCACAGACCTATGGCAACGTACATACTATAATTTCCGCAACGACAATGCTCCTGTGTTTCAGATGGAGACTGAGGAGAAATTCTTCAGTTTCGTGGTCAAGACCGACTTCACCGAAAGCCACCATCGCTTTGACCAGTGCGGCATCGTGATGTATCTCGACAGCGAAAACTGGCTGAAAGGCAGTGTGGAATACGAGAACGAGGAGTTTCAGCACTTGGGAAGCGTGGTCACCAACAACGGCTATTCCGACTGGGCCACCACAGCCATCCCCGCCAATGTGAAGACGATGTGGTATCGCCTCTCTCGCCGAGAGGACGACTATTGCATAGAGTGCTCGCAGGACGGAGAACACTTCACCCAAATGCGTGTATGCCACATGCACCAAGGCGGCGGTAAGATACGTTTCGGCATCTATGCCTGCTCACCCGAAGAGTCATCCTTCAAGGCCATCTTCACCGGCATGAAGCTGACCGAATGTGCATGGAAGGCTCACGACGGGCAGCAGCCGGATTAAGGCACTGCCCATAATGCAGGATATGCTGAATACATTTCAAAATCAGACATACAATGAACATCGTAATATTATCAGGCAGCCCACGAAAGGGAGGCAACACGGAAATGTTGGCTGAATCGTTTGCCCAAGGAGCTTCATCCAGGCACAATGTTGACTTCGTGTCGGTGAGGGACTATCATGTATATCCCTGTAAAGGATGTAATTCCTGTTTCAAGAGAGAAGACAAATCCTGTATTCAAAAAGATGACATGCAAACTAGGCTTTGCGTCAACTTCTTCCACTTTGAAGACTGTGGCAAGATACTGGTAAGAGGAGTAAAAGAAAAGAGCGACATAAAAAGTACCGACGCCCTGAAAGAGGCATTTACCCTGGGGGCATCCATATAATATCAAAAGAAAGTATAGAATTCATTGGCACTATAAAGAAAAAAGATGGAACATAAGGATAAAGTAGCCATTGTCACAGGCGGTGCGCATGGCATCGGCAAATGCATCGCAGAGGAGTTCCGAAAGAGAGGGGCTTCTGTTGCGGTCATTGATGTGCGTGAGGGCGACCATTTCGTTGGGGACATATCCAAGAAGGAGGTGTTGGAAGCTTTTGCAGATGAAGTAATCGGGAAGTATGGCAAGGTGGATTTCATCGTCAACAATGCCCTGCCTCTGATGAAGGGGTTGGATGAATGTACTTGGGAAGATTTTCAGTATGCCTTGGCAGTCGGGGTTACTGCACCTTTCTATCTTGTCAAACTTCTTGCGCCGTATCTTGCCGAAGGAGCATCGATAGTAAATATCTCGTCCTCGCGAGACCGTATGAGTCAGCCGCAGACAGAGAGCTACACGGCAGCCAAGGGAGGCATTGCTGCCCTCACTCATGCCCTTGCCGTCACACTGCGGGGCAAGGCAAGGGTCAACTCCATTTCTCCAGGAT
>JAEDIG010000068.1 GCA_016292545.1 Bacteroidaceae bacterium
CTCTCTGTCAACCCACTACAAGCCGGTTCACCAGGACCGTGGGCAGTCCCTGGCTCACGGGCACACTCTGTCCTCCCTTTCCACACATGCCGGCACTGTGGTCGATCCTGAGGTCATTGCCCACCATGCGGATGTCGGCCAGCGCCTGCGGTCCGTTCCCTATGATGTTCACATCGCGGATGGGAATTGTCAGCCGTCCGTCCTCTATGAGATAACCCTGCTTCATGTAGAAGGTGAAATCGCCCGCGCCTATCTGCACCTGGCCGTTGGTAAAGGTCTGGGCATAGATGCCCCTATTCACCGAACGGATGATGTCATCGGGGGAGGCCTCGCCTGCCATCATATACGTACACCTCATGCGTGGCTGCGGCGGAAAGCGGAAACTCTCGCGCCGTCCGTTTCCCGTGGGCGGCACCCCGTAATGAGCCGCACTGATGCGGTCGTGCATGTAGCTGTTCAGTATGCCCCTGTCCACCAACAATGTCCTGGGATGCTGCACACCCTCGTCGTCCCAGCGCAGGAAGCCCGCATCGCCCGCCAGAGAGCCGTCGTCCACAATGGATATGTCCGCAGCGCACACCCGTTCACCCAAGCGCCCCGAAAAGATGCTGGTGCCCAACCTGTTGAAATCGGCCTCAAAGGCGTGTCCGATAGCTTCATGAATAAAGATTCCACTGGCACCTGCGGCCATCACTACGGGCATTTCGCCCCCTTCAGGACGAATGGCATCAAAGAGGATGGCCGTGCGGCTGACAGCCTCACCCACCACCTGGCGAATCACCCCGTCGGTGATGAACGACGGTTCCAACTGCATCTGACGGGTTGAATAGCCCATCTGAGACTGGCCGTTCTTCTCCATCACCACCCTCACCACAATGCTGGTGAAAGGGCGATAGTCGGCATACGACACGCCCTCGGTATTGGCAAAAAACAACTGACGCGAATTGGTGGCCACAGCAGCCTTCACCCTCACCACTCTGGAATCCAGGTCACGGGCCATCTGATCGGCCTGCAGCAGCTGTTCCCTCACACGCCCTGGAGATACCACCGACTGTGTCGGGGGCAGCTGCAGTTCGTCGTCCGCCCCCGTCACAGCGGGCATGACAGGCACGGATTCCCTGCCGCCAATGGTAGCGGCAAAGCACGCCGCATCCATCAAAGGCCTGCGTCTGAGGTCCATCGAATAGGCATAGCCCGTGGCATCTCCCTTGAGCACACGGATGCCAGCACCGTGCAGGCACACCTGACGCGTCTGGCTCACCCGCCCATCCTGAAGTTCCAGACTGTGTATGAGCGTGTCCTCCGCAAATATATCTGCATAATTGCCACCGCGGCCCATTGCCGCAGCCAGCACCCCGTCTACGAGTGTCTGCTGCATGGCCTAGGGCTGCTCCACCGACATGGCCAGACCGCCCTCGCTGGTTTCCTTGTAGAGGCTGGGCAAGTCGTGTCCGGTGTTCTTCATCACCTCCACCACCTTGTCGAAGCTCACACGATGCTGTCCGTCGGTGAACATGGCATAGGAATTGGCGTCCATGGCACGCGCAGCCGCATAGGCGTTGCGCTCGATGCAGGGAATCTGCACCAGTCCGCACACGGGGTCACAAGTGAGCCCCAGATGATGCTCCAGACCCATCTCAGCAGCATATTCTATCTGGGCCGGCGTGCCGCCAAACAACTGGCTGGCTGCTGCAGCAGCCATGGCACAGGCCACGCCCACTTCTCCCTGGCATCCCACCTCGGCCCCGCTGATGCTGGCATTGGTCTTCACGATATTGCCGAACAGACCGGCCGTGGCCAGCGCACGAAGGATGCGCGCCTCGCTTATCTGCCGGCTTTTCCACAGATGATAGAGAACACCTGGCAAAACGCCACAACTGCCGCATGTGGGCGCGGTTACAATCTTGCCTCCCGATGCATTCTCTTCGCTCACAGCAAGGGCATACGCAAAAATCAGGCCACGGCTCTTCATGCTTGCCTGATAGCCCTCGGCACGTGTGAGATAGGACACGGCCTTCCGCCTCAGGTTGAGAGGGCCGGGCAGCACTTCTTCATGCTCAAGTCCGTTTTCAACCGACGCACGCATCGTATCCCACACCTCGCGGAGGAAATCCCAAATCTCGGGTCCCTCGCATTCCTGCACATATTCCCAGTAGGTCTTGCCCGTCTTTTGACACCATTCAAGGATGTCCGTGGCAAAATGCATATCATAGATGTCGGGCAGTTCCAGAGCTGGCTTCCCCTCCTCGGCCAGCGCACCGCCGCCCACACTGAACACGGTCCATTCGGGCGATTGCGTTCCGTCGGGCATCACAGCCCGGAACTTCATGCCGTTGGGATGGAAAGGCAGGAACACCTTTGGCTCCCACACAATCTCCGTACGCTCATTGCCCAGCACGTCCAGAATGGCCCTGTCGGTCATGTGCCCCTTGCCCGTGGCTGCCAGCGAGCCATACAGGTGTACGATATAACTACTTGCGTCGGGATGACGCTCTTGAAAAAGCAGAGCGGCCTTGCGCGGCCCCATGGTGTGGCTGCTGCTCGGGCCCAGCCCAATACGGTATAATTCTCTTAGTGTAATCATGCTTCATGCAGTTTTGCGATGCGAAGATAGCACATTCTCGCCAATTAGACGCATTAAAAATAGTTAAATATTCATTGTATATAGCATTCCCTACCAATATTTTTTGTAATATTGCATGCGAAATACAATAAAATCAATCCAACATGAAGAAATTTACCCTATCTTTGCTCGCGCTAGGCGCTATGAGTGTCAGCGCGTTTGCACAGTCCACAAAGTATCTGTTCACCAGCGGCCAGCAGCTGGACACCTCCGTATTCACCCAGCAGACACAGCCCTTCCAGCTGGGCCGTACACTCTTTGCGGGCTATAACACCATCTGTCTGCCGGTAGACCTCACGGCCGACCAGCTCCAGACCATAGCCCAGGACGTTCGCATCGAAGAATTCACGGCCATCCGCCAGGAAGGCGACGTGCTCAATCTTTATTTCACCGACTGCACGGACAAGGGACTGCAGGCAGGACATTCCTACCTCATCTTCAGCCCCACCCAGCAATACATGCGCATAAAAAGCAGCCAGGTGAGCGGCACCGGCATTGACATCCTCCCCACCACCCTCGCCGACGGGCAGGGTAACAAGGTCACCTTCAGCAGCAGCTGGCAGGCCATCACGGCCGACGGCCGCTACGGCATTCCCGCCCTGCAGGACACCGATATCCTGCAAAGCGTGCTTGTGCGCACGGAAGGGGACAAAACATTCCTTCCCACCCGTTGCGGATTCACATGGGACGAGCAGAGCACTACCGCCACCACGCTCCAGATACGGCATATCACCAGCACCGAGGGCATGGAAACAAGCATCAGCTGCCTGCGTGCCGAAGGCACCGAGGTAGATGTCTATGACACAGCCGGCAACCTGCTGCTCCGCGGCACCACCGTGGGCAAAGCCCAGCAACAGCTGCCCAAGGGCATTTACGTGATAGGCGGAGAAAAGTTTGCTGTAAAATAAAGGTTACTACATAAAGACCCACATTCCCCTCCGGATTTCCTAGACACAGGAAAGCGGAGGGGATTATATTTTATGCTTATACATATATAAAAAAGTGAATCCCCAACTAACAAAAATCATTAGCCGGGGATTCTGAGGGAGGGGATGTGTGACTAGTGGGACTCGAACCCACGACATTCAGAACCACAATCTGACGCTCTAACCAACTGAACTATAGTCACCATGTAACCATCAATCGGAGGTTTGTCTCTCAATTGCGATGCAAAGGTACGACATTCTTTCGACATGACCAAATAAAACCCACATTTTTTTCAAGAAATGCTTTCTTTTCCATACATCCGGGTGACCAGCACACATTGTCAGGAAAAAAATCGGAATAAAGGGAAAATGAAACTTTTTTTTGAAAAATATTTGGTGGTTATAAGAAAACAGTGTAATTTTGCAACAACAAACAACAAAAAACTGCAAATATGATAACAAATTGTATCAATAACTTCTGGTGGTGGCGTAACTCAAGATTCAAAAAGTCGTGAGCTACCCAGCCGTATAGATACATGAGATAATATCATAAAAAGGCCTGCCGTACTTACGACAGGCCTTTTTGCATGAAAGGAACCGAAAAAACAATATACAAAGATGAAAAAAGAACTATTGAAAGTGCTGAGCCACGAGATGCTCACACGCAGCGAAATAAGAAACATCCTCATTGGCATTGCCAACCGGCAATACCCCGACACCCAAGTGGCGGCACTACTGGCTGCCCTGGCCCTGAGAGGTACAACCGTGGAAGAACTGTTAGGCTTCAGAGACGGCATGATGGAAACAGGCAACCACGTAACCCTGAACAATCCGCGCTTCATCGATATCGTGGGCACGGGGGGAGACTGCAAGAACACCTTCAACATAAGCACAGCCAGCTGCTTTGTGGTGGCCGGGGCCGGATACAAGGTGGCCAAGCATGGCAACTATTCTGCCACATCCGTGAGCGGGGCATCTAATGTGATTGAAAACCACGGCATCACGTTCACAGCCAACAACGAGCTGCTCCAGCGCAGCATCGACCAGTCGGGAGTGGCCTACCTGCACGCACGCCTGTTTGCCAATGCCATGAAAAGCGTGGCCGGGGTGAGAAGCCAGCTGGCATTCCCAACGGTGTTCAACCTGCTGGGTCCCATCTGCAATCCAGCCACACCACCCTGCCAGATGCTGGGAGTGGCCACACTGGACCAGATGCGCCTCTACAGCCAGCTCTACCACAGGCTCCATGTAGACTACGTGATTGTGAACAGCATAGACGGCTACGACGAGATTTCGCTCACAGGCGAGTTCAAGGTGACCACCAACAAATACGAGCGTATCTTCAAACCCGAAGACATCGGATTCAAGCGAGTGAATCCCAACGACATACACGGAGGTGACACCGCCATGCAAGCCAAGGCTCTGTTTGACGCCGTACTGGAAAGCACGGCTCCACAGGGTTGCCTGGACGTGGTGGTGGCTAATGCCGCCTTTGCCATACAGGCACTGGAGCATTTCCAGAAGCCCCTGCCAGAATGTGTGGACACCGCACGCAACAGCCTCACAGAAGGAAGGGCACTGGAGGCCTTCCGCACCTTTGCCGCCCTCAACGCCGCAACCCCGAAACACGACAGGCCATGAAATGTAAGGTATGCGGAATGCGGCAGGCCGACAACATACGCGAGGTGGCTGCCTTGGGAATAGACATGATGGGCTTCATCTGCTGGCCCCGGAGCCCGCGTTTTGTGGGCCACACCTCGCTGCCCGGCACCGAGGGCGTGATGCGAGTGGGCGTGTTTGTAGACCAATCAGCCGAGGAAATTGCCACCTACACAAGACTGCACCGGCTGGATGCCGTGCAACTGCACGGGAAGGAAGAGCCAGCCTTGCTGGAAAAGCTGAAGGCAGAATACCCACAACTGTTGCTCATCAAGGCCATAAGCATCAGCAGCAAGGACGAACTGCTGGCAGCCTCCCGCTACCATGGTCTGTGCCACCTGTTGCTCTTCGACACCCGATGCACGCAGGCAGGCGGCAGCGGGCGGCAGTTCAACTGGGACATTCTCCGGCACTATCAGGGTCCCACGCCTTTTCTGCTCAGCGGCGGCATCGGCCCAGAAGATGCAGAGCGGATAACCTCCTTTGTCCATCCTCTGATGGAAGGCATCGACCTGAACTCCCGTTTTGAAACGGAGCCCGGACTCAAGGACACCCAACGGCTGGCCGTATTCCTCAGCCGCCTGTCTCGCTCCACCTCCAACCCTATACATTAATATATATATAAAGAAACGATATGAACGATACTACAATGAACCGAATCAACGCACTCTTCGCCCACCGGGGCGAAAGAAAACTGCTGTCGCTCTACTTTTGCGCAGGCTGCCCCACCCTGGAAAAGACAGGCGAGGTGATCCTCACCCTGCAACAGCGGGGCATAGACATGATTGAAGTGGGCATTCCCTTCAGCGACCCGCTGGCCGACGGGCCCGTGATACAGCAAGCCGGCACCGTGGCCCTGAGGAACGGCATGACCCTGAGCCTACTGTTCAGCCAGCTGGAAACCATCAAGGAACAGGTGCACATCCCACTTGTGCTGATGGGCTACCTGAACGTGGTGATGCACTTTGGGATAGAACGCTTTTGCCGGCACTGCAAGCAGGCAGGCGTGAGCGGAGCCATTATTCCCGACCTTCCCTTCAAAGACTACATGGAGGTGGTGAAGCCCATAGCCGACCGATACGGCGTGCGCATCATCATGATGATTACCCCTGAAACGGAAGAAGATCGTGTGCGCCAGATTGACGCCCACACCGACGGTTTCATCTACATGGTCAGTTCGGCCGGCATCACCGGTGCACAAGACCAGTTCGGGGCCGCCAAGCTGGCCTACTTTGAAGCCATCGAAAAGATGGACCTCCACAATCCGCGCATGATTGGCTTCGGCATCAGCAACAGGCAGACCCTGGAGAGTGCCCAGCAACATGCAGCCGGTGCCATCATCGGCAGCAAGTTCGTGAGTCTGCTCCAGACAAGCAAGGATGCCAATGAAGCCCTCGACAAACTGTTCGAGGCGCTGGACCGATAAATCCCCCCCCATACACACAACAACGCAAAATCAAAGAACAGAAATGAACTACAGAATAGATGAAAACGGTTTCTACGGAAAATTTGGAGGCGCATACGTGCCCGAGATTCTTCACCGCTGTGTAACCGACCTGCAAAAGGCCTACCTTCCCATACTGGAAAGCGAGGAATTCCAGCAGCAGTACCGCCAGCTGCTGCGCGACTACGTGGGCCGCCCTTCCCCACTCTACTTTGCCAAGCGAATGAGCAAACGCTATGGATGCAAGCTCTATCTGAAGCGCGAGGACCTGAACCACACCGGGGCCCACAAGATAAACAACACCGTGGGCCAGATACTGATGGCCAAGATGATGGGCAAGACGCGCATCATTGCGGAAACGGGTGCCGGACAACATGGTGTGGCCACAGCCACCGTGTGTGCACTCATGGACATGGAATGTGAGATATTCATGGGAGCCACCGACGTGAAGCGCCAGCACACCAATGTGGAGCGCATGAAGATGCTGGGAGCCAAAGTAAACCCTGTGACCACCGGGAACATGACCCTGAGCGATGCCTGCTCGCAAGCCATACGCGACTGGTGCAGCCATCCCAAGGACACCTTCTACATCGTGGGCTCCACCATGGGGCCTCATCCCTATCCCGAAATCGTGGCCCGCATGCAGAGCATCATCTCGGAAGAGCTGAAGACACAGCTCATGGAAAAGGAAGGACGCAACTGGCCCGACTATCTGATAGCCTGTGTAGGAGGAGGCAGCAATGCAGCAGGCACCATCTGGCACTACATTGACGACAACCGCGTAAGGATATGCCTGGCAGAGGCAGGCGGACACGGCATACACACCGACCACACAGCCGCCACCATGCACTGCGGCACGGAAGGCATCATCCACGGAGCGCGCACCCTGGTGATGCAGGACGACGATGGGCAGATAAAGGAGGCATTCACCATCTCGGCCGGCCTCGACTATCCGGGCATCGGCCCCATGCATGCCCATCTGGCCACCACCGGACGGACCCAGATACTGGCCATCAACGACGACGAGGCCATCCGGGCCGGCTACGAACTCACCCGCCTGGAAGGCATCATACCGGCCATTGAAAGCGCTCACGCCGTGGCCGCCCTGCGGAAACTGGCATTCAAGCCAGAGGATGTGGTGGTGCTCACCGTGAGCGGGAGAGGCGACAAGGACATTGAAACATACCTGAGCCACAGCGACATGGCAAGCAAAGAGACAAACGACAAAAAGACAAAGGAATGAAACAAGCACCATTATATGCCTACCGCACTGTGTCGAAGACAGTGCTGGCCGACATGGATACGCCCGTGAGCGTGTACATGAAACTGAGAGACCTGTATGCCATGAGCGCCCTCATGGAAAGTTCCGACTATCACGATGCTGCCAATGCACGCTCCTTCATCGGCATCCACCCCATTGCCTCCGTGGCTGTGGGCCATGGGAAGGCCGTATGCAAATACCCTACAGGCAGCGAGACGGAGGTGACCATAGGAGATGAAGCCAGCGTAGCACATGTTCTCGAAAGCTTTCTGGAGTCATTCCATACCGACGGACCGCTCAGCCAGTACTGCGGACTCTATGGCTACACCACCTTCAACGCCGTGCGCTATTTCGAGCCCATCGATGTGAAGGACAGCACCATGGACGAAAACGATGCGCCGGACATCCTGTATGTGCTGTTCAAGGACATCATCATCTTCGACCACCACAACAATCTGATGCACATTATCGCAATGTGCCAGCAGGAGGAAGAAGGCGCACAGGAGCTGGACCATCTGCAGAAGATGATGGCACGCGTCCACATCAACCCCTATCCGTTCCGTGCAGTGGGCCCCTGCACGTCCACCCTCACCGACGAAGAGCACAAGGCCAATATCAGGCGGGGCATCAAGCACTGCCTGCGGGGCGACGTGTTCCAGATTGTACTGTCGAGGCGATTCATACAGGCATACGAAGGCGACGACTTCAAACTCTATCGCGCCCTGCGCAGCATCAACCCGTCGCCCTATCTGTTCTATTTCGACATGGGCGGCTTCCGCATCTTCGGTTCATCGCCCGAAACCCATTGCCGCATAGAAGGGAAGACCGCCTATATCGATCCCATTGCCGGAACCACCCGGCGCACAGGCGATGCAGAAGCCGACCAGCAAGGAGCCGAATATCTGCGCAACGACCCCAAGGAAAATGCCGAGCATGTGATGCTCGTAGACCTGGCGCGCAACGACCTGAGCCGCAACTGCCACAACGTGAAGGTGGTTTCCTATAAGGAGCTGCAATACTACAGCCATGTCATCCATCTGGTGAGCCGTGTCAGCGGCCGGCTTGACGACGGAGCAAGCCCCATCAAGACATTCATCGACACCTTTCCCGCAGGCACGCTCAGCGGTGCGCCAAAGGTGAGAGCCATGCAGCTCATCAGCGCATACGAGCCGCACAACCGCGGTGCCTACGGCGGCTGCATCGGCTACATCGGACTCAACGGGTCGCTCAATCAGGCCATCACCATCCGCACGTTCGTGAGCCGCGGAGGCGAGCTGTGGTTCCAGGCCGGGGGCGGCATCGTGGCCAAGAGCGACGAAGAATACGAGCTGCAGGAAGTGAACAACAAACTGGGTGCCCTGCGCCATGCCATAGAAATGGCAGAAAAACTGTAAAGCAAGAAAGGAGAAGAAACATGGAGAAGAAGAAGAAAATAGTCATCATCGACAACTACGACAGCTTCACCTATAACCTCCACCATCTGGTGAGGGAACTGGGAGCCGACACACACGTGGTCCGAAACGACAAGTTTACGATGGACACCCTGCAAGCCTTCGACAAGATTATCCTGAGCCCGGGTCCCGGCATTCCCTCGGAAGCCGGCCTGCTGATGGACGTGCTGGCCTGCTATGCAGCCCACAAGCCCATTCTGGGCATCTGTCTGGGCCATCAGGCCATCGGCGAACATTTCGGCGGAGAACTGGTCAACCTAAGTCAGGTGTACCATGGAGTGGCAACTGAAAGCCGGCAGGTAGAGCCCGACTATCTGTTTGAGAGGCTTCCCCAGACGCTGCAAGTGGGCCGCTATCACTCATGGGCGGTGAAGGGCGAAAACCTGCCCCCATGCCTGCAGGTGACAAGCCTGTCGCCCGACGGTTGCATCATGTCGATACGCCATCGCGACCTCGATATCCGGGGCATCCAATACCATCCCGAGAGTGTGCTCACCCCCGATGGGGCAAAAATCATCGAAAACTGGATAAACAGATAGGCATCATGGACATATTACAGGAAATCGTGGCATGGAAAAAAAAGGAAGTGGAGCAAGAGAAGACATTGGTTCCACCCTCCTGCCTCTATGCCCTGGTGGAACAAATCATGGAGCAGCAGGGAGCAAGGCGAAGCATGCGCCAGGCACTATGCGAGTCGTGCAGCGGCATCATTGCCGAGTTCAAGCGCAAATCGCCTTCCAAAGGATGGATTCACCAGGATGCACGCCCGGAGGATGTGGTAACGGCCTACCAACGGGGCGGAGCCAGCGCTGCAAGCATCCTCACCGATGAAAAGTATTTTGGAGGCAGCATGGACTTTGTGCGCGCTGTCAGGCCTCTTGTGGACATGCCCCTGCTGCGCAAGGAATTCATCATCGACGAATACCAGCTGTTCCAGGCCAAAGCCATAGGAGCAGACGCGGTGCTGCTGATAGCCGCCGACCTGCAGAAACAGGTGTGCGAATCGCTTGTCCACACCGCACACCAACTGAAGCTGGAAGTGCTGCTGGAGCTACACGGAGAGGACGAACTGGACTATGCCTGCTGCGAGCCGGACATGATGGGTGTGAACAACCGCCATCTGGGCACCTTTGTCACCGACGTGCACCATTCGCTTGCCATGGCAAGACGTCTGCCCGCAGGCCAAGTGTGGGTGAGCGAGAGCGGCATAGGCTCGGCACAGACTGTAGCCACCCTCAGGGAAGCCGGCTACCGGGGATTCCTGATGGGTGAACACTTTATGCGCCACCCCGATCCCGGAGCGGCGCTTATGCAGTTTGTTTCAGAAGTGGAGGGCAGCATCACTTGTCTGCCTTCCCCACAATCACCTTGATTTTTACAATACGGCGTTCGTCCAGTTCCACCACTTGGAATACAAAATTCTTGTAGCTTATCTTTTCATCGAGCGTGGGGAACTCGCCCTTGATTTCCAGGAGGAGGCCGGCCAGTGTTTCGGCCTCTCCCTCTACATCCTCAAAAAAGTCATCATCGATTTCCAGTATACGCGAGAAATCCGTGAGCAGGGTCTTGGCCTCAAAGACATACGTATTCTGGTTGAGACGCACATAACAACGTTCCTCCTCATCGTATTCATCGTTGATTTCGCCCACGATTTCCTCTATGATGTCCTCCATTGTCACAATGCCGCTCGTGCCTCCAAACTCGTCCACCACAATGGCAATATGCACCTTGTTGGTCTGGAACTCGCGCAGGAGGTCGTCAATCATCTTGGTCTCCGGAACGAAATAGGGCGGACGGATAAGGCTCTGCCAACGGAAATTGGCAGGTTTTCCCAGATGAGGCAGCAGGTCCTTGGTATAGAGCACGCCCTTGATGTTGTCCTGCGTGCCCTGATACACAGGGATGCGGCTGTAGTTGTTGGTGACAATACATTGCAGCACCTCGGAATAAGGGGTGCTGATTTCCAGATCCACAAGATCCATTCGCGGGGTCATCACCTCGCGTGCCATTTCGCCCCCGAAGCGGATAATTCCCTGAAGCATGCTACTCTCCTGTGCAATGTCCTTCTTGTCGGTCAGTTCCATGGCCTTCTCCAAGTCATCCACCGTGAGCGCCTGTGTGTCGTGGCTGATAAGTCTTTCGGTGACCACCTTGCTGCGTATCAGCACCGTACTCAGGGGGTACCACACCTTATTGAGCACCGTCAGGGCCGGAGCTGCAAACCTGCAGAAGGCCAGCGTATGGTGGGCACTGTATATCTTGGGTGCAATCTCCCCGAAAAGCAGCAGCAGGAAGGTCAGCAGCACGGTCATGAAAAGGAACTCCATCCACTGGGCCGTGCCAAAATCCACCAGCTGCATGAAGAAATAATTGAGCAGCATGATAATGGCCACGTTCACCAGGTTGTTGCTGATAAGAATGGTGGCCAGCAGGCGCTCGTTATGGTCGCGCAGGTCCAGGATTCTGGAATCTGAAGGATGTTTGCAACTCTCCACCTCGTTGAGGTCGGCGGGAGAAAGACTAAAGAAAGCAATTTCAGAAGCAGACACGAAAGCGGAACAAAGGAGCAGCGCCACGGCTGTGGCCAGCGCAATCCATCCGCCCAATGTCGGCATACTGTATGTGATGGCTTCCAGCGATTCCTGAAGGCCATATAAAAGAGGGTTTATGTCCAATTCAAAGAAAATTAAGTTCGTATTTCATCTGTCTGCCATTGCTCGCCAATGGTTCTTACTGTTGCTGGGGCTCTGCTTGCGGGGCAGAAGCGGGACGCGGAGAAAGCAGTTCCATTGACTCGGCCCATATCTCCACCACAGTGCGCCGGATACCGTTTTTGTCGTCATACCTTCGCGAAGTTATCTTTCCCTCCACATAGAGTTTGTCCCCTGTATGCACGTATTTTTCTACCGTTTCGGCCAATCGCCGCCAAAACACGACATCGTGCCACTCTGTCCGTTCCGGCACCTGGGTGCCATTGGGCAATGTGTAGCCCCTTTCCGTGGTGGCCAGTCTCACACGTGCCACACACACGCCAGCGTCTACATACCGCACTTCGGGCTCCAGACCTACATTGCCGATAAGCATTACCTTGTTCATATTATACAATAAGTACGTTGATATTGGGGGCAAAGTTAGGGATTTCCACTGAACTGGCAAAATTCTACGGCGTATTTTTTTCACAGGCATCCAGTTTTTTGCCTACCTAAAATACGCAGTCTTTTATTTCAGCCTTATTTATAAGCGCCTGGGCAACA
>JAEDIG010000196.1 GCA_016292545.1 Bacteroidaceae bacterium
GAACAAACAATCACTGCTGATACACAAATCATTTGAACTTGCGAAAGTTGAATAAACTTATGGTTCTCCTTGGCCTATTGGCTGGTAATGCCATGCCAGATCATTCGTATGCGCGGCACTTCGCCAGCAGGTGCATGTTTTGAGAAATCGTTCTCATAGGTCATGAGGATGTTCCACTTTTTCCTTGCCATGGCCACTTTCGCCCTTAAAAGTACAAAGAAACACATTTTTTCTGGGGATACCCCCTGATTTATGCCCGAAATTCGTTAACTTTGTGCCAGAATCCCGAATCCGTACCATCTAATCACACCCGGAAAGTCTGTAAACAAACCAAAACCAATAAAAGAACATGAAGTTACCAAAAAAAATGCTTGTCCTGATGCTCGCAGCAGGAACACTGACGGCGCAGGCACAGAAAAACATGAAGGCACCTGCCGGAGGAAAACAAATTAGTGACGAACTGGTGGGTATCTTCTTTGAGGATATCAGCTCCGCTGCCGATGGGGGGCTCTATGCCGAGCTGCTGCAGAACGGCTCTTTTGAATTCAATCTGGCCGAACGCGACGGATGGGGACCAGGCACAGCCTGGCGTGTATGCCGCCCCGGCCACTCGCTCGGCTTGGCACAGGCGCTGCAGCAGGACCCCATCCATCCCAACAACATCAACTACATGCGGCTCACCGTTGAGCGTGTGAAGGAATATCAGGACTACAACGGATGGAAAGGATTCGGACTGGAGAACAATGGTTTCGACGGCATCAGCGTGAAGAAGGATGCCCGCTATGACTTCTCCTTCTTTGCCCGCAATGTGGACGGCAAGGACAAGCAGGTGAGAGTGGTGCTCGTTGAGCCTGGCAAGCAGGAAAAGGTATTGGCCGAAACCACGCTCACCATCACCGGTAAGCAATGGACCTCATACGCAGCCACACTCCAGTCCAACGCCGACTGCCAGCATGCAGCCCTGCGCGTGCTGGTGCTCACCCTTGGCGTGATGGATGTGGACCAGCTCTCGCTCATGCCACAGGACACCTACAAGGGACACGGCCTGCGCAAAGACCTGGCTGAGGCCCTCGAAGCCCTGCATCCCAAGTTCATGCGCTTCCCCGGCGGATGTGTGGTGCACGGCGGTGGCGACGGTTTCTGGAACACCTACCGCTGGAAAACCACCATCGGCCCCAAGGAACAACGCCGCCCGCTCAAGAACACATGGGGATACCATCAGTCGATGGGGCTGGGCTACCAGGAATATTTCCAGCTGTGTGAGGACATGGGCATGCAACCCGTGCCCATTCTTCCCTGTGGTGTAAGTTGCCAGGGAGCCAACGGCGGCTGGGGTCTGTGGCCCACACAGGCACAGGATGTGGTGCCCATGCAGGAGATGGACGAATGGGTGCAGGATGCCCTCGACCTCATAGAATGGGCCAACGGGGACGAGACGACAAAATGGGGAAAGGTGCGCGCCGCTGCCGGCCATCCCAAACCTTTCGGTCTGAAATATCTGGGCATCGGCAACGAGGAGAAGATTTCCCCCGAATTTGTGGAACGCTTCAAATACATGTATAAGAGGATTATGGAGAAGCATCCCGAGATAGTGATTGTGGGCACAGCCGGCCCCGGTTCCCATCCCGGCAACCCCGATTATGAAGAGGGATGGAAGCTGGCGCGCGAACTGGACATGCCCATTCTGGACGAGCATTACTATGAGCCACACACCTATTTCGAAACCAGTCGCCAATATGACAATTACCCCCGCGATGGAAAGACCAAGGTCTACCTGGGCGAGTATGCCTCAAAGGACAAGAAGATGCGCGATGCCCTGGCCGAGGCCCTCTATCTGCTCCATGTGGAGCGCAATGCCGACATCGTTTGCATGACCAGCTATGCACCCCTCTTTGCCCGCAAGAACGCCACAAACTGGAATCCCGACCTCATCTATTTCGACAACGAGCGTCCCTTCCTCACCTGCAGCTACTATGTGCAGCAGATGTTCGGGCAATCGTCGGGCAACTATTACTATGGCAACTGCGTGACCTTCAGCAGGGAGAAAACCAACATGCAGGAGCAGTCGGTGGTGCTCAACACCAAGACGCGCCAGCTCTTTGTGAAGGTGTGCAACGCTGCCGCAGATGCCTGCAAGGTAACCATCAACCTCTCCCGCTTCTCCGGATTACCAAAGAACGCCATAAAGACAACGCTCGCAGGAGAGCCCGAACAGGAGAACAACTTTGATGTACAGCCCATCGCACCCCTGAAGGAGGAGGTAACAGTGAGCAAGAAAATGACGGTGGAGGTGAAGCCTCACTCCTTCGTGATGTACACCATCCAGCTATAACGCCTGCACCTCCTCGCACATCACCATGTCCACACCGCGATACACCACGATGACCTTGTGGAGCGCGGTGTGGCCGATGTTTTCGTCCACGTTCACCGTGTCGGCAT
>JAEDIG010000197.1 GCA_016292545.1 Bacteroidaceae bacterium
CGGCGCCAGGTCGGAAACCTCTTGCAGGAACGGAAACCTTGTCGTAACTTTGCACTGTTGGAGAGCCGGATATACGGCAGGAGACGCATAAACAGATAAATGCCTACACAAAGACTTTTCACATCATGAGCAAGCACATCAAGGCACTCCCTTTAGTATTCAACCCTGTCCGCCTTTGCCTCCCAGGCACGGAAGGCCCTCAAGGCCTGTTCCCTCATCATCATCCGGGTGGGGATGGAGCGGCTGGATGGCTCACGGTCAATCTCCTCATAGATGAACTTGTCCCCGAAATGGATGGCCTCGGCATCCTCCTTGGTGTTGCCATAGAAGATGCGGCTGATGCCGGCCCAATAGATGGCGCTGAGGCACATGGGGCAGGGCTCGCAGCTGGTGTAGATGGTGCAGCCGGTGAGCTTGAAGCTGGCCACCTTGCTGCATGCCGCCCTGATGGCATCCACCTCGGCATGGGCCGTGGGGTCGTTGTTGGCTGTCACGCGGTTCACGCCTGTGGCAATGATTTCGCCGTCTCTGACGATTACGGCTCCAAAGGGACCGCCTCCGCCATCGACATTCTCAATACTGAGGTCTATGGCTCTCTGCATGAAGGCCTTGTCCATCTCGCTTACATAGGTGTCTTCTGCTGTCATGTCGCTATAATGGTTGATTGTTGTCATTGTCCCGGTCGGTCAGTTCCTGTACGCCCTCGGCCTGATAACGCAAGGGGCAGTCCTCGTAGGTGTTGCCCTCCAGCACCACACGGCCGTGGATTTTGGGTGCATCGGCTCCCCATCCCGACACACCAAACGACATCACACAGTTGCCTCCCAATGCCGTGCAGCTGCGGAAACGGTTGTTGCGGATGATGAGCGTGGACAGCCTGCCTGCCTCGTACCAGTATTCCGCCAGGTCGTTGCCCATCAGTGCTTTGTAGCAGTGGCTGATGTCGTTGTCCTCCACCCTCATGAGTCCGCGTCCCGAGAGCCTTATGTGCGGAAAATGAGACAGACGGCATCCCTTGATGGTCACATCCGGACAGAGGGTGATGTTCTCCACCAGTGCTCCTGCGGGAATGGTGTCTACGGTTTCCCTGACCTCCACCTGGCACAGGAAGCCATCCTCCTCCGAGGGAATCATGCGCCGGACACGCGCCTTGGCCAGCAGACGGCGTGTGTGGGAATCCACTATCTCCAGACTGTCGCCCGGCCGATAGGGAAAGAAACGCTCGTGCTGCAGGTGGCAGGCACGCAGCTGGAGCGTGTGCCCCTGTGCCTGCTCCACCCGCAGGTAGTTGCCGTGCACATTGATGGCATCGTCCAGCGAATGTCCGGCCCGTGTATTGGTGATGGACACATGGCCGTAGCAGTTGATACACTGGAATATGTCGGCCGTCACAGAAACGTCCTCCCCTGCTGCCGGCCACACGTCGATGCGGTCGTAGTCAATATCGCCACTGCGCTGGGCCACAAACGCCATGCCTCCGAAGCGGCGCACCTTCACGCCGCTGACGCATACATCCTCGCTCCCATCCATGAAGCAGGCTATCTGGCGGCGCTTTTCGGCCAGATTGAGCACCACGCGCTCTCCCACACTGAAGGGCGAGAGGATGCTCTTGGGGTGAGGGTCGCCATAGTACTGGCAGTCCAGCGTGTGGGCATCCACGGCATGTCCTTTTATGCCCATGAATCCGGCAGGGAACTCATTCTTGTCGCCGGCCGAGAGCGGGGTCATCAGGTAGCAGATGGAGAGATGGTCGATGGCATGCACCGAGATACGCCCGTCGTTGGTGCGCACATCGGTGCCTCCGGTGGAGAAGTGTATGTTTCCCTCCTCGTCGGTGCGGAAATCCGTGTCATCCCCTAACCGGACCTGGAAACCGTCGGCCCGCTTCTCGGTCATACGGAACTGGATGGCCGAGGGGTAGCGGGTGGTGATGGTGAAGTTTTTCAGGCATATCCGCCTGCTCTGCAGGAGTGCAAAGGGGAAGGCCTTCCCATAGAAAACCAGTGTGGACCCGCGTCCGTCGATGGTGATGCCACGCTTGTCCACGATGGGGAAGACCACATGCTTCATGCCCCCGGTATTGTTGGAGGGATAGAGCTCCAGGGGGCGTGCAGCCGTGTCATGGAAATGGTATTCGCCCTGTTCCAGGATGAGCGAGTCGCCTCGCCGCATCCGGTCGATGATGGCTATGACCTCGGCTGTGCGGTCGGCTTTTCCCTGCGGACGCAATGTGTAGTTGCGGGCCGATGACGGCTGTATGGCGAGAAAAAACAGTAGTATCGGGATGAGTGCGTTGTATTGCATGATGGTCTGAATTTCTTTAAGGATTGAGTGAAGGGGGTTATTCGGGGATGATGTCGCCCTTGGAGGGCAGGGGCTTCCAGCCTTCTCCGAAGGTGTCATAGGCATCGGTCACCACCACAAAGGCGCGAG
>JAEDIG010000069.1 GCA_016292545.1 Bacteroidaceae bacterium
TTACTCGGTGGTGGAACCTGTGGACACCGTGATGCCCATGGTGGTGCTGGTGGACGGAGGCACGGCTTCCTCGGCCGAGATTGTAAGCGGCAGCCTGCAGGACATGGACCGTGCGGTGGTCATGGGCACACGCACCTATGGCAAGGGACTTGTGCAGGCCATACGCGACCTGCCATACCGCACCAACTTGAAGATAACCACCAGCCGCTATTATATCCCCAGCGGCCGTTGCATACAGGCCTATGACTACCGTCATCTGAATCCCGATGGCTCTGTGGGCATCGTACCCGACAGCCTGACCCATGTGTTCCACACACAGGGTGGGAGAGAGGTGCGCGACGGAGGCGGCATCAAACCCGATGTGGAGGTGATGCCCGACAGCTTGCCCACCTTGCTCTACGACCTCTCGGCCAGCGATGAGTTCTTTGACTTTGCCACCGATTATGTGTGCAGGCATCCTGTTCCCGAGGTGGGCACCGACTCGCTGCTCCACATCACCGATCAGGAATATGCTGGTTTTGTGGATTATATCAGCCAGTCGGGCTTCACCTACAACCGCCGGAGCGACAGCCTTGTGCGTATGCTGCGCGACATGATGCAGCGAGAAGGCTATCTCGACACGGTGGGTCCCGAACTGGATGCGTTGCAGGCCAAGTTGAAAACCGATTTGAAGACCGATTTGGAGAAGTTCCGTCCCCTGCTGGAGCCCATTGTCTGCGAGGAGTTGGCTTGCCGCTATTTCTACCAGAAGGGAGCCGTGCGTCAGCAGTTGTCGCAGGACAAATGTGTGGAAAAGGCCGCGGCGTTGCTGGCCAGTCCGCAGGAGATGGAAGACTTGCTGAAACCCCGCCCATAGGGGGGAATAACACTTTGGAATGTTAAACTAATATAAAAAACGAGTATGAGAAGACGAGATGTGCGCAAGGACAATCAGCGTTTTATGTGGACCATTATGGCCATGGCAGTGGTGGTTTTGATGGTTGTCGGGCTGTTTTGGCTATGGTGTTTGCCCCAAAAATAAGTTTTTTTGGTGCAAAATGAAAAATAATTGGCGGATGATACCCGCTAATTCATAAATAATCACTAACTTTGCAACGTGATGAAGTGAGGGGCGCAAGTTCCTCACTTTGCTTTATAACACTTTTGAACAACATGGTAGATAAGAACGCAGTACAAAAAGCCGTTGAGGAGTGGTTGGCCGGAAAGGAATATTTCCTGGTGGACCTGAGTGTAAGTGCAGACGATCGTATCGTAGTGGTAATCGATCATGCCGAAGGAGTGTGGATTGAAGATTGTGCCGACTTGAGCCGCTACATCGAGTCGCAGATTAGCCGTGAGGAAGAGGACTATGAGCTGGAGGTGGGAAGCGCAGGACTGGGTCAGCCGTTCCGTGTGCAACGACAGTATGAGATTCACATAGGTCAGGCCGTGGAGACACAGACGCTCGACGGACGCCGTCTGCATGGCACCCTGCTGGCGGCCGACGACGAAGGCTTTGAGATAGGCGTGATGCAGAAAGTGAAGGAGGAGGGCAAGAAACGCCCTGTGCTCCAGGAGGTGCCCACGCGCTTCAGATACGACGAGGTGGCGTACACCAAATACCTGATTAAGGTGTGAAGGCCTGCCCGATTTTTTCCCGATAATAAAAAAAACAATATAAAATGGCAACAAAGACAACTGGAACAGTCAACCTGATTGACTCCTTTGCAGAATTCAAGGAGAATAAGAACATCGACCGCGCCACCCTGATGAGCGTGCTTGAGGAATGCTTCCGCAGCGTAATCGCTAAGACCTACGGCAGCGATGAGAACTACGACGTGATTGTGAACCCCGACAAGGGCGACTTTGAAATCTACCGCAACCGCAAGGTAGTGGCCGATGGCGAGGTGAAGGACCCCAATATGGAGATTTCCCTTTCGGAGGCACGCAGCATAGAGCCCGACTATGAGATGGGCGAGGAAGTGAGCCAGCTGGTGCAGTTCAGCGAGTTTGGCCGTCGTGCCATCCTCACGCTGCGTCAGACACTGGCCAGCCGCATTCTGGAACTGGAGCACGACTCGCTCTACAACCAGTACAAGGACCGTGTGGGCGATGTAATCAGTGCCGAGGTGTACCAGTCGTGGAAGCGCGAGGCACTGCTCATTGATGAGGCCAACAACGAGCTCATACTTCCCCGTACCGAACAGATTCCCGGCGACTTTTTCCACAAGGGCGAAACCACCCGTGCCGTCATTCAGCGTGTGGACAACTCCAATGGCGCACCCAAGATTATCGTGAGCCGCACCGATCCCATGTTCCTTCAGCGCATGCTTGAGGCAGAGGTGCCCGAAATCCAGGACGGACTCATCACCATTCACAAGGTGGCTCGCATTCCTGGTGAGCGTGCAAAGGTGGCCGTTGAGAGCTATGACGACCGTATTGACCCGGTGGGTGCGTGTGTGGGTGTGCGTGGAAGCCGTGTGCATGGCATCGTGCGCGAGATGCACAACGAGAACATCGACGTCATCAACTGGACATCCAATCCCCAGCTTTTCATTGTCCGTGCCCTGGGTCCTGCCCGCATCAACAATGTGGTGCTCCACGAGGATGAGCGCCGTGCCGAGGTGTATCTTGATCCCGACCAGGTTTCTCTGGCCATTGGCAAGGGCGGCCTCAACATCAAGCTGGCCAGCATGCTCACCGAGTATACCATCGATGTATACCGCGACACCGACGATGCCGGTATCGATGATGTGAACCTCGACCAGTTTGCCGATGTGGTGGAGGAATGGATTATCAATGAGTTCAAGAATGCCGGCTTCAACACAGCCCGCGAGGTGCTGTCGGCCAGCCGCGACGAGCTGATACGCCGTGTTGACGTGGAAGAGGAAACCATCGATGATGTGCTCCAGATTCTGGCGGCAGAGTTTGAAAACGAGAATGTGGCAGACGGCGGCGAACAGGAGACCGAAGCCCAGGAAACTGCAGAACCTGCAGAGAATGTGGACGAGACTGTAGAAACAACAGAGACAGAGAACCCAGAAACGGAAGAACAATAAAAACAGAGGAGGGATTCAATGAGTATAAGACTGAACAAAGTAACGAAAGAATGCAACGTGGGTTTGCAGACTGTAGTGGAAGTGCTACAGAAAAAGGGTTTTGAAGGCATAGAGGCCAATCCCAACACCAAGATTACCGAAGAACAGTATGAGATACTGCTCAAGGAGTTCAATCGGGACAAGGGGTTGCGCACCGAGGCCGCACAGCTCATCCGCCAACGTCAGGAACAGAGCCGGGGCAAACGGGATTCTTCGCGTTCAAGGCGGGCCGAGCGTGCCCGTTCGGAGAAGGCGGAGGTGATAGAGACACCCAAGGTGGAGGGACCCAAGGTGGTGGGCCGCATCGACCTGAATGCGCCCAAACCCGTGATAGAGAACTTAACACCAACACCAAAAGAACAAACAGTGCAGAAAACTGTGGAAGAAAACACGCACAAGACAGAAAAGGTGGAACCGGAGAAAGTGGTAGCTACGGAAAAGCCTGCGGCCGGCGACGACAATGCCAAGGCTGAAAAGAAACCATCAACACCACGAAAAGAAAAACCGGCTATCGGCACAGAGGTGGATGGCGTGTTCCGTCTTAACATAGATCCGCAGGCGGCTCCGGGCCTGACTGTCAAGGGTCATATAGACCTCTCCGCTATCAACCAAAGCACGCGCCCCAAGAAGAAGAGCAAGGAGGAAAAGCGTCGCGAAAGGGAAGAGAAGAACCGCAACGGCAACCAGACAGGTGGCCAGCAGGGCGGTGGCCAGAAGAAACGCCAGCGTATCGGCAAGGAACGTGTTGACGTGAATGCCGTGGCCAGCCAGATGCAGAACAACGGCGGTGGCGGGCAAAAGAACCGTCAGTCGTCTAACGGCAACAACCAGGGCAATGGCGGCAAGAACAAGCAGAAACACAAAAACCAGCCCAAGCAGGCAGTGCAGCCCGCCGAGGTGAGCGACGAGGAGGTGGCAAAGCAGGTTCGCGAGACCCTGGCACGCCTCACCAACAAGTCGAACAAGATGGGCAAGGGTGCCAAGTATCGTCGCGAGAAGCGCGAAGCCATCCGTGCAGGCATGGAGGAGGAGATACAGGCAGAAGCAGCAGAAAGCAAGGTGCTGAAACTGACAGAATTCGTTACGGCCAACGAACTGGCTACGATGATGAACGTGCCTGTGACACAGGTTATTGCCACCTGCATGAGTGTGGGCATTATGGTCAGCATCAACCAGCGCATGGATGCTGAGACCATCAATCTGATTGCCGACGAGTTTGGTTTCCAAACCGAATATGTGAGCGCAGAAGTGAGTGCGGCTGTCAATGAGGTGGAGGACGACGAGGAAGACCTGCAGCCCCGTGCCCCCATCGTCACGGTGATGGGCCATGTGGACCATGGCAAGACCTCGTTGCTCGACTATATCCGCCAGACCAATGTGATTGCCGGTGAGGCGGGTGGCATCACCCAGCACATCGGTGCCTACAACGTGAGCCTGCCCGATGGCCGCCATGTCACCTTCCTCGATACGCCTGGTCATGAAGCCTTCACGGCCATGCGTGCCCGTGGAGCCCAGGTCACCGACATTGCCATCATCATTGTGGCTGCCGACGATGACATCATGCCCCAGACCAAGGAGGCCATCAACCATGCCGTGGCAGCCAATGTGCCTATTGTATTTGCCATCAACAAGATAGACAAGCCTACAGCCAATCCTGAGAAAATCAAGGAAGGACTGGCTCAGATGAACTTCCTTGTGGAGGACTGGGGTGGCAAGTACCAGAGTCAGGACATCAGTGCCAAGAAGGGTATCGGTGTGGATGAGCTGCTGGAGAAAGTGCTGCTTGAGGCCGAGATGCTCGACCTCAAGGCCAATCCCAACCGTAAGGCTACCGGCACCATCATCGAGTCGTCGCTCGACAAGGGACGTGGCTATGTGGCCACCGTGCTGGTGAGCAACGGCACCCTGCATGTGGGCGACATCATGCTGGCCGGTACCAACTATGGACGTGTGAAGGCCATGCTCGACGAGCGCGGTCATCGCATTACGGAGATTGGTCCGTCGCAGGCAGCCACTATCCTTGGCCTGAACGGTGCGCCCCAGGCCGGTGACTCGTTCCATGTGATGGACACCGACCAGGAAGCACGTGAGATTGCTGGCAAACGCGAACAGCTGGCCCGCGAGCAGGGTCTGCGCACGATGAAGCGTGTCGACCTCAACGAAATCGGCCGCCGCATTGCACTGGGCGACTTCCAGGAGCTCAACCTCATTGTCAAAGGCGATGTGGACGGTTCTATCGAGGCACTCAGCGATTCGCTCATCAAGCTCTCTACCGAGAAGATACAGGTCAATGTCATCCAGAAAGCCGTGGGCCAGATCAGCGAGAACGATGTGAATCTGGCAGCAGCCTCCGATGCCATCATCGTGGCCTTCCAGGTACGCCCGTCGGCTTCGGCCCGCAAACTGGCCGAACAGGAAGGCGTGGACATCCGCACCTACAGTGTCATCTATGATGCCATTGAGGAAGTGAAGGATGCCATGGAAGGCATGCTTTCTCCCGAAATCAAGGAAGAGGTTACCGCTCAGGTGGAAGTGCGTCAGGTCTACCATATCAGCAAGGTGGGCACGGTGGCTGGTGCATACGTCATCGACGGAAAGGTGCATCGCAGCGACAAGGCACGTGTGGTACGCGACGGTATCGTGGTGTTCACGGGCGAAATCAATGCCCTCAAGCGTTTCAAGGACGATGTGAAGGAGGTGTCCACCAATTTCGAATGTGGCTTGTCGCTGGTCAACTACAACGACCTGCGTGAGGGCGACATCATCGAAACCTTTGCAGAAATCGAGGTTAAGGCCAAGTTGTGATGCTAACGATTGACTGGATAATGCTGGCCATTCTGGTCGTTGGCGCCATCAGAGGGTGGCAGCTGGGTTGCGTCAGGCAACTCGTGTCGCTGGTAGCCTTCTTTGTGGGCCTGATAGTGGCCAAGATGTTCTATATGATGCTCGGTGAGGCCATAGCGCCTCACCTGGGCGACCACACCACAATGGCCAATCTGATTGCCTTTGTGCTGATATGGGTGGCAGTGCCTACGGTGCTGAGTCTGGTGGGCGAGGTGTTGAACACCATCCTCGACAAGCTTTTTGTACTGGGCACTATCAACAGTATGCTGGGCGCATTGCTTTGCTTTGTGAAGTTCCACCTCATTGTTGGTGCCGTGGTGTGGGCGTTTGCCTCAGCTGGTGTCATCAGTGCCACCACAATGCAGCAGTCCGTGCTGTGTGGCGTGATGAAGGCCGCTCCCGAGGCCTTATATTCCGCTTTGATGGAAAATGGAAGAGAAGAATAGTTACATACGTCAGGTAGCTGACAAGAAATATGAATATGGCTTCACCACCGATGTGCATACCGACATCATTGAGAAAGGCTTGTCGGAAGAGGTGGTGCGCCTGATTTCGCAGAAGAAGGGTGAGCCCGAGTGGCTCCTCGACTTCCGCCTTAAGGCCTATCGCCACTGGACTACTCTGGAGGCTCCCACATGGGGCCACTTGCAGATGCCGGAGGTGGACTATCAGGCCATTTCCTATTATGCCGACCCTACGGTTCGCAAGAACGACGATACGAAGAAGGAACTGGACCCTGAATTGGTGAAGACCTTCGACAAGCTGGGCATTCCTCTGGAGGAACGCATGGCATTGAGCGGTCTGGCCGTGGATGCCGTGATGGATTCGGTGAGCGTGAAGACCACTTTCCGTGAGAAACTCCATGAAAAAGGCATCATCTTTTGCAGCATCAGCGAAGCCGTGAGGGAACATCCCGATCTGGTGCGCCGTTATCTGGGCTCCGTGGTACCCTACAAGGATAATTTCTATGCCGCCCTCAACTCTGCCGTCTTCAGCGATGGCAGTTTCGTGTATATCCCCAAGGGCGTGCGCTGTCCGATGGAACTGAGCACCTATTTCCGCATCAACGCCCGTGGCACGGGTCAGTTTGAGCGCACACTCATCGTGTGCGATGATGATGCTTACGTGTCGTATCTGGAAGGTTGCACGGCTCCCATGCGCGACGAGAACCAGCTTCATGCCGCCATTGTGGAGATTGTGGTATGCGAGAATGCCGAGGTGAAGTACAGCACGGTTCAGAACTGGTATCCCGGTGATGCCGAGGGGCGGGGAGGCGTGCTCAATCTTGTCACCAAGCGTGGCCTTCTGCGGGGACGCAACAGCCGGCTCAGCTGGACACAGGTGGAGACGGGAAGCGCCATCACCTGGAAATATCCCAGCTGTGTGTTGCAGGGCGACGGCAGCCAGGCTGAGTTCTACAGCGTAGCTGTGACCAACCACCACCAGCAGGCCGACACGGGCACCAAGATGATTCATCTGGGAGCCAACACCCGCAGCACCATCATCAGCAAGGGCATCTCGGCAGGCAAGAGCCAGAACTCCTACCGTGGCCTGGTGCGTATCGCCCCTGCGGCCGAAGGTGCCCGCAACTACAGCAGCTGCGACTCCCTGCTGCTGGGCAGCCATTGCGGTGCCCACACTTTCCCCTACATGGATGTGAAAAACGATTCGGCTGTGGTGGAGCACGAAGCCACCACCAGCAAGATAAGCGAGGACCAGTTGTTCTATTGCAACCAGCGGGGCATCTCCACCGAGGATGCTGTGGGGCTCATCGTCAATGGCTATGCCAAGGATGTGCTCAACAAACTGCCGATGGAGTTTGCCGTGGAGGCGCAGAAACTGCTGGGAGTGAGTCTGGAGGGCTCTGTGGGCTGACCTATATATATTAATTAATGTAGAACAGAGATATGTTAGAAATCATAGATTTGCATGCCAGCATCAATGGCAAGGAAATATTGAAGGGCATCAACCTTACCGTGCGCGAAGGAGAGGTGCATGCCCTGATGGGCCAGAACGGTGCAGGAAAGAGCACCCTTAGCAATGTCATTGTGGGCCATCCGTCCTATACTGTCACCCAGGGCCAGATTCTGTTCAATGGCAAGGACCTGCTTGCCCTGAAACCCGAGGAACGCGCCCACGAAGGCATCTTCCTCAGTTTTCAGCAGCCGGTGGAGATTCCTGGCGTGAGCATGGTCAATTTCATGCGTGCTGCCCTTAATGCCCGGCGCAAGTATCAGGGGCTGGAACCGATGGCAGCGGGTGATTTCCTGAAACTGATGCGTGAGAAACGCAAGATTGTGGAGCTCGACAACAAACTGGCCAGCCGTAGTGTGAACGAAGGGTTTAGCGGAGGCGAGAAAAAGCGCAACGAGATTTTCCAGATGGCCATGCTTGAACCCAAGTTGAGCATACTCGACGAAACGGACTCCGGACTCGATGTGGATGCGCTGCGTGTGGTGGCCGAGGGCTTCAACAAGCTGCGCACGTCCGAGACCTCCGCCATCGTGATTACGCATTATCAGCGCTTGCTCGACTATCTGAAGCCCGATGTGGTGCATGTGCTCATGAACGGGCGCATCGTGCGCACGGATGGCCCGCAGCTGGCACTGGAAATAGAGAAAAGAGGTTTTGAATGGATTAGAGAGGAACTGTGATGCAGAGCAACCAGCAGTATATCGACCTGTTCAGGCAGTCGGCTACCCTTATCGACCGACATTCGGCACCTGCAATGAACGCCTTGCGTGCCGCGGCCTTTGATGATTTTGTGCGCCAGGGTTTCCCCACGACGAAGGAGGAACGCTACAAGTATACCGATGTGGCTTCGCTCTTTGCGCCCGACTATGGGCTCAATCTGGGCCGCATCGACATTCCCGTGAATCCCTATGATGCTTTCCGTTGCGATGTGCCCAACCTCAGCACTTCGCTCTTCTTTGTGGTGAACGATGTCTTCTATTCGCGCCTCACCCCCAGGGCTCCTCTTCCCGAGGGCGTGGTGGTGGGTTCGCTTCGCGAGGCGTCCGTTCGTTTCCCCTCCTTGATGGACCGTTGCTATGGCCGGCTGGCTTCAACGGGTGAGGATAGCGTCACTGCGCTCAACACCCTGTTTGCCCAGGATGGCCTGTTGGTGTATGTGCCCAAGGGGGTGCAGGTGGAACGTCCCGTACAGGTGGTCAATATCCTCCGTGCCGATGTCGACCTTATGGTCAACCGCCGTGTGCTCATTGTCGTGGAGGAGGGTGCCGCTGTGAAGTTGCTTTTTTGCGACCATGCGGCCGACGACCGCCATTTCCTCACCACTCAGGTGATAGAAGCGTTTGTGGGTGAGCGTGCCTCGCTCGACCTCTATTGTCTGGAGGAGACGCATGCCAAGAACACCCGCTTGAGCAACCTGTACATCCGCCAGGAGGCATCCAGCCATGTGTGCCACAATGCCATTACGCTGATGGGAGGCACCACCCGCAACCGCACCGATCTGGTCTTTTGTGGCGAGAATGCCTCGTGCGACATGGGCGGCTGTGTGATTGCCGACCACACCCAGCATGTCGACAACAATGTACTCATCGACCACAGGGTGGGCCGTTGCAGCAGCAATGTGCTCTACAAATATGTGCTCGACCATGAGGCCACGGGTGCCTTTGCAGGTCGGGTGCTGGTGAGGCCCGATGCACAGCAGACCATCTCGGTGGAGCGCAACCAGAATATCTGTGCCACACGTCAGGCACGCATGTACACCCAGCCCATGTTGGAAATATATGCCGACGATGTGAAGTGCAGCCATGGCTCCACGGTGGGCCAGATTGACGAGGCCGCTCTCTTCTACATGCAGCAGCGTGGCATCTCCCGGCAGGAGGCACAGCTGTTGCTCAAGTTTGCCTTTGTGGGCGAGGTCATCGACACCATGAAGCTGGAGCCACTCCAGGACCGCCTCCATCATCTGGTGGAGAAGCGTTTCCGTGGCGAACTGGGCCGGTGTGAAGGATGCAGGCTTTGCAAGTGATTCCCCAATATTCAAATCCCAAGACAATGGACCTATTAGCAAATGTCCGTCAGGACTTCCCCATACTCTCACGCACGGTCTACAACCGTCCGCTGGTCTATCTCGACAATGCTGCCACCACACAGAAACCCCTGTGTGTGCTGGATGCCATGCGTGAGGAATATCTCAATGTGAACGCCAATGTCCATCGCGGTGTCCACTTCCTGTCACAGCAGGCCACCGATCTTCACGAACAGGCACGTGAGACGGTGCGCCGTTTCATCAATGCCCGTTCCACCGATGAAATCATCTTCACCCGTGGCACCACCGAGGGTCTCAACCTTGTGGCCTCCTCTTTCTGCGAGGCTTTCATGAAGGAAGGCGATGAGGTGATTGTGTCTGTCATGGAACACCATTCCAACATTGTGCCCTGGCAGATTCAGGCCGCCCGCAAGGGCATTGTGCTGCGTGTGGTGCCTATGTCCGACGAGGGCGTGCTCCAGCTGGACGAGCTGGAGTGTCTGTTCAATGCCAGAACACGGCTTGTGAGCATTGCTCATGTGAGCAATGTGCTGGGCACGGTGAATCCTGTGGAGCGCATTGTGGAGATGTCCCATGCACATGGAGTGCCTGTGATGGTGGACGGAGCACAGAGTGCCCCTCATTTCAAGGTGGATGTGCAGGCGATGGACTGCGATTTCTTTGTCTTCAGCGGCCACAAGATGTATGGCCCCACGGGCATTGGCGTGCTCTATGGCAAGGCCGACTTGCTCGATCGCATGCCCCCCTATCAGGGAGGGGGCGAGATGATAGAGACCGTCAGCTTTGAGAAAACCACCTTCGGTCATCTGCCTTTCAAGTTCGAGGCCGGCACGCCCGACTATGTGGCCACTCACGGACTGGCCACAGCCATCCAGTATCTGGAGCGTTTGGGGATGGACAACATCTCCGCCCATGAGCAACATCTTACCCGCTACTGCATGGAACGCCTGTCTGCCATACCGCAGGCCCGCATCTTCGGCACGGCCCAGCCCAAGGATGCCGTGGTGTCGTTTCTGGTGGGCAACATCCATCATCTTGATATGGGCACATTGCTCGATCGTCTGGGCATAGCTGTGCGCACAGGACATCATTGTGCCGAACCCCTGATGCACAGGTTGGGTATTCTGGGCACAGTGCGTGCTTCTTTTGCGCTCTACAACACACAGGCCGAGGTGGATGCCCTGGTGGAGGGCGTGGAGCGGGTGTCAACGATGTTTCAGTAGTGTGGCTATGTTGCAGAACCATTATTTCGAGGCAATGGTGGAGGCCGGATGTGATGAGGCTGGCCGCGGCTGTCTGGCAGGCAGTGTGTTTGCTGCGGCTGTCATCCTTCCTCCCGATTATCGGAACGCAGAGCTCAACGACTCCAAGCAGTTGTCCGAGCGTCGTCGCTATGCCTTGCGGCAGGTGATAGAGCACGATGCCGTTGCCTGGGCGGTGGGCGAGGTGCTTCCCGAAGAAATCGACCGCATGAACATCCTCAATGCCAGCATCCTGGCCATGCACAGGGCCTTGGATGCCCTTTCCGTACGTCCGCAGGCCATTATCGTCGATGGCAACCGTTTCAAGCCTTATGGCACATTGCCCTATCAGACCATTGTGAAGGGCGACGGCAAGTATCTCTCCATTGCGGCAGCCAGCATCCTGGCCAAGACCTATCGCGACGATTACATGCACACCCTTGCACGCGAATATCCGCAATACGACTGGGACGGGAACAAGGGCTATCCCACAGCCAAGCATCGTCAGGCCATCCGTCAGTATGGAACCAGCCCCTACCATCGCCGCACCTTCAACCTTCTGGGCAGTCCCCAGCAGGAACTCCCTTTTTCCTTCGATTAGCTATGCAATCTAAATTTTCCACCCATTCCTTGCCCATCTCGGAATAAAAGCGTAGCTTTGCAAAGGAATATGCGCAAAACGCATCAAAAAGGAAACAGATATGAAGGAACTGAAGCGACTGCCCGTAGGCATACAGACATTTGAGAAACTCATCAAGGAGAATTGCCTCTATGTGGACAAGACTGCGTACATCTGGAACATGACCCACCTCAGCAACTACATCTTCCTGAGCCGTCCCCGGCGGTTCGGCAAGTCGTTGCTAGTGTCTACACTTCAGGCCTATTTCGAGGGAAAGAAGGAACTGTTCAAGGGGCTGGCCATTGAACGGCTGGAGACGGAATGGGTGGAATACCCCGTGCTGCGGTTCAGCATGGCATCCGGCAAACACATGGAAAAGGACCAGCTGGAACGGTACCTGGGGAACCGCCTTGCTGAGTATGAGGGGCAGTATGGCATCGTCCATCCGGCAACGGACAATAACGACCGCCTTACGGCATTAATCCAAGCTGCCTACATGCAGACGGGGAAGCAGGTGGTCATCCTCATTGACGAATACGACGCCCCGCTGCTCGATGTGGTACACGAGGAGAAGACCCTGCCCATCCTGCGCAATGTGATGCGCAACTTCTATTCTCCCCTGAAGGACTGCGA
>JAEDIG010000070.1 GCA_016292545.1 Bacteroidaceae bacterium
TGGTCGCGCAAGGCCTGCAGTTCGGGGAAGAGCGTGCTGTAGCGGTAATACACCATGTTGCTCACCCAGTTGCACACCCAGTAGGCCGAGCGGAAACTGAAGTTGAAGGCATCGGCCGTCTGGGGGCTGTAACACTCAGGCGCACCCTGTGTGCAGAAATAGACGGGTGTGGGCGAAGTGGTGTTGGCATCGTCATTGCCAAACCATACGATTCCGCCCAGATAGTCGGGCAGCCACGAACGCATCTGCGACACATAGTAGTTGGCAGTCTGCTGTGTGCTTATGGGACGCTCGTTGAAGTATTTCTTCCCATCCACCTCGAACGAAAGCGGCGTGGGGCGGTAGGGCATCTCCCAGGGTCCCATGCCCAGGTCGCTCTGTATCTCCAGGGGGGTTCCCTCATAGTGGTCGCGCATCATGTCCTTCACATCCTGCACGCTCAGGGGCTTGCGGGGCTTCACCCACAGCGGCATGGGGTTGTCGGCATTCTTGCCCATGGCATAGTCGAGATAGGGCTCCATGGGCTCGGCTGCCCAGCGGTTGAAGAAGCTCCACACACGTGCCTCGCAGAAACGCATGGCACCGAAATCGGCAGGCGCGTATGCGGCCTGGAACGAGAACTCTTCGTCCTTTCCCTGGAAGAAGCCCTTCTCGCGGGCAAGCGAAATCACATCCTTGGCATAGATGCAGTTGTCCTTGTCCTTGAGCGGGAACTGGCGGATGCGCGACTGGTTGGCATGTGCACAGATGCAGTCATCGGGCACACGCATGGCCACCCACACGGCACCCTTCCGGCCGGGTCCCTTGCCAATCATGTCCATTATCCACACCTCGTTGGGGTCGGCGATGGTAAAGCTTTCCCCTTCGCTGGCATAGCCATATTCCTCCACCAGCGATGTCATTACTTTCAGGGCTTCGCGTGCATTGCGGGCGCGCTGCAGGGTCACATACATCAGACTCCCATAGTCAATCAGCCCGGCCGTGTCCACCAGCTCTTCCCTGCCCCCGAACGTGGTTTCGTGGATGGTGAGCTGATGCTCGTTCATCAGGCCAATCACATCATAGGTAATCCCGGCCTCGGGTATTTCTCCCAGATAGTTGTTGCTTTCGTAATGGTAGAGCGGACGCATCTCCCCCTTGGCATGGCGGCCGCCGGGTTGCCAGTTCATGAAACCGAATGCACCATAGTCGTCGCAGCTGTAGGACACAATGACACTGCCGTCCGTGCTGGCCTTCTTCCCCACAATCAGATTGGTGCAAGCCTCTGCCGACAGGCGGCCCGCAAGGGCAGCCAGCACAAGGAAGGAAAGCCTCAACATATTCCTTTTCATCTCCATTCCTCCCATATCGCCTATTTGATAACCAGTTTGTCGCTCCCGGCTGCCTTGAAGCTCATGTCGAGGCCCTTCACACTGTGGGTGAGCGCGCCAAAGGAAATGAAGTCCACCCCCGCCTTGGCATAGGGGATCATGGTGTCGAAGGTGATGCCGCCCGATGATTCCGTCTCGGCCCGTCCGGCCACGATGCGCACGGCCTTCTCCGTGTCCTCGGGCGTGAAGTTGTCAAACATGATGCGGTCGCATCCCTCGGCCAGCGCCTCGTCCAGTTCCTTCCAGTTGCGCACCTCGCACTCTATCTTCAGGTCCTTTCCCTTTGCCTTGCAATATGCCTTGGCCCTGCTGATGGCATTGTGCACACCACCGCAGAAGTCGATGTGGTTGTCCTTGAGCAGAATCATGTCGAACAGTCCGATGCGGTGGTTCATGCCGCCGCCGATTTTCACGGCCTCCTTCTCGAGCATGCGCATGCCGGGAGTGGTCTTGCGGGTGTCGAGCACACGTGTCTTGGTGCCGGCATCGATGAGTGCCTGCTGATACTTGTGTGTCATGGTGGCAATGCCGCTCATGCGCTGCAGGATGTTGAGCATCAGGCGTTCTGTCTGCAGCAGGCTCTGCACCTTACCCTTCACGCTCATCACAATGTCGCCGGGCACCACGTGGGCACCGTCCTGGATATACACCTCCACCTGCATCTCGGGGTCGAAACGATGAAACACCTGCTTGGCAATCTCCACGCCGGCAAACACGCCTTCTTCCTTGATGAGCAACTTGCTCTCGCCCATCTCCGTGTCGGGGATGCAGCAGAGTGTGGTATGGTCTCCGTCGCCGATATCCTCGGCAAATGACAGATCAATGAGTCTGTCGTTCAGTTCTTCTACGCTTAGCATATTCTTGTCTTTTTCTTTAAATTATATCCGTTGTTGTTCTTGTTTATGGTCGAAATCTCATTCGTGATGATAAGGTTCTCCGTTGAGGATGGTCATGGCCCTGTACACCTGCTCCACAAAGAACAGGCGGATCATCTGGTGGCTCAGGGTCATCTTGGACAAGCTCAGTTCTTCCTGTGCCAGCTGGTGGATGCACGGGGCAAAGCCATAGGGGCCGCCCACCACAAACACAAGCCGCCGAGGCGAGGCCGCCATGCGCTTCTGCATCCAGCGGGCATACTCCATGCTGGTGAACGACTGTCCGTGCTCGTCGAGCAGCACCACATGGTCGCCGGGAGCCAGCACCTTGCGCAGCATCTCTGCCTCGCGCTCCTTCTGCTCGCTTTCGCTCAGGTTCCTGGCTCCTTTCAGTTCGGGCACCACTTCAATGTCAAAGGGCATATAGTGCCGGATGCGCTTCACATAGCCCTCTATGCCGGCCACAAAATGCGGATCGGTGGTTTTTCCCACCACAATCAATATGGTCTTCATCTGCTCTCCGGGGTTTCGGGTAGATATTCGTAGCATCCTGCATCGGGGGCGTCGTCGGCCATGCGGCTCCGTCCCAAGCGGTCGAACGGATAAAGTGCGGCTGCTGCAGGGCCGGCCATGTTGCGGATGGCACTGAGGGAGTCGGGCGTGAAGTCGTAGAGGAAATTGTCCGTGTCGAAACGCAGGAAATTGTCACCGCCGCTCACGGGCAGGTCATCGTTGTCCCACACGTTGTCCACATAGCGTCCGTCGTCCTTCACCTCAGGTGTGGTCAGGAAACAATGGTCGAACAGGTAGTCGCACACATAATCCTGCCCCTCGATGATGGAACCATAGATTACATCATCGCCGTAGCCCGTGGCCACACAGTTGCTGGACCATGCATTGTGGAGATGCAGGTAGCGTCCGTCGATGTCGTTGGCCAGGAACACAGCCGAACCGCGGTCGGCACTGAAGGGATAGAACTGGGCAAAGGTGCAATGCACAAAGCTGTAGGAGCCTCCGTGCAGATAGACGGTGGTGCCCTGTGTGTTGCTCACCTGCGTGTTGGCCACCTCGGCACAGGAATGCTCCATGTGCAGCCCGTCGCCCCTCACGTTGTGGACAATGCTGTTCTCCATCTGCAACACCAGGGCGGACAGGTCCGTGCTGTCGCAGCGAATGCCATAGTTGCCGCTGTGAAGGTCGCAATGCTGCATCACGTTGCCCTGGCTGCCCGTGTGGAACCACAGTCCTTCCCATCGCCCCGGCGTATTGTCGTAGGGCAGATAGTCGAACATGAGGTCCGTGCGGTCGCCCCGCATCACCACGGGGGCATCCAGTGTGCCCAGGGCCATCAGCCTTCCATACACATCGATTCCCGCCTTTTCATGAAACATCAGGATGCACCCCGCGGGCAAGGTCAGCGTGGCCCCGGAAGCCACCACCAGCGAGTCGTGCACCACGTATGGCTTGTCTGTGCGGAAGACGGAATCCCTCTCTATCCGCATCCCTCTGACGAACCATGCGTCCTGGGCACTGGCCTCCAAAGTCACAGACTGCTCGATGCCGCTTTCCAGCGTGAAGACCAGCTGGTCGGCATACGTCTGCGGGACGGCTGCGCCCGTTTCGGGGAGCGTGCATTCCAGCCTGACGACAAGGCTGTCCTTCCTTCGGATTTCAAAATCGCCGCCCGTGCCTCCGACAAGCGGCTGTCCGTCCACATTGGCCCTGAAATGGCTGTCGGAGCCACCCGCCAGATGCACCCGGCTGATGCGCAGCCCCTTGTCGCCACGGTTATATGCCACCAGCATACGTGTGCTGCTGGGCACAGTGGAGATGAGCGTGTCGAAGGCCACCGTGTCGGTGCTGAAGGCGAGCGTTGCCGAAGGCGATGTGGTCCACGAGTCGTAGTCGTCGCAGGATGCCGTCATCGCCAGCAGGGCCACAGCCGGCAGGATGAAACCCTTATGCCTCATGCTCAGGCACGTTGCGCAGGATGGCCAGCAGATGGTTCCACACCATTTCCACAGTGGGGATGAGCAAGCGCTCGTCGGGGCTGTGTACGCCTCTCAGCGTGGGGCCAAAGCTGATCATGTCCATGCCGGGATACTTTTCGCTGAACAGGCCGCATTCCAGCCCGGCATGAATGCCCCTCACATGCGGTTCCTTGCCAAAGAGCCGCTTGTACTGCTCCACGGCTATGCGCAGCAGCTGGCTGTCGGGATTCATCTTCCATCCGGGATAGCCCTCGCCCACTTCCACCTCGGCTCCGGCCAGGACGAAGGCGGCCTTGAACGTGTTGGCCATGTTCACACGCGCACTCAGCAAACTGCTCCGCTGGCTGCTGTTCACCACCACCTGGTGCTTCCCGGCGTCCAGACGGATAGAAGCCAGGTTGCTGCTGGTCTCCACCAGTTCTATGTCCTGGCAGAAGGCCATCACGCCGTTGTCCACAGCCTGCAGGGCATAGATGAGACGGCGGCTGGTGTCGGCATCCATGATTTCATTCACGGGTGTGGTGCTCTCCAGCAGGAACTCGGCAGTGGGTTCCGTGGTGTGGTATTCCTCCTCTACTTCGCTGGCAAAGATGTTCCAGTCTACGGTGACGGATTCCTTGCAGGCCATGGGAATGGCACACACGCAAGTGGCCTCGCGGGGAATGGCATTATGGAGTCCGCCGGCCTGGATGTCGGCCACACGGAGGTCGTACTTCTCCTGACAGAGGAACAGGAAGCGGGCCAGCAGCTTGTTGGCATTGGCGCGTTTCTTGTCGATGTCGTCGCCACTGTGGCCGCCGCTCAGCCCCGACACCTTGAGGCGGAAAAAGAACATGCCTTCGGGCACCTGCACAGGGCGGTAGCTCATGGTGGCCACCGTGCGGCATCCGCCCGCACAGCTCACAAAGATTTCCCCTTCGTCCTCGCTGTCCAGGTTCACAAGCATATCGCCGCTCATGAATCCCGGTTCCATGCCCATGGCACCCGTAAGGCCCGTTTCCTCGTCGCGTGTGAACACACACTCCACCGGACCGTGCACCAGATCGGTGGCAGCCAGCACAGCCATCTCCATGGCCATTCCTATGCCGTCATCCGCACCCAGTGTGGTGCCCTTGGCCTTCATCCACTCGCCGTCAATCCATGTCTGGATGGCATCGTTGTCGAAATCGAACTCCACGTCCTGGTTCTTCTCGCACACCATGTCCATGTGGCTCTGCAGGACAATCGTCCTGCGGTTTTCCATGCCCGGTGTGGCCGGCTTGCAGATAATCACATTTCCTGCACTGTCCCTCCGGGTGTCCAGCCCCAGCTTCCGCCCGTAGTCGAGCAGGAAGTCAATCATTTTTTCCTCCCTCTTGGAGGGACGGGGCACACGGGTTATCTGTTCGAAACAATCGAACACACATGCAGGATTTAGTTGAATTTTACTCATAATATTTGGTTCTTATTTGCTTTTGTTATAACTTTGCGCTCGCAAATATAGCAAATTATGTTGAAACTAGCATTACTGACACTCATTTTTGTTGCAATTTCGGTGGCACTTTTGTGTATAAAGATGCTTTTGGTGCCCGGAGGCAAGTTTTCCAGCACCCATATCGGAGGCAGCAAGGCAATGAGAAAGCGCGGCATCCATTGTGTGCAAAGCATGGATGCCATGGAGCGCAGGCCCAACAGCCATCGCGTGGAAGAAAGAAGGAGAAAACAGGCATAAGAACAATTTAAACATTATACAACAAAAGATGAAGAAAATTTTTCTATGTGTAGCCGCGTTGGCACTCACGCTGACTGGTTGCAAGCAACAAACTGCAGAGGCTGATGCCCCACAAGACAACAACGCTCCCACAGGGCTCAGCATCGCCTACATCCAGCTGGACACGCTCATGAGCCAATACCAGCTCTACAAGGACTACAGCGAGGTGCTCACCCGCAAGGGCACAAACATCCAGAACACGCTGGCACAAAAACAGCAGACACTGGAGAAGCACGTGTCGGCCTTCCAAAAGAAATATGAGGGCAACGGTTTCACCACACGCGACGAACTGGAGCGTGCCCAGAACAACCTGCAGCAGGAGCAGAACGACCTGCAGGCACTTGCCGAACGCCTGAACAGCGAGTTCAACGCCGAGCAGGCACGCATCAACGAGGAAGCACGCGACAGCATCCAGCTCTTCCTGAAGCAATACAACAAGACCAAGAAGTATGACTACGTACTGGTGAAGGCCGGCGACAACCTGCTCATCGCCAATCCCAAGTATGACATCACCAACGAGGTGGTGAAGGGATTGAACAAGCGCTACAAAGGTCTGCCCGAGGCCCCGAAAGGCCTGAAGAAAATGGGTGAAGACAAGAATTGAATTCGACCTGTACAGGTCGGGGAAACAAAAACCTCAGCGCCACACCGGCACTGAGGATTTTTTTTGTCCACTCCCCACTCACCTGAGCAGCTCTTCCGGCACGGCATCGGCCATGGCCTTGTAGGCCGGCTCGCTGGGGTGGAGATGGTCGCCCGAATCGAAGCCTTCGGCAAAGGCCGAGGGATGGGAGGGATGGCGCACGGCCAGGTCGAAGTCCACACAGCCGTCGAAGAGGGGCGATGTGAGGAGCCAATGGTTGAAGGCGCTGCGCAGGGCGTCGCGCTCGGGCGTATAGGTGCGCCACCCGTAGATGGGCAGCAGTGTGCCGCTCCACACCTGCAGGCCCAGGCTGCGCGCATGGTCCACATACAGGCGGCTGGTGCCCTCCACAAGGTCCTGCAGCGAGGGCATGTCGGTCCACGGACGGAAGGGGTTCACATCGGTGCCCACGGGATGGATGATGTCGTTGATGCCATGCTGGATGATGACGTGCGAGGCACCGGCCACATTCATCTCTATGGGGAACCGCACCGAACCCTTGAGCCCGTAGGCCTGGTAGGTGATGCAGTCATACTGCCGGAGGATGCGCGTGCCGCTGACCGCACGGCGGATGACTGCCACACTGCGCCAGCCGTTTTTCCAGGCGCGGAGCGACAGATAGTCGGGCCAGCTCTGGGCCGTGATGGAATCGCCGTAGCACACCAGGGCACGGTTTTCGGGCAGGGTGTGTATGTCGATGGTGTTGAGGAAGTAGAACCAGTTGGTCTTGCGCGTGAGGCTGAGCGGCAGCGTGTCGGCTTCGGCAAAGTCGCCATACGCGAAGAAGCCGCGCGACAGCGGCCCCGTAATCAGGGTGCCGGCATTCATCTGCGTCACCTCGCCCAGATAGATGCTCACCTCCAGCATGTCGCCCGCCGCGATGGGGAGGGGCACCTCGTCGGTCTGCACCTCCCGGCCTGGCGGAACGGTTATGCACGTGCTGCCCCCGCTGGTGACGGGCACGTTCGTCCGAACACCCTGCTCCGTGCACCGGGCCACCCACACTCGGGTGAGGCACACGGGCTCCGTGCCCGTGAGATTGGAAAGGCGCAGGCGCAGGCGGTCGCCGCTGAAACACATCCTCACGGGATAGCGCAGCGTGATGTCCTTGGCATACACGGCCTCGCGGCGGTCGGTGATGGAGGTGGCGTTGCCCCAGCAGGCCACCCATTTGGTATACTTCCCCTCGTCCATCATTTCTCGGTCTTCACCTTCATGCCCAGCTGGCGTATGTCAATCTCGTTGCAGATGTTTCCGCTCTGCAGGAGAAGGGTGGCGATGCGTGCGGTGGTGTCGGGGTTTTCCTCAAAGGTGAGGTCCACCTGGTTCTTGCCGGCATAGCCTTTGCTGGCCGAAAGGGCCACCCACTGGGGCTGCTCGCCGTTCTTGAAGGAGAGGGTCCAGGGCTGGCGCACGTCGAAGCAGATGGAGTCGGCGGTCACAAAGGCACTGTCGCTGATGGCATAGGCCACGGAGTCGGGCAGATAGGTGCCCTGCACATAGCGTTTGATGGTGTATTGGGGATGGGTGATGTTGAGCGTGCCCAGCTGCAGGTAGATGCCGGAAGCCGCGTAGTCATAGGAGTTCACCATCACGGTGCCCAGGCGCGAGTGGCCCGTGGTGTTGCGCTCCATCGTGAGTTCAGTGGACACGTAGTAGCGCTTCATGTTGTCGTGCACTATGTTGCCGCTGCCGGCACCCTTCAGGGAAATCCACGATGCCATGGGCGTGGCCTTCCAGCTGTCGAAGGTGTAGAAGGCGATGCTGTCCTGCGTGTCGTCGGCAAAGAGTGTGCTCAAACCGTTGGGATAGGCCACCCAGAGCTCATGCCTGTCGTTTTCGCCACACGAGGCCATCCATGCGCTTCCGAGCAGGACGGAACAGAGATAAAAGATTTTCTTCATTTTGTTTGTTTTGCGGATGTTTTGTTAATATTATTATTGTATGATGATATGCACAGTGCCGTGTATAGGCCATGACGGGTCAATACCAGTCGATGTTGCTGCTGTAGGAGCTCTGCTTCTTCCACTTCAGGGCGTCGGTGAGCGTGCTGGCGTTGGCCGAGAAGGTGAAGTTGTAGCTGGTGTAGGGGCTCAGCACCACGCTGCAGCTCATGCCGAAACAGTGGAGGTCGCGGCTGAGCGACAGGGTGGTCATGCTCAGCTTGTGGTAGTTGAAGTCGTAGCCCGAGGAGAAGTTGATGTTCCAGCCCTCGGATATGCGCAGGTTGCCCGAGAAGTTCATCGTGTGGGTGAGCTTGTAGGGGTAGCGCATGCGCTTCACGTTTATCTTGGCCGAGGTGTTTTCCCTCATGGACACACCGTAGCTCACCGTGAAGCTCCAGGGCAGGCTGAACTGCAGATAGCCGTCCTCGTCCACCTTCTTGGAGTTGGATTCGCCCGTGCCCTCACGCCCCTTGCGGCGGTCGGGGTCCACGTTCTGCATGTTGGGGTCCGTGTCGTCCTCGTCGTCCTCGTCGTCGGCCGAGGTGTTCCTCGCCTCGTCGTCCCCCTTCTTGCCCCCGAAGAGTTTCTGCAGTGTCTGGTTGTTCAATGTATAGGAGAAGTTCTGCGACATGCCCTGGAAGCGGCCGAATCGGCCCTGTGAATACTCCGTCTTGTCGCTCACATACACGCTTCCGTTCTCGTCGAGCGCATAGGCATAGGTGGCAAACACGGCATTCAGCGAGAAGGTGTAGCTCTTGGTCAGCTTCAGTCGGATGCGCATGTTCAGGTCGCTCCATGGCTTGCTCTTGGCGGCCATGTTGTAGCTCATGCTGGCGCCCAGTTCGTCGATGAGGCTTATCTTGCGGTAGCCCGTGCTGTCCTTGTCGGAGCGCACCTTCATCTCCACGTTGTTGGTGAGGTCCATGTTGATGCTTCCCGTTTTTCCCTGCGGGGCCGTTCCGTAGGCACCGCTGCTGTAGGGCGAGTACACCACGGTGGACACGTTGCCGTTGGCATCGGTCTTCACATAGCTGTCCCAGAAGCCGAAGCGCGACTGGCTGAAGTCGGGCGCATAGCTGAATCCCACGGTGGGGGTGATGACGTGGCGGATGGTCTGTATCTTCTTTCCGCCGAACCATGGCAGCGGGGTGTAGAAGGCATACAACTTGGTGTTGGCGCTCACCGAAAGGCTGTAGTTATACACATTGTAGAACCCATAGAGCGTGTCGCGCTGCAGGGCGCCCTGCTCGGTGTCCCACGACTGCATTATCTTGTTGGTGTACGTGCGGTCGGTAAACGAGAAGCTGGGCGTCACGTTGATGTAGTCCAGGATGGTGAAGGTGGCGTTGACGGGCACCTGGTGGCGCATGCCGTTCTTCCAGTCCTTGATGAGGCTGCTTTTCAGGAGCAGGTCCTCCTTGGTGTTGATGCTGTTGGTGAGCGTGCCCGTGTAGGCCATCGAAATCTTCTCGTACCACCGTTCCTTTCCCGCCATCTTCTTCCGCTTCAGGGGGTAGAACTTGTTGAGCGATATGTTGAGCGTGGGCAGGGTGAGGGCGATGGAGCTGTCGCGCATGTTCTGGCTCAGGTTGAACGTACCGCTCAGCGTGAGCCCGATGTCGTTGAATGTCTTGCTGTACGACACACTGCTCGTTCGTGTGCTCTGGGTCAGGCTTTCGGGGTTGTACATGCTGGTGAGGTTGTTGCGCTCATAGCTGCTCGTGGCAAAGTTCACGCTGGCCGAGAAGCTCTGCGAGGGGTTGGCCTTGGCGTCCTGCCTGTGGCTCCACGTGAGCTTGAAGCTCTTGCTCACACTGTAGTCGGGCATGTTCTTCTCGCCCTCCTTGGTCACCTGGTAGCTGAACAGGAAATTGCCGTTGAAGCGGTAGCGCTTCACATAGTTGCTCTGCACCGACAGTCCCCACGACCCCTTGGTGTAGATTTCGCCCAGCACGGTGGCGTCCATCTTGTCGCTGATGGCAAAGTAGTAGCCGCCGTCGCGCAGATAGAAGCCGCGGGTGGACTCGTCGCCGTAGGTGGGCATGATAACGCCGCTGCTGTAGCTGCTGGTGAAGGGGAAGAAGCCATAGGGGATGGCCAGCGGCAGGGGCACGTCCTCCACATACAGGTTGGCCGGCCCGAAGATGACCTCCTCGCCGGGCCTCACCTTGGCGCGCGTGAGGGCCAGATAGAAATGGGGGTGCTTGGCGTTGCAGGTGGTATACTTGGCCTTCTCCACATACAGCACGCCCGTGGAGTCGCGCTTTCCGTCCACGCTCTGCATGAATCCCTCCCCCTGTTCGGTGTACACGTTCGAGATGAACGCCTTTCCCGTCTTGAAGTTATAGTCTATCTTGTCGGGTTCATACTGGTCATCGCCCTGCTTGAACACGGGTTTCCCCTTCACGGCCCCCGTGGAGTCCACCGTGCCCATGGCATGCACCAGGCTGCTGTCGATGCTCATCTCAATGCGGTCGGCCGTGAGCTCCAGGTTCTGGTAGTTCACCTTGCTGTCGCCGAAGAGGGTGGCCTTCATGTTGCCATAGTCAAAGGTGATGGAGTCCTGGGCCGAATAGGTGACGGGCATGTCCAGCGCCGAGTTGCTCCGCTTCACGGTGTCGGCCGCCACGGAGTCGCGCTCCGTGGTGTCGGGCAGGATGGTGTATGCCCTCAAGGGCACAGAGTCGGCCTTGAGGGTGTCTGGTGGTGCCACACTGTCGGCGGCTATGCTGTCGGTGTCCGGCTGCAGGCCCCGCGCGGTTCTCCCCGGCGCCGCCATCAGCGCCGTCAGTGTGCTCAGGACCATCAGCAAAGTCAGGAACTTCTTCTTCACTCGGATTTGGATACTATGATATATATATATGATGTGCCAAAAAGCGTTCTTGTTAGTTTTGAGGGTGCAAAGATACTGCTTTTTGGCGAATTATCAGCCTTTCTGCTCAAACAATTGACTCCAACGCCTGAAAATTGCCACTCCATGGGGTCCGAACTTGGCCAGACTCTGCTCCACCTGCTCGTGGGTCTTCGTCACTCCGGGCCTCGACTTGGAATAGAATTTGTCGGCATAGCACACGATCTGCTCCTCCAGCGACAGGGGGGTGAGGTCCACCTGGGGCAGCGGCAGTCCGCGCCGGGCTATCTGCACGGCGGTGAGCCCCGTGCCCGTGTGCCGCTCGGCCACCCTGGCGTGGGGGCACAGGCCGTGGTGGCGCAGGATGTTGCCGCCCAGTATGCCGTGGGCCAGATAGGGGTGCGTGCCGTGGCAGTGGATGCCCGGCGCATCGGTGTAGAGGATGCCTATGTCGTGGAGCATGGCGGCCTCATATACGAAAGCCTCGTCCACCCGCCACCGGGGATGCCCCTTCACAATCTCCAGGGCCCGCCCGGCCACCATGCGGCTGTGGTCCACAAGCACACTTTCCAGTTCCGGCTGGCCCTGGTAATAGGTATGTATCAGTTCTAATGGGTTGGTCATACGGTATATGTTCTCTTCATTGACTCCACAAAATTATAAAGAAAAACCGAAAGGCCAAAAGAAAATGGAGCAAACGGGATTCATGGCGCGTTAAAAAAACACAAAAGCCTCATCGGTGCCACAAATCCCCTGTCAATCCCCTCCGGGCTGTCTTTCACAAGATACTACGAGGAAAAGGACACTTTCGTTGGGTTCAAACGATTTGTGTATCAGCAGTGATTGTTTGTTCTGAAAGGTAGGGTGTTCAAAATATC